>JAJTBE010000059.1 GCA_021287065.1 Bacillota bacterium
CTGGGCTAATGGTTATGAATCTTTTCCTGGGAAACCCGCTTTTTGAAAAAAGCTCGTTTCCCAAACCCTTCCGGCAAAAACTTTCAGTGCATCATTTTTCCGCTCTCTTTTATTCTGCTTTCTGCATATCGATTTTCATTGCTGTTTCTTTATTCTCACTTTTTTGAAATCTGCTTCGCAGTTTTCAAAAAGGTTGGCAAACGGGGGAAGTATCCCCCAAACCCCCACAGCTTGGTTATAAACCGTTAATCTCACCGAATCGCAGGCTCCGCCTGCTCCTGGGTTATGTTTCAATAATATCGTATCAGTAAAGACCACTCCAATTCCAATCCCCAATACTCTTGTTTTTCAAGGAGGGAGGTTCGGAGGGTAACCTCGCTTTTCCAAAAAAGCGTGGTTACCTCTGACGGTCCCTAAAACCCCACAGTCCCCCGGGCGGTCCCCAATTCAAAAGTTTTGGGATGGAGGTCCGGAGGAAACTTTTTTCAAAAAGTTTTCTCTGGGAGCTGGGCGAATGGTTATGATTCTTTTCCTGGGAAACCCGCTTTTTGAAAAAAGCTCGTTTCCCAAACCCTTCCGGCAAAAACTTTCAGTGCATCATTTTTCCGTTCTCTTTAATTTTGCTTTCTGCATATCGAGTTTTATTGCTTTTTGCTTATTCTCACTTTTTTGAAATCTGCTGCGCAGTTTTCAAAAAGGTTGGCAAACGGGGGAAGAATCCCCCAACCCCCCACAGCTTGGTTATAAACCGTTAATCTCACCGAATCGCAGGCTCCGCCTGCTCCTGGGTTATGTTTCAATAACATCGTATCAGTAAAGACCACTCCTATTCCAATCCCCAATACTCTTGTTTTTCAAGGAGGGAGGTTCGGAGGGCAACCTCGCTTTTTTAAAAAAGCGTGGTTCCCTCTGACGGTCCCCATTCCCCACGGTCCCCGGTCGGTCCCCCAATTTAAAAGTTTTGGGAAGGCGGGAGCTGGGCATGCGTTTATAATTCCCGTAAGCGACCAAATAAATTCTTGCATTAATTTATTGGTATTGGGAGCGGTTTAAATGTATTCGCTCTCAACCAGACTTAAACCACCTGTAAACCTTATAATGACAACAAAACGCCAATACTGCCGGATCGCAGGCGTCTCGCCTGTCCCACCGGTTAAACAACCTCGCGTGCTCTCTACAATCTCCGAAATGGAAAAATAACTCCAGCTGTAGGGTTGGTACCAATGATCCGACCCGAAATCAAACCAGTCTTCAATCTAAATCAAATTATGGTAATTTTAGGCTATCAATATGATTTCCGCACATGTAAAGGATTTTTGGTTTAAGTTCGCATCGCGGGCGGACCTGCGCATCTGCATCGATTTTATAAAGCCCTCCTCCTACGAACGCTGACGAAGCTTGCGGTTATGGGGGTTGCTGGCGGCTATCGGTGGGTTTTGGGACCCGGGGGACAGGCGGGACGCCTGCGATCCGGCAATCGCTGGCGAAGCTTGTGGTTATAGGGGTTGCTGGCGGTTGGCGGTGGGTTTTGGGACCCGGGGGACAGGCGGGACGCCTGCGATCCGGCAATCGCTGGCCAAGATTGTGATTATTGGGGTTGCTGTCGGTTGGCGGTTGATTTTGGGACCGGGGGGATAGGCGGGACGCCTGCGATCCGGCAATCGCTGGCGAAGCTTGCGGTTATTGGGGGTTGCTGGCGGTTAGCGGTTGATTTTGGGACCGGGGGGGGAAAGGCGGGACGCCTGCGATCCGGCAATCGCTGGCGAAGCATGCGGTTATTGGGGGTACTGGCGGTTGGCGGTGGGTTTTGGGACCGGGGGACAGGCGGGACGCCTGCGATCCGGCAGTCGCTGGCCAAGATTGTGGTTATAGGGGTTTGCTGGCGGTTGGCGGTGGGTTTTGGGACCGGGGGACAGGCGGGACGCCTGCAATCCGGCAGTCGCTGGCGAAGCATGCGGTTATTGGGGTTACTGGCGGTTGGCGGTGGGTTGTTGCGGGAGAGCACATTGGCTCTCCCCTACAGTTGACGGAGGTTTACCGCGTTTTTTGGGGGATTTGGCGTTTTTACGCGGGGTTGAATAGCGTAAGCCTGAACAGGCTTCGCCAAAACCGCACATATTCTTCATACCTGATTTATTTCGGCATCTGTCAACTCCATTTTTCATTAACCCCAAAGCCCCTGGATCCCCGGCTTTTAACCCGATGACATCCGGAACCGTATAACCACAGGCTTAAGCCATTTCACCTTTTGCAGACATCCCCCCTGAATCGTAACCTTTGATTTTTACCGGATTTGATTTTTCAACCTGAAAAATACCCTTCGAAAAAGATTTTTACACAATCTCTTAAGTTCTGAGATGGAAAATAATTTTTGCTTATGGAGGAAAAACAGATTATCCGGGGAAACTAATTGAACTATAATTCTGACTTTTCCAAGGAGGAAACGTGGCTAACATAGGGTTTATACTTAATCAGAGTCCTTTTATGGGCAAAAATGTCGAGACACTGTATCATCTTTCCATGGCCGCGTTGGATAAAAAACACAATGTTTATATATTCCTGAATCAGGATGCAGTCCTGACTCCCGTAAAGAACCAGAAGCACCTGGACAACAGGAAAAGTCCGAGAGAATACATCTATGACCTTATCGTAAAAGGCGCCAATATTGTATGTAATAATCTCGACATAAGGATCAGGGGACTCGACGGCGGCAAGGCATTTCTCGACGGAGTAAAAACCGGCGGACTTCCTGATATCGCAGAAACTGTAGCCCTGATGGATAAAATCATCTGTCTCTGAGAACTGACAGGAGAAAAGAACTAATATGAATTCCAAAAAGATCCTTATCATAATGAAAGAGACCCCATTCAGCGGCGGGGATGTTACAGAACGCCTCCGTTTTGCTCTTGGAGTTACCGCAGGTTATTACGAACATAAAGCTGATCTGTTCCTTGTTGAAGATGCGGTTTATCTTCTCAAAATATCAGGTCAGTCAGGTGAAGCATCAAGATATCTCAATTCTTTCAAACTCAACGGCTTCAGTATATATGTGGATCTTGACTCCATCAGGGAGAGAAAGATTGACGAAAAACTGATTGAAGCACCGTTTGTCAAGCTGGAGCGGCAGAAATTACCCGAACTGATGGAACAATCCGATGTGGTGTTCAGTTTATAAAAATTAGAACCTCAGGTGAGAAAAATGGCATTATACCTGTTAGACGGCAGATATACAAAACTGGGGCTGGATTTAGCCAAAAATGATCCCAATGCAAAGGTCGTCCTCATTCAGGACGGCGTTTATGCTGATATTTCATCATTGGCAGATACCAGAGAAGTTTATTTCATTAAGGATGATCTGGCAAAAAGAGGAATGGAATTGCCGCATCCGGGAGCAAAGGTTATTTCTTACCCCGACCTGATTGATCTTATCGAACAGGAAAAAATCTATAACTTTGTTTAATAAACCTGTCAAGCAGGTTATCTTTCCGACTATGAAGGCGGAAGGCGGTAAAATATGGGCTGGCTGAAAAATCTTCTCGGCAGATTCAAAGGCAGTGAAGATGAAGTTGTAATTGTTACAACTCCCGGTAAAATACTCAAAGCAGTTAAAACATACGAAAAAGCTGCGGTTGATGAAAAACTGTTGCCATTTTTTACAAATTACCTTGATTCCGGTTACAGGTTTATCTTTTTTGATCCCGAAGAAACCCGTTGCTATCACTACCACCTGAAAGAAGGGGACTGCCGGGAGATAAGTTCGTTTTCCCTTGAAGAATGGGACAAACTCTCGTCCCTGTTCAGGGAAATCAACAACAAAATCGTTACAATCGCAGAAAAAGATTATCTTTGTATTGTCAATTTTTCACTGACAAATCTCGGTGAAAGAGCTTCCATCCTTCTTGCGGATTCTGATACGGAACCGGAAATTCTCAAAGAACTCAAGCGAAAAGCGATTCAGACCGTTAACACAATGAAACCGGCTACGTCACTGACACATGACAACATCAGCAATATTGCCGCCATAATAGAAAATAGAAAAGAAAACCTCACAGGAAGCCTTCATGACAGGTTTATTGCGGCACAGCTCGGTCCGAGGGATAAAATAAATCTGCTGAAGGAATCCAGCGACTACATGACCCTCCTCAGATTGCCCCTCGCCCGCAAGCAGGTTGTTTCAAATGTAGCAGCCTGGCTCGGTGTTGACTATTTTGATGTTGAAATTGACGACTATGACAAATACAGCGCTTCAGCCCTGCCTGAAGAAAAATCAAGGGCTTACGGAGCTTTGTTAATAAAGAATGATGATTTTGAAGAAGCTTCGGTTGCTTTTTCCAATCCATTCAGTCAGGAAGCGGTCAGGGATATCGAATCCATACTCGGTAAACGGGTTAAAACATATATGGCTTGCGAAGAAGACATCCGATATGAGCAGGAAAAGGTATATAAAAAAAGGAGATAAAACCTGTCCGTTTAAGACTTCCCAAATTCAGAAACTATGGAATTAAGGTTTTTGTTATTAGTTGCATAACAAAAATCCGGCTGAATAATTTAACAGGAGCAGATAATGAACGAACCCAGTTGTAATATTGATCAAAATAGCGAAATTTTTGATGTGATGATTGTCGGAGGAGGTCCTGCAGGACTAACCGCAGGGATTTACTCCTCAAGAGCTATGCTGAAAACGGTACTTCTTGAAAAAGCCCTTACAGGAGGGCAAATAGCCAGTACAGGCTATATAGACAACTACCCGGGCTTCAGAAGAATTTCCGGCATGGAACTTGCTCAGAACATGGAAGAGCATGCAAAAGATTTCGGACTTGAAATTCAATTGTGCGAAGTGCAGTGCATATCAAAATCTGAAGACGGCACATTCTGTATAAACACAAGCTGTGGTCAATACAGAGGCAGAACAATAATTCTCACCACAGGCGTAAAACCACGCTCCCTCGGAATTCCCGGAGAGAAAGAATTACGGGGTAAAGGCGTTTCATACTGCGCAATCTGTGACGGCTTCTTTTATAAAGATAAACATGTTGCAGTAATAGGCGGCGGGGATTCTGCCCTTGAAGAAGGCGAATATCTTACCAAATTTGCATCAAAAGTTACCGTCATTCACAGAAGAGATGAATTCAGAGCCGTGAAGATCCTTCAGGAAAGAGCTTTTGAAAATCCTAAAATGGAATTTGTTCTGGATACAGTTGTGGAAGAAATTATCGGTGATGATTTCGCAACAGGCATGAAACTTAAAAATATTAAAACAGGCGAATCCACAGTCATGAATGTTGACGGTATTTTTGTTTATATCGGCACTTTACCCAACACATTCATTTGCCAGCTCCACCCTGCAACAGACGACATGGGCTATATTACCACCGATGACAAAATGAACACATCAATCCCGGGAATATACGCTGCAGGCGATGTAAGATCAAAACTTCTGCGGCAGATATCAACTGCTGTCGGAGATGGAGCCACTGCTGCAGTTTCCGCTGAAAGATTCATTGAAGAACTCAAACATAAATATAAATAATCCGGTAGTGAAATGCTGACAGACAAACTCAGACAACGATTTCAGAGAAATCTTGCCATATCTGACTTTACGGAAGAATCACAGGAAAAACTCCTGAATTCTTCCGTGCTTGTTGTCGGCTGCGGAGGGCTTGGCAGCCCTGTTCTTATGTACCTTGCGGCAGCAGGCATTGGAAACATCGGTCTTGTTGATTCCGACTACGTGGAATTGTCAAATCTTCAGAGACAGATTATCCATAACGAAACGAATCTTGGTATGAAGAAAACCGAATCAGCTGCTGCAAAGCTGAAATCGCTTTTTCCTGAAATCAATCTGAACCAGTATCCATACAGACTTGATTCAGGAAATATCAGGGAAGTTTTTCAAAAATATGACATAATTGTGGATGCCTGCGACAACTTTCTCACAAGATACCTGATGTGTCATGCCGCTTTCATAGAGAAAAAACCTATAATAATGGGCGCAGTTATGGAATTCAGAGGACAGGCCACCACAATAATTCCTGGTAAAACAGCCTGCTATGCGTGCCTTTACCCTGATCCGCCTCCCCCTGAAGTATTCCCCAAAGGCAAACCCCTTGGTATAATGGGAACAAGTCCCGGCATAATCGGCATGATTCAGGCTACGGAAGCGGTAAAATATATCCTCGGCACAGGAGAACTCCTTGAAAACACATTGCTCCTGTATGACGGACTTGATATGGAATTCCTGAAAATTCAGTATAACAGCAAACCGGACTGTCAGGTTTGCGGACAAAATAAAACAGATGATCTGACAATATGGGAAAATCCCGAACGGAGGAAATGAGTTGGCTAATCCCCTTGATTACCTACAGGCAATAACTAAAATTTCGAGAAAACGACTGAAAGACGGCACCTGCCAGATCCCAATACTTCACTCAAACGGAAAACAGATGGGAACTCTTGTTCTGGGCAAGCGTTTTGTGGTGGACGAAGTTCTTACATTTCTCGGCTTCAAAAAATTTCTGAGTGTTTTTCCTTATCTGGGATTTTCATTTAATGCAGTAATACTTGATTCTGACGACAAACCCGTAATGAAGTTTTCCAAACAGTTAAGCTTCACCCAGTTTGAAGTGGAAATATATGATCATTTAAACAGAAAAATCGGTACACTGAAAAAAGTTCCTCCGGATTCAACCATCGATGAAACTTCAAAGAAATCACAGCTCAATCTTTATGATCATACGGAAAAACTGATAGCTCTGTTCCGGGGCGACTGGTCTGCGTGGAATATGCAGATACTCGACACAAACCACAAAGCTATCGGCAAACTACACAAAGGATATACCGATGTTAACAAGGTAGTCCACGGCTCCAACGACTTCTTTGTAACTCAGATCTACACGGGAACAAGCCAGCCTAACTTCAGGATTCTTGTAATGGGAGTAGGCTGCGCCATCGATTTGATAGAAAACCTGTAACAGTTATCCTTTGCCCATCCCGGATTTAATGATACCGGCAATATGTTCTTCAAAAGCTTCCACATTGCCCATATATTGCAGAACCTGTTCGATCTGCTCAGGCTGTGTAAAAACTTCAGCTTTCGGATTCCTCATTGCTTCGATAATCACATCCGCCACTTCCTCAGGGGTCTGAAACTTCACAGGCGTTGAACCGGGACCGGCAAAAGGCGGAGTTCCGCCGAGGGCGTTCTTATGAAAATCAGTGGAAACAGGTCCGGGAAGTATAGTGGTTATTTTGATCTCAGGACATTTTACTTTTAGTTCAATCCTCAGATTCGATGTCATTGAGTTCACAGCGCTCTTGGCGGCGTTATAAGCGGATCTGAAAGGAGCAAAGGGCACTTTGCCCAGAAATGATGAAACATTTATCAGGTGTCCCTTTTTCTGTTTCATAAAGTATGGAATAACCGCCTGAACTCCATAATATGCGGATTTAAAATTTATATCGAATATTTCGTCAACATCTTCCTCAGGGATTGCAGTCCATGTCTTTCCCACACCTCTGCCGGCGTTATTTATCCATACATCAATTCTGCCAAATTTTTCCAGCGCCCGGTTTTTCAGGTTTTCCATATCAGATTTAACCGTAACATCGGTTTTGACTGCTAATGCATTCTCACCGATTTTTTCTGCAATTTCCCTGAGTTTGTCTTCGCTGCGGGCAGCAAGAACCACAGAATGCCCCGCCCCACCGAGTTTTTCAGCCAGAGCCGCCCCAATACCGCTGCTGGCGCCTGTAATTACCACAACTTTATTTTCCATAGCACACCATCCTTATTTTTATATTTTTGTCGAAACATACTTCCGAACACCAAAACTTCGCCTGATTCCAGCAAAAACATCCCTTTCTGTTATTCAGGAAATACAGTCAGAATATACGGTATTCATTCCGGTTCTCTTTTTCAAACACCGGGCAGCGCTTTTTTCAGCGGTTTCATAATTATCAGCAGAAAGAATGCTGTTCCGAGAGCCAGTAATGAAAGAATAAGGAAAAACCTGGAATGGGACCATACTTCCCAATACTGACCGATGGCGGTAAGTTTGTTTCCAATGGCTGTTGCAAGGAACCATCCGCCCATCATCAAGCCTCTCAGGTGTTTCGGAGCAGCTTTAGAAACAAGGGAAAGCCCCATTGGGGACAGCATAAGTTCTCCCAGTGAAATAATCATATAAGAGCCGATGAGCCACAGCGGAGATACCTTTCCGTGATCTCCCCCGCTTTTTGCAGCCAGATACATTATGAAGAAGGAAAGTGATGTTAAGAGCATTCCGAAGAATATTTTTGTAACCGTTCCCGGTTCTTTGCCTTTTTCAGCCAGTTTTTTCCAGAACCATACAAGGGGAAATGTCAGTGTAATAATCCAGAAGGGATTGATTGCATTTGAAATAATGCCGGAAACCTTCCAGTCTGTGTTTTCATCAGCCCAGATGGTAAGGGTTGAACCGTTCTGATGGAAGATCATCCAGAATACGATTACAACCACAAAAATCACTATCAGAGCCAGAATTCTCTTTCTTTCGGGCACAAGTTCGATTGGGGGGACATCGCATTTATCCCATTGTTTCTGTTCTTTTCTGTCTTTTTCAGTTGTGCCGTTTTTTCTGGCTATTTCATCCCACGACCGTGTGTTTCGTTTGTTGGAGCAGAAAACGATAAGAGAAATTATCATACCGATTGCCGCTGCACCGAAAGCTATATTGAATCCGTAGTGAACCTTGAGAATTTCAGCGGCAATTGGTGCCATAAGAGCGCCGACATTGATGCCAACATAAAAAATGTTATAACCCGAATCCTTGAGTTTGCTTCCTTCGGGATATAGGTTTCCAAGCATGGTTGAAACATTGGGTTTGAAGAAACCATTGCCGATAATAATACAAACCAGTGCTGCATAAAGCATATGTTCGTTTTTCACGGTAAGCAGAAAGTATCCGGCAGTAAGAAAAATTCCGCCGAGTGTTACGGAATTCCGGTATCCCAGAAACTTATCCGCTATCACTCCGCCGATGAGCGGTGTGGCGTAGAGAAACATAATATATGTGGAATAGAGTGATACTGCCTTTGCGGTAGCCCACCCAAATCCACTGCCTGAGTCTTTCAGATAGAGCGTGAACATTGCCAGCATTGTGTAAAATCCGAATCTTTCCCACATTTCCGTTGAGAAAAGAACATACAACCCGGGCGGGTGTTTCTCAGTTTTGCTGCCGTTGATGGTTTCCGCCATATTCAACCTGCCTTTATTTTTGTTTAATTTCTGTGAGGGATTTTCCCCCAAATTTAAGATTCTTCCTTCATAAATCAGAAAGAATATTCAACTGTTTGTCGAATATGCACCCACAGAAAAAATAAGGAGCAATATACATGAAATCCAAAGTCATCACTGTCGATCAAGCTGTAGATCTGATAAAAGACGGATCTAATATCACCGTAGGAGGCTTTGTGGGCATAGGCCATCCTGAAGCTATAACTGCTGCTCTTGAGGAGCGCTTTCTTCAGGAAGGTCATCCCAGAGATCTCAGTCTGATTTTTGCTGCCGGCCAGGGGGATTCAAAAAACCGGGGATTAAACCATTTTGGCCACAAAGGTATGGTAAAGAGAGTTATCGGAGGCCACTGGGGCTTAGCTCCCCAACTGGGCAGGCTTGCCATTGACGGAGACATTGAAGCCTATAATCTGCCTCAGGGCGTAATTTCACATATGTTCAGGGATATTGCTGCGGGAAAACCGGGCACAATAACTCATGTAGGTTTAAAAACCTATGTGGATCCCAGAATTGACGGAGGAAAAGTCAACAAAATCACAACCGAGGATATGGTGGAGCTTATCCATCTTGATGATCAGGAATATCTAAGATACAAACATGTTAATCTGGATGTGTGTATTATCAGAGGCACTACTGCTGATGAATTCGGCAATATCAGTATGGAACAGGAAGCTGCCACCCTTGAGGTTCTTGCACAGGCTATGGCCACCAAAAAGAGAGGCGGCATAGTCATCTGCCAGGTAATGAGGCTTGCAAAACACGGCGGAGTCAACCAGATGTTCATCGAAATCCCGGGGATTTTCGTTGATTATATTGTTCCGGTTGATGTTGTTAAAAATCCCGGACTCCACATGCAGACTTTCGGAGAACAGTATTGCCCCTATTATTCCGGACAGGTTGCATTCCCTGAGGATTCACTCTTCAGACCAATGGAAATGAGCATAAGAAAACTTATCGCAAGAAGAGGCCTTTTCGAACTTCTTCCCCTTGGACACTGCGTAGCCAACCTCGGAATCGGAATGCCCGAAGGTGTGGCAAATATAGCCAAGGAAGAGGGCGTAAGGGACAGAATCGTCCTCACAGTGGAATCAGGACCCATCGGCGGACTTCCTGCATCAGGACTAAGCTTCGGAGCTTCATACAGCCCATATTGCGTCCTTGACCAACCTTACCAGTTTGATTTTTATGACGGCGGAGGCCTGGATATAGCATTACTTGGCGCTGCACAGATTGACAGAAAAGGTAATGTGAATGTCAGCCGGTTTGGTCCCAAACTCGCAGGCTGCGGAGGCTTCATCAATATAACTCAGAACGCCAAACGGGTTGTTTTCTGCAACACATTCACCGCAGGAGGCCTCGATATTAAAACTGCCGATGGCAAACTTGAGATCGTAAAGGAAGGCAGAGAAAAGAAGTATATCGAAGAAGTGGAACAGATAACCTTCAGCGCCGATTTTGCAGTGGAACGGGGAATTCCCGTAACATATATCTCCGAAAGATGCGTCTTTGTCCTCGATGCCGACGGACTGTGCCTGACGGAAGTAGCGCCGGGGGTTGATATCGAAAAAGATATTCTCGCCCACATGGAATTCAGACCCAAAATCGCAGAAAATCTGAAAGAAATGGATCCCAGAATTTTCATGGAAGCTGCGATGGGTGTAAAATAGACTGAATACAGCGGTTTGATCGGTTTAATAATACAAAGGTTAGTGGGGAAATCTGCTTTCTGAAAAGAGCCGGTTTCCCCCTCCCTCAATGCAACTGAATCAGCAAAATTCACTCAAATCACCCAGCCCAATACTCTTGTTTTTCAAGGAGGGAGGTTCGGAGGGTAACCTCGCTTTTTTAAAAAAGCGTGGTTCCCTCTGACGGTCCCCAAACCCCACAGTCGGTCCAAATCCCCCCGGTCGGTCCCCAATTCAAAAGTTTTGGGAAGGAGGTCCGGAGGAAACTTTTTTTAAAAAAGTTTTCTCCGGGAGCTGGGCAAAAGGTTATGATTATAGTGATTAATCAGATGAATCGATGCTTTTATTCATAGACATTGTCCCCTCCCTCAAACTTTATTAAAGCTTATCTCACAATAAAAACAAGGATCTCTACTGTGTGATCCCGAAAACAAACACAGAAAACAAATAAAGGGAAGTTAATCGATATGCATCCCAAATATTCCTTTTCAGCCGGCATTAATATGGATACATCAGCACTGAGCGGGCTGCTCGGTTCCTATTACAACGGCAACCGTATAGCCTCTTACATATCAAGGGTTTACACCGAAAACCCCTTCAGGCTTCTCCTCGATTCGGATTCTGAGAGAAAAACTGCAGAAAATTCTCTACGGCCAGTGGTATCCGTCATTAAAGACGCTGGGATCGAACCGGTTTTCGTATTCGATTACACCTGCATGGGAGACCATCACCTCACCGCATCATTTCAGGTAAAACTGGGAAGGCTTCTGGGGTTTCTCGACAGTATAGGCGTTACATCCATATCCTTATCTGATCTTTATCTTGCGGAAACATTCTCATCAGAACAGGCGCCATACAATAAATTCAACCATTTCAGGGTATATCTGTCCCGCAGGGCGAGAATAAATCATGCCATTAAACTCAAATACCTTGAAAATATTAAATACAGTGCAGTCACCCTTCATCCCGATCTCAACAGAAATATTGACGAAATAAAAAGAGCTGTGGCATTTGCAGGTGCGGAAAAAATCGAAATTGTCTTAAACTCAGGCTGCTTTGAAGGCTGCCCCATGGAAATTTTCTGCAACGCCCTTCGCTTTCACCTCACAGAGGAAGAAGCTTCGGATACGGAAGAGAAACCTGTTACCTGGTATCAGGACAAATGCAACACCTGGCTTGAAAGCGATACATACTGGACTCAGAGCATGACAATGATACTTCCCGAACGAATCGGGGACTATATAAATGCAGGAGTTTCAAATTTCAATATCCTGAACAATCCCCACAGCGCCCTTGATTTGAAAAACAAGCTGACCAGCTATGTTGAACGAAAAAGACCCAAAGATCCCGCAGTTCTGATATTTGGAAGAGAAACTTCCCTTGCGGGGAGATGGGAAAAAGATATTGAAAAATCCATGAATTTCCTCAATACAACCGGCAGAGCCACAAATGCACTCGCAAGGTTTATCGAAGGCTGAAAAGATTTCCGGCAATCACCTGAAAATTAAAGTCTTAACAGGATTTAAGTTCGAAGTATCAAAAACAGAACTTGATGACGCAGATTTCTCAGAAATCAGGTGATTAAATGAATAAAACAAATATGGCAAAAACATATCTGCTCACAATCCTTCTCGTATGCTTTGTCATACTTTCCGCAGCCCCAAATGCGTCTGCTGTGGAAGATGATCTCAAATTTGAAAAAGACAGAGCCAAAGTCAGGGATTTTTCATTTACAGATGTGAAAAAAGCCTCGGAAAATGAACAGCAGGCTATCAACTATTCAGGCAAAACAATAATGTGGGAAGGCGAACTGGTCAAAAAAATAGACAACGACGCCTATTTCGAATATATCCTGAAACTGAACAACGGCGATGAATGCCGGGTTCTCTCAGGGAGAGGAATCAGTTTCAAAATGGGATCATATGTAAAAATCAAAGGCATGATCCTCATAAAAGACGGAAGATTTTCACATGTTGTTCTGGATGATATAAAAGCAGCTTATAAACCGGTAAAAATAGCAAAAATCGAAGGTCTCGGCGGTTTTTCATTCTATGATACCGATAAAAACGCTTTCGACAGAATCCTGACCTGGATTCTCTATTACAACCCCGGCGTATCAAGAAGAAATGCAGAATTCATAGCAAACAGAATCGTTTTTTACAGCAAAAAGCACAAAACGGACCCCTATCTCGTAACAGCTCTGATGAGCATCGAATCCGCTTTTAATATGTCCGCCATTTCCCCCGCAGGCGCAGTAGGACTGGGACAGCTTATGCCCGGTACAGCTTCAATGCTCGGAGTCAACCCATACCACCCGGAGCAGAATATCGAAGGCTCAGTAAGATACCTCGCCACCCAGCTTGACACCTGGAACGGAAGTATGGCTCTCGCCCTTGCAAGCTACAACGCAGGACCGGGGGCAGTGATGAAATACAACGGAATCCCGCCATACAGGGAAACAATGGACTATGTAAATGTTGTAAGCTCCATCTATTATCAGATAAGAGCAAGAAGATAATCAGAAATATTGTTCATGAAAAAAACCATTCAAACCTAATTGTCTGAATGGTTTTTGATTTTTTCGGTCAATTCCCTTTTGCTTATCTCGGTTCATACAGATAATATCTGAGTTTGAACATATATGATTTGCCGGGACCTCTCGGTTCTGAACCCGGTGGATACTTATTCGGGCTTTTTTTGTCCGCATAATCCGTATAATCCGGAACAAGGGATTTTCCCTGAGCTACTTCACTATGGGCAAGGATTGCCGCTGAACCGAGCTTGTATCTTCTGGCAAGCCATTTTACCAGGGCAAAGGCAACCTTCATCTGTTTATGGTTGTTTAAAAGCTCATTTTCATTTTTACCTATTATATCAATGGAAATAGCAACATGATTTACTCCGTAGGTTCCCCTTGCACGCCTTTCAAGAGGCATAAGCTGATATATGGTGCCGTCCCGGTCCACAACAAAATGGGTTGAGAGATGACCGGGTTTGCTTTCATAAGTGCCGCCATTGATATAAGTCCACCAGAGGGTATTGAAATCCTGAGTTCTGGAATAATGAAGAACTATCATTTTCGGTTTGAGTTCAAGAGCAGAATCGTTATAATGACTCTGAAAATACTCGGCATATTCATCATCCCATTCTTTATAAGGGAGAAGCTTTTTTACAATCATCGCCCCTGAACCCGAAGAAGCTGAGGAACCCGATGAGCCGCCTGTTTCAACCGGAGGAAGCGCGCTATCCCCTCCCGGCTGGTTTGCAGAAGGTCTGGGTCCTGATGAGCCGCCTTTCATTTTTTCAATGTCTTTATTGGTGAGTGTAGTCTGACCCAAAGCCCAGATTGTGGCGGCAAATACCATTAACACCGCCATTGATATATTCCTTAAAACCTTTTTCACTTTCATCACTTCCGGTTATTTCATACTCCTGTATTTCAGGTTGTGAAGCTCTTCTTCGGAAAGACCCAGATAGTGGCCCACTTCATGAAAAAGAGTTTCCCTGATTTGATTTACCAGTGATTTCCCTGAATCCCTGCAATACCTGTCAAGATTTTTCTGATAGAGAAAAATTCTGTCAGGCGGTGCAAAACTGTAATTGTTGAGTGCATAGCCCGTACCCCTTACTGTAAGGGGAATTCCCGTATAAAGACCGAGGAGCATTCCTCCGGGGGCGAATTTTGCCTCAGTTTCCTTATCCGGCACATCTTCAACAATTATCTCTATATTATTAATCTCCGTCCTGAATTCATCCGGGAGATCTTTAATAGCTTCATCAATAATCTCATAAAATCTGTCCCGATTCATAAAACAGCTCCATTCAAAACATACTGAATATTTCCGTTTATTGTATTGTAAAAGCACAAAGCTTCCTTTTCGTGCATGTTTACCCCCCATGTCAGTAAATTAGTAAAAATTACTCCAGTCCCAATCCCCAGCACTCTTGTTTTTCAAGGAGGGAGGTTCGGAGGAAACCCCGCTTTTCCAAAAAACGTGGTTCCCTCTGAGGGTCCCCAAACCCCACGGTCCCTGGTCGGTCCCTCAATTCAAAAGTTTTGGGAAGGAGGTCCGGAGGAAACTTTTTTCAAAAAGTTTTCTCTGGGAGCTTGGCAGACCGCTCCAATTCTCGTGATCGATAAGATAAATCCATATCTTAATTCATGGGCATTGTTCTTAAACCCCACGGTTCTCTATCCCCCCGGTCCCCGGGTCGATCCCAACGCCAATGAATTAGTTAAACTTACTCCAATTTCCAGCCGAATACTCTTGTTTTTCAAGGAGGGAGGTTCGGAGGGCAACCTCGCTTTTCCAAAAAAGCGTGGTTACCTCTGACGGTCCCCAAACCCCACGGTCCCTGGTCGGTCCCTCAATTCAAAAGTTTTGGGAAGGAGGTCCGGAGGAAACTTTTTTTCAAAAAGTTTTCTCTGGTAGCTGACATTCCGGCATGATTTACAATCGATATTGGAATTCCTGTAGGGGAAAGCCAATGTGCTCTCCCGCAACACCCTTTGGCTAACCGCCAGCAAACCTCATAACCACTATATTTCGCCAATGACTGCCGGATCGCAGGCGTCCCGCCTGTCCCCCGATCCCCAAAACCACCGACAACCGCCAGCACCCCCACAACCCAATGCCACTGAATTAGTAAAATCCACTCAAATCTCCAACCTCATACTCTTGTTTTTCAAGGAAGGAGGTTCGGAGGGCAACCCCGCTTTTCCAAAAAAGCGTGGTTCCCTCTGAGGGACCCCAAACCCCACGGTCCCTAGTCGGTCCCTCAATTCAAAAGTTTTGGGAAGGAGGTCCGGAGGAAACTTTTTTCAAAAAGTTTTCTCTGGGAGCTTGGCAAACCGCTCCAATACTCGCGAGCGATCAGATAAATCCATACCTTAATTCATGGGCATTGCCCCATGATTCGTCTGTTTTACAAATTGCCCTTTTTCTATTGACAAAGACAAATAAGTATGTTATTCTATATGCGCAATGACGCATATAGCAATTGAAAAAGTAACAAAGATCCAGCAGGCACTTTCTGACCCTACAAGAATCCGCATAATAAGTATGCTGATGGGACAGGAACTTTGCGTATGTGAAATTGTGGAAGCTCTGGAAGAACCTCAGTATAAGATATCCAGACATCTGACAGTGCTCAAGAATGCAGGACTGGTCAGGGACCGGCGGCAGGGGCTTTTTATGCACTACTGCTTAAACCCTGATATTGAGCCTGAGTGGAAAGCTGCCCTCTCTGCGCTTTTCGAAGTCTGGAAGAATACTGATGAAGTAAGCAAAGACCTAAAGCGGCTTAACATTTTTCAGGTTAAACTTGAAAACTACAAAAGCTGCTGTAACAATCAGGGCGAAAAACAGGTGTAATTTTTTACCTCAATTATGCGTTTATGCGCATATCTGTTCACAAACGGGAATAATGAATCCTGAAGGCAGCATTATTGGAATTCATTAAGAACACAGAGTTACGATTAAAAATCACAAGCTGGTTCCGGGGTCAATGTCAGTGAATTAATAAAAATCGCTTCAATTGTCAACCATCTGCTCTTGTTTGTCAAGGATGGAGGTTCGGAGGAAACTTTTTCAGAAGTTTTCTCCGGGAAACCGGGAATGCCGACATGATACCCGATATGAACACGTTTCTGAATTAAGATCGGATTAATTCAGAATTTTTTACAGGCAATACATGCGTTTATGCGCATTAAGCAAATTAACAGATTACATCAGGGTGAACCTGAAAATCCATAACAGAAAGGAACAGAACAATGGAAAACATCAAACAGGCAGTAAGGGAAAAATACGGCAGCATCGCAGAGGGAAAAGGCTGCGGGTGCGGACCGGTTAAAACATGCTGCGGCTCAGCGGGACAGCTTGAACAGACAAGCAAATCCATCGGCTATTCCGATGAAGAACTGGCCAATGTGCCTGAAGGCTCAAATCTCGGCCTTGGCTGCGGAAATCCCACAGCTCACGCTGCAATCAAAGAAGGGGATACGGTTCTGGATTTAGGCTCCGGTGCAGGATTCGACTGTTTTCTGGCAGCCCGGAAAGTAGGAAGTGAAGGCAGGGTCATCGGCGTGGATATGACTCATTCCATGCTTGACAAAGCCCGGGAAAACGCCAAAAAAGGCGGCTATACAAATGTGGAATTCAGACTTGGCGAAATAGAACATCTGCCTGTTGCAGACAATTCCGTAGATATTATTATTTCCAACTGTGTAATCAATCTCTCACCGGAAAAGGAGAAGGTTTTCGCAGAAGCTTTGAGAGTGCTGAAACCCACTGGCAGATTCTTTATTTCAGATATAGTTCTGTTAAAGGAGCTTCACCCTGAGATAAAAAAATCTGTTGAGCATTATGTAGGCTGCGTGGCAGGGGCGGATCTGAAAGCTGATTATCTCAGAAAAATTCAGGAAGCGGGTTTCGTCAAAATCGAGGTAACACAAGAAAACCATATTGAGAAACAGGTTGTTGACTGGTCCGGAATCCCCTGGGAAGCTGTGGAGGAATCCATAGATTCAATTGTAAGCATAAAAGTTACAGGCTCAAAACCCTGTGGAAAAAATTCCTGCAGCTGAAGGATTATAGCGGTGTAAACGGAAATCAGCATATCTGCAGCCGGTTTGGCTTCAAAACATAACCGGCGGCAGATAGATTTTTAGGAGGAACCGCTTTATGAAAAAAGGCAATTTCTTTTTTGCCCTTGCAGTATTGCTGGCAATGTTCTTTCTCCCCACAGGAGCAACCGGAACAGCATTAGCCCAGTGAGGACCCAGGCCTTGCGGACCCCGTGTGGTGTCCAAAGATTTGAATACCCTCATTCTCTACAAGAGCGTCCAGACCCCGGAAAAGAACACATCAGTGGGCCTTCAGACGCTGAAATCCAATTTCACCAGCGGAAAAGTTGTCATCGAAGCTTACATGGATAAGGACAGTAAGAACGAAGAAGGAACCGTCTGGTTTGAAATTGACGGAGTGGGCGGATTTGTAGGCTGTGAAAAAGAACTGAACGGTGAAGCTTTTGGCGAAGGCGTCATAAAAAAAGGAGCTACAAAAACCTGGACCTATGACCTTTCAAAAATCAAATATGCACCTGCCGACAAACCCGGACAGAAAACTGTAAATATGATTGAACTGCTCAACGACAAAAAATCACATACTGTAAAATGCTGGGTTAACGGCGGTTCCAAATCGCACGTAACAGTAAAAATAATAGCAAAGTAATTTGCACTTATGAAATAAAAGAGGCTCTGCCCAGAGCCGGAATAAGACAAACAGATTCCGGTTTGTGGGGAGAGCCTCTTTTTATCTTATTTGTTTATTGTAAATTCGGAAGGTCTAAACCCATCTTTACCACCAAAAACTCAAAAACCCAGTAGTCATGCCTGATTGAGCGATTTTGTATGGAGCTATGGGCACTACAGTTCTGTTTTTTTCATTCTCAGGGGTTTGGGGGGCAGGGATAGGGCTCGGTGGATTTGTT
>JAJTBE010000080.1 GCA_021287065.1 Bacillota bacterium
GTTCTTGGTTTATATATGGCTTTCGGAACCAACTATCTTCCCAACAAGAAAAACGCATCCAAAAAAGCAAAACCCAACATTATCCTTTTTACTATGGATTCTGTAAGAAAGAAGAATATGAATGTCTATGGTTATTCAAGACATAATACGCCATTTTTCAACAAATTTGCCAAATCCAGTTATGTTTTTCAGAATATGGAATCCTGCAGCAATCTCACTTATGTATGTCTGCCGGCTATATTGAACGGAAGATATCCCAAAAGACCTGATGAAATGAAAAATACTGAAAGAACAGACCATCTTATCAGTGCGTTGAGGGAAAACGGATATAAAGAAACCATCTACATGTCGCAGTTGTTTAACTTTGAACGAAATGCCTTCACTGAGTATATTAATATTTCAAGTGATAAAAATTCGCTGAATTCCCTTCATCTCAAACAGATCAACAAAAATATAGCCTGGCTTATGAATTATCTTTCTCAGGATGAAAGATATTTTCTTCTGTGGAGTATTATTGATCCGAGAAATATTGACTACAATAAAATTCAGCCCGATATGGATATTTATATGTCGTATCTGGCAGACAAGCTTGCCGGTTGCAACGAACCGGCTTTTGTGTGGATTCATCTGATGCAGGCGCATCATCCCTTCGAGTTTCCGCTGTATATGAAAGGCACATATAAAGGCTCACCTGTCAGGTTTATTGATTTATACGATACAAGCATTCTTTATCTCGACTATATTTTTGAAAAACTGAATATCGAACTTGCAAGCCATGGGTTACAGGATAATACGATAATAGCTGTATCAGCTGATCATGGTTATTCGTTTCCGAATGATCTGCCTTACCGCGGACCATTTCAGGCAACATCGATGACAAACGGCACTTTTAATATACCATTCATTCTTCATTTGCCCGGCCAGAAAAAACGGGTCGATGTAAATACTATCGTTTCGCAGATTGATATTGCCCCCACATTGCTTGAACTTACGGGATGTAAAATACCTGAAAAAATTGAAGGCGAATCCCTGTGCCAGTATATGAATGAACCTGATAAAATGAGTGATAAGGTGAAATTCAGCATTCTTGCTCAGTATTTTCTGAAAAGGGATTCAAATTCCCAGATGGGAAAATGGGCAGATGATGATTTTGCCAATGCGTTTTATGACAGATATATGACTCAGCTTTCCATTGCCAATCCCTCTGCGAACCGTTTTACCGAAGAAGATCTGAAGGCGATGATTGTGGGTCCTGATTTTTCCGATGTTGGAGATGGTCATCCTCCTGGTATGGCGCCGGGAACACCGGGTCAGTTCAGACCCAAACCGCCGCCGTTTCCCGAAGGGATTCCTTTCCTTAAATACAAGTGTTACGGCGTGTATGATATTATCAGTGATCCTGACTTTAAAATGAATCTGAGGGATACGGAAACAGGCAGAAAAGTTCTGGATGTACTCAAAGATTCGGGAATTGTCAATTATTATAAAGAAATCAGGAACTAACAGCTTTCAACGGGCAGTTCAAACCAGAACTCGCTTCCTGTGGCTGATGATTTTACATTAATCGTCCCACCGTGGGTTTTTATTATCTGTTTTGCTATGGATAAACCCAGGCCCGACCCGGAACCGTCCCTTGTCCTCGATTTGTCTGCTTTGTAAAACCTTTCGAAAACATGTGGTAGATCCTCGGACGGTATGCCATCGCCGGTATCGGCAACAGCAAAAACCGCTGAATTTCCTGATTTTCTGAGGATAATTCTTATCTCTCTGCCATCCGGAATATGCTGGATGGCGTTGTCCAGCAATATGATTAGAGTCTGAAGAATTCTGTCTGAATCCCCTGAAACCAGTATCTCTTCAGCAGGCAGCTCGCTTTTGATTGCTATATTCTTTTTACCCGCAAAAACTTCCACCCCGGAAATGGCTCTTCTGATAATATCACCTGCAGAAAAAGGCTCCCGCTCAATCTCAATATCACCGGTTTCAAACCGGGATAATTCAGTCAGATCCTTGAGAAGAACCGATATTCGTTTTGCTTCATCTCTTATGGTTTTCAGGTATCTGTCCCGTTCTTCCTCTGTATCGAGTATTCCGTCCATAATAGCTTCGCTGCATCCCTGAATAGCTGCAAGAGGAGTGCGGATTTCATGTGAAATATTTGCAGTAAGCTGAAGCCTTTGTTTTATGTTGTTTTCAAGCTTTTCAGACATGTTGTCCATAGCATCGGCAAGAACTCCGATTTCGTCATTTCTTTTGATTTTCAGCCTCCCTGAAAAGTCCCCTGTGGCAATTTTCCGGGCGGTATTCTGCATCATACGGATAGGCTTTGTAATATTCCCTGACAGAAAATGAGCCACTATGGAAGAAATAAGAAGTGAAATCAGCAGTGATTTAAATATGGCTGATGTTATTCGTTTTCTTATATCTGCGGGCAGCGATAGGGAAATAACAGTCATTACGCCCCCGATAACCTTCCCGTTGCTGATTATCGGAGATGCTGCATAATAATAGCGGTCTGAATGATGAATTGAAGGATGTATCATTTCCACATCCTGCCCGTTGAGCAACTCCTGAAGATCCTGAGGAGTAATGCCTATATCCTGCCTTTTGTCGTCGGGAGAATGTGCAATCGTAGCTCCGCTTCTGTCGATTACCCGGACTGACACTCCGGGCAGATTGCTTAATGTTTCAATAAATAATTTTGTACCAGCCGGCTTGCTGGTATTTTCCGATTCTTTACCCAGAGCTTGCGCTGTTATCTTTACCCTCTTTTTTATGTCTTTTCTGTATTGATCTGTGGAAAAAAATCTTGCTGTAAGGGAGATTCCTGCTCCGAAAATGAAAAGGGTGAGGAAAATAATCCCCATAAAATGCAGAGTAAGTTTCCATGATATTGATGAATTCGGACAGTGTTTCCTACTCACAGGTATATCCCACTCCTCTTACTGATCTTATTATTTCCGGCGGTCCACCTGCATCCCTGATTTTTTTTCTGAGATTTTTTATATGCACATCCACAGTCCGGCTTTCACCTGTAAAATCCTGCCCCCATATTATGTCGAGGAGTTCTTCTCTTGTAAAAACCCTTCCCTTTTTTGACATGAGAACTTTCGCAAGTGAAAACTCAACAGCGGTAAGCTGAAGCTCCTGTTTCCCCACAACAAGCCTGCGTTTTTCACCATCGAGGGTAATATTGTCTTCCTGAATTTCCGGGGGCTTGTCCCTGTTTTCCCTTATTGCCTCTACTCTTCTGAGCAGTGCTTTTATCCTTGCCACCAGTTCTCTCGGTGAAAATGGTTTTGTTACATAATCATCCGCACCCACTTCCAGTCCGATTATCCTGTCCATTTCCTCAGCTTTTGAAGTAAGCAGTATGGCAGGGAGATAAAACCTTTCACGGGTTCTTCTCAAAACCTCAAGTCCGTCCATCCCCGGCAGCATAATATCAATAACCGCAAGATCCGGAGGATTGGTTATTATTGATGCAAAACCATCGTCGCCTCTGTATTTTATTTCCACATTGAAACCTTCTTTTTTCAGGTAACGGGAAACAAAATCGGCGATTTCCTTTTCATCTTCAATTATCAGGATTCTCTGTTCAGAAGGATCCACTTTGTCAGTTCCTGTCTTTCTTTCTGAATATGGTTATTCTGTTGGAATTTGTACCTTTACTGTTATTATTTATACCCCATATATTGGAAGTTTTGGTGAAAACCTGAGAATTTATAAGTACACAGGCGCATTCGAACCCTGCTTTTATCCCGATGGGGATTACAAATTCCTCAAGTTTGATTTTTCCTTTCTTAACTTCGCCAACCTCAAACGCAACCCAGCCGCCGGGGGATGTTATACGGTAAAGCTCGTTGAAAACAAGCTGCATGTAGTCAGCCCATTTTTCAGGAGATCTGATGCTTGTGATTTTCTTAGTTACTTCATCGGTATCAATGCTGTTAAACCAGCAGCGTAGCCAGTTGTCTGTGGCATAATCAACCACATCCAGAAAGGGTGGGGAAGTAACAGTCAGTTTAACGGTGTCGTCAGGAATATCTTCCGTTTTATGAGCTTCCCCGGTGAGAAGCATTGCTGTCTGCCCTGCTTTTTTCAGGTTTTCCCTCTCCTGTCCTGTGAGCTTCTTAAAAAGCGTCTCTGTCTTTTTCAGGATTAAATCTTTCACATTTCTGTATTCGGGAATCTGATTGAGCTTTTTGTTGATCAGAATCTGCCTGTCCGGTGTAACAGCCTGATTTGGGGGAAGACTGTAAACCGAGAAGAAACCCTTCGAATGGCCTGTGAGCCTGTTTGTGGCTACCATTCTTATCCAGTCGTCTGTCGAATCAGATGAGCCTTCAAAAGATCTTTTAGCAAGATATTCACGCAGAGTGGCGATTTCCCGCAATGTATCTGCATGATAAAACATGGAAAGATCCTGGTCCGCCTCTTTCAAAGGCATCCCGGATATTTCGTTTAATCTGAATTCTATTTCGCCGTATGAAGGAATATTCAACCTCGGCTTCACAAAAACAGCACTCAGGGGATTGACATCATTGGAAATAACCTTTCTCCCCGAAAGACCAGCTTCAATAGCAGTGGTTCCCCTTCCGCCGAATGGATCATAAACCGTATCACACTCTTCTGTGAGCAGCTTTATAAAAAACGCTGGAAGCTGAGGCTTATAACATGCTCTGTATGAAACTTCATGTATTGAACTGGCTCTTCTCTGTCCGGAAGTCCAGAATTCGTTTGTAAAGCAGGCAATCGAACCAAAACCGGTCTCAATGAAACCGGACTCGGTCGGATTGCCGCTGAAATCATAAGACAAAAGGCTTTGCCTGAAATTTTCAATATTCATAACCATTTAGGGAGTATAATACCTTCTGACAAATTTGCCGTAGCCTTTTTCTCCTGTGAAACTCCCGTCCCTGTATATGACTTTTCCCCTGAGCATTGTAAGAACAGGCTTCCCCGTAACCTTCATTCCGTCGAAGGGAGTGTAATCCGCATTGTAATGCAGGGTGTCGGGTCCAATAGTGTATTCCATCATAGGATCAAAAACAACAATGTCCGCATCGCTGCCGGGCATAAGCGTTCCCTTTGAAGGGTAGAGGCCAAACATTTTTGCAGGATTGGCGCTCAGAAGTTCAACCCACTGGTTGAGGCTTATTCGTCCTTTCAGAACTCCTTCGGAATGCATAAGGGGCATAAGGGTTTCAATACCTGCAATTCCACCGGGAAGCTTTGTGAAATCATTTCTGCCTGCTTCTTTCTGCGCTTTTGTAAATGAACAGGTATCTGTTGAAACAACCTGAATGGCTCCCATAGAAAGCCCTTTCCACAGAGCAGTCTGATCTTCAGCTTTTCTGAGGGGCGGGCTGGTTGAACATAAATGTCCGTCGGCTTTGCTGTATTCATCATCGGTAAATATAAGATACTGGGGGCAAGTCTCCGCAAAGGCAGTTACTCCCCGTCCTTTAGCTTCCGCCACTGCCGCAGCGCTTTCTCCTGTGGACATATGAACGATATAGATTCTGCTGCCTGCCACTTCTGTGAGATACAAAGCTCTCTTTACCGCTTCTGTCTCCGTAAAATCAGGTCTCGAAAGGGGATGTGCGGTAATATCCGTTCTGCCTTCCTTTATGTTTTTTGCTATCAGATAATCAATAATTGCAGCATTTTCAGCATGAATAATAATCAATCCGCCAAGATCCTTTATAGCTCTCAGCATTGCAAGAATAACGGCATCGTTGCTCATAAGACCGGGATAGACCATATACAGCTTGAAACTGGGAATCCCCATTTCTATAAATTCCGGCATCTCTTCCTGAATACCGGTTTTGAAATCGGTAATTCCAAGATGTAATCCGTAGTCGATAAAACAGTTGCCTTCTGCTTCCTTCAGCCTGTCGTTAATAGCTTTAAGAGCGGATTCCCCGGGAACCTGATGGGCGAAATCGATAAAAGTTGTAATGCCGCCGCAGGCTCCTGCTTTTGAGCCTGATTCGAATGTATCAGCAGAAACCGTCCCCATAACCGGAAGCTGAAAATGGGTGTGAACATCAATGCCGCCGGGAATCACATACTTCCCTTCTGCATTAATTATCTGGTCCACCTCATCACTTTTGCCTTCAGGCAAATCTATTTGTTCAGCTATGGCAAATATTTTATCATCCTCAATATAAACATCCCCCCGGAAAATATCGCTTGATGTAATTATAGTTCCCTGTTTGATTAGTGTATTCATAAAATACCTGCCTTTCGGTTGTGTTAGAAATTCAACTTCAATAGTAATTTCCAAATATCTCAAGGTTCTTTTTCGTATTTGTCGAAATTAATCCTTGTAATCCGAAAACCGGCAGCTATATAAAAACCGGATAAACAGAAAATCCGGGTGTTAAAAAATTTAACAGTAATTTCCCTTAATATATGCTTTTTGTGCTGCTGTTAAAAAATTTAACACCTTTTACAAACGGTGTTTCCACTTTATAACCTGATTGTATTCGGTCATAATTGAAAAGATGGAAAAGGAGATTACCATGTGTAAAAAAACTTTACAGTCCGGTGCAAAACTTTTATCTGTAGTTGTTCTCTCATTGTTAATTTTTTTTACAGTTACTTCATGCAGTAATTCGGACTCATCAAACCAGTCAGGGACATTTTCACAGGCTCAGCAGGAACAGATGAAATCTGTTGTTGACACCGCAGTTGCGGAAGGTAATATACCCGGTATCGTTGTTGCTGTGTGGCAGGGTGACAAGGAATGGATCTATTCCTACGGTAAATCGGATATCAACACAGGCGCGGAAATGAACCCGTCCCTCAATTTCCGCATAGGCAGTATAACCAAGTCCTTTACCGCAACCATAATCCTTCAGCTTGTTGATGAAGGGAAAATAGGCCTTGATGATCCCGTCAGCAACTATGTTTCAGACATTCCCAACGGTGAAAATATTACAATAAGGGAACTCCTGAACATGAGCAGCGGCCTTTTCGGATATAGTGAAACTGACGGATTTATAAAAAGTTATACGGAAGATCCACTTCAGGAACGGACACCCCAGGAACTGGTTGCCCTTGGTGTAAACGACCCTCAGAATCCTGTTTTTGAACCCGGAAAAGGCTTCAACTACTCCAATACCAACTATGTCATCCTTGGTGAAATAATCGAAAATATCACCGGAAATAAAGTAGAAGATGAAATCAGGAACAGAATAGCAAAACCATTGAAACTGAATCATACATACCTGCCCGAAACTCCATATATGCCGGCATATTCGTGCAGCGGATACTATTACGACCCCAAAACCGCCGCTCCCCTGCTTGACCTGACAAACCAGTCTCCATCCCTTACATGGACAGCCGGCGGGGTAATCTCAAACCTCAGTGAAACCAAAACCTACATCAGGGCAATAGGGGATGGAACCCTTATCAGCAGCGAAATGCAGGCGGAAAGACTGACATTCAACCCATATACAATCGTAAAAGACAGATACGGCTACGGCCTCGGCGTGTCTTGGGTGAACGGATACATTGGACACAACGGCAGCATCCCCGGATACAACAGCTCAGCCTACTACAGCCCGGACAGCGATACCACAGTGATAATTTTCGCAAACGAATGGAAAATTCCAAATCTCAATCTGGGAACCGACACTATATTCGTAAGATTGGGAAAAATTTTAAGCCCCAATCTGGACTGGAATGGCCTGGAGTAATAGCAGGGGAAGTCCGGTATGAATTCCCTTATGCTTTATAAATCTGATACATCCAGCCAGGCAGGGTTTCAATCACCACTTCGTCTTTCAACTGTGACGGCGGTTTTTCCGATAGAAGCATAGCGAGGGTAATAATCTCCAGCTTCAGGGCGCTGATATCCCTCTGGTTTTCCGGCGGCGTCATCAACCTGTCGATACTATCCTCAGCATCAGCAATTATGGAAGATTTGACATCGCAATAAAGGGAATAGGTGATGGGGTTCACTGTTTTTATAGCTTCGGAAAAACTCAGCCATGGTCGGTTTTCCAGTTCTTTTTTCAACAGGGATGCATTCCGTTTTTCCAGCTCCCTCACGCAAACAGGGCAGAATGTGAGGTTCTTTTCAATAGCCACTCCGCAGTGGAAACATCTGACTCCGCCATGTTCGAGAATCCATTTCTCATAAAGCAGGTTTCGGGTCAGTATTTTTCTTGCAAGTTCAATGGTTTTTTCATCAGTCAGACCAATAAGGGCTGATTCCACTTTTTCTTTGTCTTTTTCTCCCAATTCCAGTGAATCAATGGAATAATCATCCTCACCGTTTTTCTGTTTTTTCTTTTTCCCAAATTCAGTCGGTTCAGCTCTGAAATATATTTTGTTGACGACGCCCCTGCCAAGAATCTTTTCATATCTTTTAAGAAATTCATATTCCCTGAGGCTCATTTCATTTGCCCAGATATGATCCCTTACGGCAATATGGAGTTTATCCCCTGTGAGCTTTTTGGCAATGCTCAGGGCAGCTATTTTGCTTCCGCACACTCTTTCCCATACGGTTAGAGCTTTATGCCTTTTATAACTGTCAAAAAGATTCAGCTTTTTCAGTATGTTTTTAAGAGAGTTTTCAATTCTGCCTGGCTGCACCGCCTTATAGCTCCATTCTCTGTAAAATAAGTTTCGATGAATGCAAACTGTCCGAATGCATCATGTATGCCCGTAGAAGTATAAAACATCTGGCAGCGTTCGTAAAGATGGCGCAGAAAGTTCTCCATGTGATCAGTGTCAAATTCGTTGAGACAGTCATCAATAAGAGCTACGGGGCTTTTACCCGTTTTACCTGAAACAATCTCCACTTCCGCAAGTTTCAGCAGCGCTGCGGAGCTTCGCATTTCGCCGAATGAGGCAAAATGCTTCATGGTTTTTCCTTTCTGTTTCAGGTCAAAATCATCCCTGTGAGGTCCCGCCATGGTGAATTTTCTTCTCTGCTCTTCCTGTTTAAGGGTATGGAGAGTTTCAAGAAATGAACCGGAAATTGCATCTGCTGTTCTGTCTTTCAGGTTTTTAATTGAAGTGCGGTATCGTATATCTGGTGAGGGAAGGCGGAATATTCTGTTGTGGTGCTCTTCAATAAAAGGCCTGAGCATATCGATTATTTCAAGCCTTTTCGAGACAATAATTCCGGCATAGGTCGAAAGTTTCTTTTCATATATTTCCCCAAGGAGGGGATCCTGCGATTTGACAGGCAGTTTAAGCCAGCTGTTTCTTGCGTCCAGAATCCGTTTGTAATTCCGGAGAGTTTCAACCAGTGGGGGATAAACCCGGCAGCACATCAAGTCAAGCATCTTACGCCTGTTATCCGGCGCTCCCCTTATAATTTCCAGATCATCGGGAATCATCAGTATTGCAGGAGCCTGATCGAGGAACTCCGACAATCTTCCCACCGGATTTCCATTGAGGAGAACCGTCTTTTTCACCCCTGCTGCAGGGTCCTTTTCCCATCTGAGTGTTATTGAAAACTCACTGTTTCCGTCGTAAAACCATCCTATCACAACGGCGCAGTTTTCATTGAAACTTATTACATCTTCTTCAATCGGTGCTTTGTATGATTTTCCAAGACAAAGGGCATAAAAAGCTTCGAGAAAATTTGATTTGCCCTGGGCATTATTTCCTATAACAAGATTGAATTCATCTCCAGCTTCGATTTCTGCGCTTTTGATGTTTCTGAAATTGGAAATCTGAATTTTTTTAAGTTTCATAATTAATCAGGAATCCAGCAGTATAAGCCTTTCTGCGCTGTATAATATTCCCCGGGAACCAGTGCCGAGTTCCACCATAAGTCCCCCGTCCTCGGTCAAATCGAGGGCTTCAGCGTCAGCTTCCTCTATTTCACCACTGTTTATAATTCTTACTTTTCTCCCCACTGTAACACAGCGGTTTTTGTATTTATGAATAATCTCAGTTGGTCCTTCTTCAAGGAATCTGTCATATTCCTTTTCCAGACGGTTGAGAATAGCTGCAAGAAGAGCTGTTGAAGCTGTGAATTCTCCCCGTTCGTCGAGCAGGGTGGTGGGGGGTGCATTAAATTCTCCTGAAAGATCCTTTGCGTGAAAATTCAGATTGATTCCTATACCCACGATAACATACTCAGGTTCCATACCCCTGAATCTGCCTTCCATCAGTATGCCGCCCAGTTTCCTGTCGTTGACATAAAGGTCGTTTACCCAGTGATACTGGCATTTTACCGATGAAATAGCTTCAATCACCGCAGATATGGCAGCACCGAATATTATTGTGAGGGGATGAAGTTCCATTGCCGGAGGTCTGAGAACCAGAGAGAACCAAAGCCCTCCTTCCGGAGACTGCCATTCTCTCTCCATTCTTCCCCTTGCTTTTACCTGAGTGGAGGCGATAATAACCGCCCCTTCGTCTATGCCTTCTTTTGCCAGTTTTTTGGCTTTATTGCTGGTAGAATCCAGAACATCAAAATAAAAGATTCGGGAACCGAATCTTTTAGTTGTCAGTAATGATTTTAATAAATTGGTGTCAAATCTGTGATCCTGCATATTATCACATGTGGCTTACCAACCCTGTCCCGCCGTTTTCATTGAGAGCATTTCCAGTTTTTCCCACAGGGATTTGCCTTCTTCTCCTTCTTTAATTTCTGATTTATTTTTGTCGGGAGGCGTCAGCCCGATATTGCTTCTGAAGCTTTCAAGGCTGAATGCCTGATCCTGTTTTCCGATATTATTATCACCTGCAAGAGAACCAAACAGAGCTTCGTGTGATAATTTTATCCGATCCGTCGTGTCGGCTCCTCTGCCGGATAATCCCGGAAAGCGGTTAGCCCCCTGTCCGGCAGCTCCGGCTTGTTCCTGTTCCCTGCCTGTTGCCCGGGCAAAATAATTGTAGGCGCTTCCAACACTGTTTGAATTGTTTGTCAGTTCACCGGACTGCACTTTTCCAATCACTTGACTCTGCCCCCAATTTTAAAGAATCAGAAGTATATGATCTATTATCACTCTCAGGGTAAAAATGTAAACGGCGAAATCTATTTTGTTATCCAGCCTCTTTTTGATGAGAACATGATTTCTTCCATTTTATGTTCTCTGGGATTGGGGCAGCGGATTATATAGTCGTCGCCTTCAACCTTAAACTCATAATCTTTTCCGGTAATGGGGCACACCGGCATCGATTTGATATAGCTGGGGATCATTTTTTTCAGTTCGCTGGGGAATTTGCCTTTGTTGTCTTTGGCGTAGTATTCCAGTGCTGTGGCAAGGCCTTTGATGTTTTCAACGCAGATCATGCCGAGGAAACGGTATTTTCTTTCTTCTGCGATTGCATTAAAGCCTGCCCAGTTGACTGATGAAATCTCCACTTTGTTCAATCCGTAGGCAGAAGCGTCAGGAGCTGCAAGGGTGTAGGTCTTTCCGTCTTTAGCTCTTGAATAAACGAAATCCTTGCCTGTTGCCGGATCTTTGGGAATTGTAACATTCTTGTAGCCGTTGGGGAGGATTGAATTCAGGTCTTTAAGGAGCTGATCGAGATTGTCGGGGTAGTCGCCTGATTCCATAAAGTAGAATTCGATAAAGACTCTTACCTGTGAAATCGAGTCGAATAACTGTCCCAGTTTGTCGCTGCCTGAACTTGCAGGCTTTGCATCTTTATCTGCTGCAAAGGCAAAGGGTGAAACTGCCAGAAGGCAGCATGCAGCCAGAACTGCACAGATAAGTAAGTTTTTAAATTTCTTCATTCTTATCTCCTTGTAAATTTAACAAAAAATGCAGGGAAAAGCATTTCTGAAAATCCTTGATTGCGGAAATTCAACTCCGCAATTCTTCTTCCTGCATTTTAATTTGCTTTATATCAGTTGCATTAACAACTTACTGGCTCATCCAGTAATCTTTGAGTTCCTGGGATCTTTTGGGAGAACGCAGTTTTCTGAGCGCTTTGGCTTCAATCTGTCTGATTCTCTCACGGGTAACTCCGAACTCTCTTCCTACTTCTTCCAGAGTTCTCGAACGGCCGTCTTCCAGACCGAAACGGAGCTTCAGAACTTTCTTTTCCCTGTCCGTAAGCTCGTGGAGAACCGCTTCCAGTTTTTCTTTGAGAAGAATGGAGGTTGTTGCATCAGCAGGGGAGATGGCGGCATCGTCTTCGATAAAATCGCCGAGGTGCGAATCATCTTCCTCACCGATGGGAGTTTCCAGAGATATAGGCTCCTGTGCGATCTTCAGGATTTCTCTCACCCTGTCCTGATTATTCTTTTCAAGGGTTCTGATTCTTTCCTGAACATTAAGATCATCGATGGAGAACTCGAATTTGAAATCGATTTCCTGTTTCTTCTGATCTTCCATTTTTTTCCGGAATTCTTCTGAAACCTGCCTGCGGATATCTTCGTGATCTATTGGGAACATTTCCCTTGTGATCTCTTCCACAGTCGGTTCCCTTCCATGAGTCTGCAGGAGCTGTCTTGAAATTTTGATCAGACGGTTGATGGTTTCCACCATGTGAACAGGAATACGGATTGTTCTTGCCTGATCTGCCAGCGCTCTTGTGATAGCCTGGCGGATCCACCATGTGGCGTATGTGCTGAACTTGTATCCCTTACGGTAGTCAAACTTTTCCACCGCTCTGATTAAGCCGAGGTTGCCTTCCTGAATAAGATCGAGGAAAAGCATTCCTTTGCTGATATATTTTTTAGCAATACTGACGACAAGCCTGAGGTTGGCTTCCGTAAGCTGTTTGATGGCTTCCTTGCCGTTGAACAGGTGGTTGTCGAGCAGTTTGTATTCATCTATGGATGTGAAAATAGGAGCTTCGATTTTGATGGTCTCAATAAGAGACTCTTTCATAAAACGGAGCCTTGTTTCGGGTCTTCCCAGAATTTCGAGGTTTCTGTCCACATCATCAATAAGTCTGCCCAGTCTGTTTCTGATCTGGAAGAATATCTTCGAATCTTCGTTTCTGCGGTAGAAGTCTTCAGAATCTTCCCTCAGTTCGCTCAGAATTTCCGCAGCTTTGATACCTTTGGAAATTCTGTCCCTGAACTCTTCCAGAGAAGCTCCGCTCTCTTTGCGTCTTTGTTCCATCAGGTTTTTAAGTTCTGCAAGTTTAGCTTTTACTTCTTCCTTGTGTTCTGTGGAAGCATTGGGCTTTTCTTCTCTTTCAGGTCTTTCCTCGCCGGGTTCTCCCGGTTCCTGTTCGGGGTTTTCCCTGCGTTCGAAGAATTGCAGATCAGATAAAAGCTGATTTTCCCTTTTAATCATGTTAAGAAGCTGGATGTATTTCCATCTGGCATCGAGGCCCTTTCTTACTTCTTCTTTCAGGTATTCTTCAGCTTCTCCAAGCATAAACTCAGGATCGGTTATCCGTTCTCCTGCCTGTTTGCCATAGAGGATCTTCTCTTTGAGTTCTCTTTCCGAAGCTTCGAGAAACTTTTCGATCTCTGACTTGAGGCTGACATCTTTAATCTGCTCCCAGGAAGCAAAAGGCATAATGCTTTCCAGAAGTTTGGAGTTTCTGCGGCAGCGAAGCATTTCATTGTCGATTTTTGCGAGATATGCCTGTTTACCCTCGCCAAAGAGAGTTTCTTCAAGCATATTATCCGCTTCCACCGATGAGAGAACTTCATTCCACATTTTGTTTAATTCTTCAAAAATTGTTTTCTCTGCCGGCGGTTCGAGTTTTTCTATTTTGTCGCGCAGCTCCATAATCCGGTATTTCTTTTCCGGATCTATGCGCGGGGAAGAAAAGATAGCCTTCCAGAGCTCAGGCTCACTTAAAAGATGATTACGGCAGTATGTGCCATGCTCAATCTTAATCGCCAGTTCCACTTCTTTGCTGGATGTAAGAAGGGGGACTCTGCCAATCTCCTTCAGATACATCCTGACCGGATCATCAATTATGCCGCTCTCGGCAACCATTTCCAGTTCATGAAGTTCCTGTTCGATTTTCTCAGAATCTTCTTCTTCTATGTCAAGGATTTCTTCCCCTTCGGGAATCTCATTAACAATTTCGATACCTTCGCTGATGATTACATCAATTAGGTTGTCAATTTCCCTTGTTTCAAGTTTGCCTTCTTTTAGTAGAAATGCATTGATCTCTTCGGAAGTTAGAACTTTTCTTCGTCGTCCTTTGTTAATCAATTCCTGCATTTCCGAGGAAAAGCTTTCCCCGTCTACCATTATATGCCTCCTGACCCTGATCGTTATATGGTTTTTAATTTAACCGTTTCTCTGATAATACTTCCGCTATCACATGACAAAAGTACATAAAGACGCCAAAGGCTGGAACACAGGGTTCTCAATTGTTGGCGCCGGGAGATTTCATCTTCCTTAAACTTTCGATATACTCCCTGAAGTCCGGATCATTATAGTCAAGCTTACCCTCAGCCAGCTTCTGTCTGAAACTAAGCTCTCGCTCGTCCTTAATTCTCCTGTGTTCAATCTTCTTTAAAAGTATCCGCACTTGTTCTTCATTACATCCGTTTGCTCCTTCTTTCACCGACAAATCAATTGCAGTTTTCAGTTGTTCCTCTGTTCTGAAAATCCGGCTCAGAATATCAACGGAAAGAGGCTCAGTCCCCTCAATTTCTGCATTTAAAAGAGCGGTATAAACAGAAAAATATGCGGATTTCATGCATTTTTCATTTATCGAATACTCTCTGCAGATGGAAATATAAGATGGATTTGTTAAGATACAGTTCAGCAGAATCTCTTCGGGAAGCTTGAGCTTCTTTGTAAACACAGGGTTTTCATCGGGGATCTGTTTTTTTACCCGGGTCCCTGCCACAATTTTTCTCAGGCTTTCTTCCGGTATGTTATGTCTCTGGGACAAAACCCTTATGTATTCCGATAATCTGATTTCACCTTTCACTTCCTTTAAAACAGGCACAAGCTCCCGGACAAATTCCTGTTTGCTCTCAGGACTCCTCATGTCATATTTTGATACCAGATTATCAATTTTATATTCAATAATGCCTTTGGCGTTTGCCGCAAGACTGCTGAAGTAGGCGGATCCCTGTTTTCGTATGATTGAATCGGGATCTTCCCCAATGGGCATTTCCATAACTTTTACATAAAGCCCCGCTTTTTCGAAAATCTCAATACCCCTGTCTGTGGCTGTGGCTCCTGCGGTATCTGCATCGTATGCCAGAATCACATTCTTTGTATATCTCGATATTGCCCGGGCTTGTTCTTCCGATAGTGATGTTCCCATAGATGCAACAACATTTGTGAAGCCTCCCTGGTACATCGAAACAGCATCCATGTAGCCTTCAACCACATATACCTGTTCTTCTTTTCTTATGGAAGGCTTGGCAACGCTCAATCCGTACAGTATATGCCTTTTAAAGAAAATAGGAGTCTCCGGTGAATTAAGATACTTCGACTGAACTTCCGCAGACATTGCTCTTCCGCCCATGCCCACTATTCTGCCCTGACTGTCTGCAATGGGAAACATGAGCCTGTCTCTGAAATAGTCATAATAATCGCCCCGGTTGCTTCTTCTTACGATTCCCGCCCGTTCCATAGCCTCGTAGGATATTTTCAACCCTCTCAGATGCCTCGCCAGAAAATCCCCGCCTCCCGGTGCATATCCCATGTTAAAATCTGTCAGGGTTTTCTGAGAAAGCCCCCTCTGAAGCGCATAGTTTAAAGCGGTTTTTCCAACGGCGGCTTTTATCAGCGTTTCATTGTAATAATGGGCTGCTGCTGTGAGCACCTTAATGAGTATGGATTTTTCCGATAATCTTTTTCTTTCGCCTTCACTGGTGCTGAGGGTAATTCCCGCCCTGTTTGCCAGAATGCCGATTGCTTCTCCAAAAGGGATTCCTTCAATTTTCATAAGGAACTGAATTGGACCCCCTCCTTCGCCGCATCCGAAACATTTAAAAAAGCCTCTGTCGGGGTGTACAAGAAAAGAAGGGGTCTTTTCTGTGTGGAAAGGACAAAGGCCCTTCAGATCCTTGCCTGACGGCTTTAAGGTTACATACTGGCTAATCAGCGCCCCGATATCAGTTCGAGCCAGTATTTCATCAATTTTCTCCCGCGGGATTTCCATCTTCGCACTCCTGTTCTATTCCCTGGGACTGCCCATTTCCCAACCCCTGGGTGTAAACAGGGATTTGTGAAGGGCTACCGCATAACGATCCGTCATACCTGCAATAAAATCACAGACTGCCTGAGCCCTGAATGTTCTGTCCTGATCATCAATATATTCAATGTCCGATGAACCTGTATTCTCCTGAATCACTATTTCACATGGAGCATAAGTCAGGCCCTTTCCGCTTCCTCTTTCCACAATGACTTTGGGAATAAGGTGGGGATAATGCATGAAATATTCGAAAAGGTGTTCGATCAGATAATGAGCTTTATATTCTTCAGCTTTAGCCGGTGAATTTGTGTAAACATTGTCAAACATAAAATCTTTAAGCAGATTGATTCCGTCGTTCATTTCCCGGCTCATCGAAATCTGTGGTTTGTCCCATGACGAATTTACTATATCAAGAACCATTGTGTTTATTCTGTCGGAAATACTTCTTCCGAAAAGTTCAACAGTTTCGTTCGGAATATCCTCTTCATTGATAATCCCTGCCCGGATTGCATCGTCAATATCATGGTTGATATAGGCAAGTCTGTCGCAGATTCTTACTATCTGAGCTTCCAGAGTGATAGGCTCTTCGAAAACTGCCGGCCCGTTAATGCTGCCTTTGCCCTTTGTGTGGGAAATAATGCCGTTTCGTACTTCTCTGGTAAGATTCAGTCCGCCGTCTCTTTCGAGGTAGTCGGTAACCCTCAGGCTCTGCGCACTGTGGTGGAATCCTTTGCCTGTATATTTTGTCATAAGTCTCGACAGGGCAGCTTCTCCTGCATGCCCAAACGGTGCATGACCCAGATCATGCCCCAGGGATACAGCTTCTGTCAAATCTTCATTCAATCTCAATGCTCTGGCTATAGTCCGGGCTATCTGCGAAACTTCTATGGTGTGGGTAAGTCTTGTTCTGTAATGATCCCCTTCAGGCGCAATAAATACCTGAGTTTTGTGCATAAGCCTTCTGAATGCTTTGCTGTATATAACCCGGTCCCTGTCCCTCTGAAATGCCGTTCTCACATCGCAGGGTTCTTCCGGTCTGAGTCTGATTGAATTTTCAGAAAGTGCCGCATATTTGCTAAGTGTTGTTCTTTCCTGCTCTTCCCTCAGCAATCTGAGGTTTCTTGTATTTTCCAGGTTGCTGTTAATAACAAATCACCTTCCATTGCCCGTTTTCTTTTACCATGTTGTAAGATGCCTTTTTGCCGGAGACTTCGAGCCTGATTTTAGCTGTTTCCGAACCGCCTTTTATAAGAGAAACCGATGCGTTCTGAAAACTGCTTGCCTTGACTCCCATTTTCATGGTAAGTCTTGAAAACAGTGTATCAAAAAGCATAGTTCTGTATTCACCCTGATTGAGTTCAATCATGTATTCAAGCTCATCGGTTGTGTGGTTTTCACCTTTTGTCAGATAATAACTTCTCAACTCGGACAGCAGGTTTCTCTTTGCCTCGGAAGCCAGCAGGGAATAACTCTTTTTGTAATTCATATATCCCAGAGACTGAAAAAAAGCAAGCGCCGCCTTAGTAGGCGTGTCAGTCTGCGCCCTTGCGGAAGGCGCTTTGATAACCAGCAGTGCAAGGATAAGAATTATTGCTGCCGTCAAAAAACTGTTTCGTTTCATCTGCTTTCCTTTCATACCGTTCATACCGTTAAACCGGTGTTGCGATAAGCGCTCTGTCTCCGCCCATCTGCTGGCACATTCTCAAAGCCTGTCTTGCGGTGTCGAGGAAACTCTCTTCAGTTCTGCCCACATTGGGGAAGTTGGAAATTCCGAAACTGAATGTAACCTTTTGCTGGCCCGCTTTCAGGTCCTGTTTGTCGATTAAAGCTTTAATACGGCGTGCAATCTGGGAAGTTTTGTGCTGATCCGCTTCCGGTATGAGTATGGCAAGAGTATCTCTGTCGTATCTTGCAGGTACATCAATGCCCCTGCGGAGATTTGCCTTGAATATCCGTGATACTTCCTTAAATACGCCGGATCTCTCAGATTCCGAAAGCTCAAGGTCCGGTTTCATAAGAATAAGGGAGCAGGGGTTTGAACTTCTCTCTGCTCTGCGGACTTCACCCGAATATCTTTCATCAAAGAAACTTCTTGAGAAGAAACCTGTTTCATCCATAAGCGAATCAACCATCTGAACGGCTGTTCTTGCCTGTGATGAAGCAGCGGTCTGAGTTTCTCCCGATTCTGAAATAATACCTGTTTCGACTACCTTGCCCGGTTCCTCGGTCTTTTCAGCTGTGCAGATTTTATTTTTGCCTGAACGCTTGGCAAGGGTAAGGGCAGCCTGTGCTCTTTCAACAAGGCTCTTTTCGGAATTTGTGGCTGCAGGATATGTTGCAGTGCCAAGGCTTATGGTTACTTTTTCCTTGCTTCCCTCGGGGAATCCGGGGAAACGGCATTCCTGAACCGACCTGCGGATTCTCTCTGCGGTAGTCAGAACTCTGTCTGCATCAGTTGAAGGAAGAATAATCGAAAATTCCTCGCCGCCTGTACGGGCTGCTATGTCTATGCCTTCTCTTACATTCTGACGGATTATGGCTCCGGTTTCCCTCAGCAGAAGGTCTCCCTGCTCATAACCGTAAGTTGTGTTCACCCGTTTGAGGTCATCGAGATCAAGCACTATTACCGACAGAGGCTGTTCGTATCTTTCAGCTCTTCTGAGTTCCAGATTAAGATTCTGCATAAAATAACGCTTGTTATAAACACCTGTGGTTTCATCACTCATCGAAATCTGATAAAGGGTGAGTGCCGACAGTGACTGGGCAGAAGTTGTAACAAGAGGCATAAGCAGGTCGTTTTCGTATGGAAGCACCTTGCCCCTTGCCTGAAATTCATCAAGGGCGACAATGCCCAGCAGCGAATTTTTATCTCTGATGGGGATTATATATTTCAGTCCGAGAGATTTAAGCCTGTCCTTCAGACTTGGGAACACAACCTCAAATTTCGGATCTTTGCTTACTTCATCAACAGTAAGGATATACCGTTTCAGAGTTGTTATCCAGTTGGTCATGTCGCCGCCTGCAAAAATATTGAATGAAGTAAGCTTCTCTTCGTCAATGGCTCTGAAATCCTCAAGGGAAAGCTCGTTGTTCTGGCGGTTGAAAAGAAGGAATACGCCCTTTGGGCTTCCTCCCAGATCAAGGAAGAAGTTGAGCAGATAGTTTACCAGGGTTTCAAGGTCGTATATATCATCAACGGAATGATTGAAATTGTGGATTACTGAAATAACATACTTTTTGCGGTAGTTGGAGATAATAAAGTAAGCCAGTGCTATTCCTGCAAGGAGGAATCCGATGCAGACCGCAGCCCAGCTCAGGTTTTTCTTCAGTTCTTTGTCCTTTGCAGCCCTGATGTCTGCAATAAGCGCCTTAACAAAGGCATTGCCCGGTGAAAGATCATTGGCATGCTTTGCAAGAACCATAGCTGTATCATAATCGCCCTTTTCAAAATATACCTTGGCTTTACCTTCGAAAGCTCTCGACTCGTCAGGGGTGATTTTAAGAATATAATCGAACTCCTGAAGGGCTTTATCCAGCTTGTTCCTGTCTTTTTTTCCTTCACTGATGTAAATTTCCCCAAGATTCAGATAGTTTGGTCTGTATTTGGGCTGAAGTTTGATAAGGGTCTTCAGTGATGTTTCAGCTTCATCGTAGTTTTTAAGCTGATTCTGGATTTTGTAGTACTGATAGTGGAAATATCCGGAGTTGGGGAAAATCTCTATGATTTTCTGATAATACTCTGCGGATTTTGCAAGCTCGCCCTGATCCTTGTAAAGTTCTGCAAGCATTCTCATAGCAGAAACGAATTTAGGGTGAATTTCGATAGCTTTTTTAAGATACTCTTCAGTGGCTGAAAAGTCACCGTTGAGGAAGTATTCGTGTGCAAGAAAATAATAGGCAAGAGGGTTGTTGGGGTTCAGGGATATGGATTTTTTCAGAGCTTCAAGACAATGCTTGGTATCTCTGATATTCATATATGTATATCCCAGATATGTATAGGCTTCCGCTCTTGTAACCTTATCAAGGCTGTCGTTGTGGGCAGCTTTGTTAAGTGATTTTATCGCCTTCGAAAATTTAAATTCAGTCAGACTGTTATAACCTTCGGTCAAATCAGGATCTTTGTTTATACTGGTGCGGTGGAACTCCTGATGGTAAATTCCAAGGGATGGGGTGTTTGGTGCAAACAGATGGTTTTCAACAAGTTCTGAGTTTGCCGCTCCATTTGTAATAAACATAAAGATTGCCAGCAAAGCTGCTGTCATAAAAAGTCTGAGACTGCACTTCATAAAGTTTTCCTCTCATCATACGGAGCTTTATTTTATTTAGTTATAAACAGTGTGAAGTTATTTTTCAAACGACTTCGTTTATCCTTCTCCTTTATGGTTATTGTTGCCAATCTGATATAAAAAAAATATATTGAAAGGAATTTATTGACATGACAATAAAAGGGTTTTAAAATTCTGATTGAAGCAAATTTTAATCTGATATTGGATTTTTGGAGAGACATAATAATGACGATATGCGAACCGGTTTGTGAATCCGGACAGAGCCTTAACGAAAACGGCGGCAATGAAGTTACAAGACTTATTATCAACGGCGGCAAACCCCTCCGTGGTGAAATAGCAGCCAACGGCGCAAAAAATGCAGCTTTGCCCATTATGGCTGCCTGTATTCTTGCACCGGGAAAAGTAAAACTTAATCGAATTCCGGATATTTCCGATGTCCGTATTATGGGAGAAATTCTCCGTCAGATGGGAGCGGAAGTCTGCTTCGACGGAAAAGGCAGCGTCGTTATTGACACCACTAATCTCAGCGAAACAAAAGCCCCCTACAGACTGGTTAAAAAACTCAATGCATCCTTTGACATTACCGGAGCGCTTCTCGGAAGGCATGGAGATGCATCTGTGCCTCTGCCCGGTGGCTGCGTAATCGGAACAAGAGCCATAGACATGCACCTCGAAGGTTTTAAATCTCTGGGATGCGTTATCGGTCAGGAACCCGGAGGTTTTGTTTCCGTAAAGGCAAATAAACTGTCAGGCGGAAGATACCACTTTGCAAAGACATCAGTGGGCGCCACAAAAAATGTTATGATGGCCGCAGTCCTTGCAAAGGGAAAAACAATTCTCGAAAATGTAGCCAGAGAACCTGAAGTTGTTGATCTTGCTGATTTTCTGAATGCCTGCGGGGCAAACATAACAGGGCAGGGGACCACAAAGCTTGAAATTCACGGAGTAAAAGAGCTTCACGCAGATTTTGAATATTCCATCATTCCCGACAGGATTGAAACCGGAACATATCTGACAGCAGCGGCAATTACCGGAGGAGATATTACTGTTTCAGGAACAAATCCCGAATTTCTGAAAACTTTCCTCCGCAAAATCGGAAAAGCGGGCCAGAAAGTAACTACCGGAAATGATTTTATAAGGGTTGAAGGCATGAAGCCCATTCTTCCCGTCGGTGCTATTATAACCGAACCCCATCCCGGTTTTCCAACGGATTTGCAGCCTCAGACCCTGACTCTTCTCTCTCTTTCCAATGGAACCAGTTATGTCAGGGAAAAGATTTTTGACATGAGATTTAATTATATCAATGAACTCCGCCGTATGGGAGCCAATGTGGAAATCGAAGGCGGCACTGCAGTGGTCAGGGGAGTCTCAAGACTTCTCTCTGCACCGGTTGACGCTCCCGACATAAGGGCGGGCAGCGCGCTGGTTCTTGCTGCGCTGGCTGCTGAAGGCGTAAGCGAGGTTTCAGGCCTTTGCTATATCGACAGGGGATATGAAAAAATAGAAGATCGTTTTGCATCAGTAGGTGCAGACATCAGGAGAGTTCCATAATATGTATATCGGTATAGATCTGGGAACGGCAACAGTGCTGGTGTTTGTAGAGGGCAAGAATATTGTAATCAACGAACCCTCAGTTGTTGCTATGGATCGAAAAACAAAGGACATAAAGGCAGTAGGCGTTGAAGCAAAGAAAATGCTCGGCAAGACCCATGCGAATATTATCGCCCTGCGGCCTCTCAGGGACGGCGTTATTGCGGATTTCAACGCTACTGAAAAAATGCTCAAATATTTCATAAAAAAAGTTTGTGCATACAGATTTTTCTTTTTTAAACCTGTGGTAATCATTTGCGTTCCTGCACAGGTTACAAATGTGGAAAGCAGAGCTGTTAAGGAAGCGGCAATGGCGGCAGGTGCAAAACACGCATACCTGATTCAGGAACCAATGGCAGCTGCAATCGGTGCCGGTTTGAATGTGGATGATCCTGTGGGAAATATGGTTGTTGATATTGGCGGCGGAACCACAGATGTGGCTGTAATTTCCCTTGGCGGCATTGTGGTTGGAGAATCCCTTCGTGTTGCAGGCAACAAAATGGACGACGCCATCATCAGGTATCTGAGAAAAACTTACAATCTCCTTATAGGTGAACAGACAGCCGAAGAAATAAAATTCCAGATTGGCAACATATACAGCCAGAACGATTTGGAAGGTATGGAAATCAGAGGCAGGGATCTTGTCAACGGATTGCCCAAAACCATTCTTGTGGAGCCGGAAGAAATTGCCGAGGCTCTTGAGGAACCAATCAATTCAATCATCACCACTGTAAAATCGGTTCTTGAAAAAACTCCTCCTGAACTGGTATCTGATATAATCGACAGGGGAATAGTTATGACCGGCGGAGGTTCTCTTCTGCGAGGTCTTGATAAAAAGATATCCAGTGCAGTCGGAATTCCCGTCAGGGTGGCGGATGATCCTATCTCCTGTGTGGCTGTGGGTACAGGTAAAGCTTTTAAAAGAGTTATGAGCAGAGCTGCACAAAGGGATGAAATGAAGTTCAGATAGAAAAAACAAGGTAAATTACAAATTTTATCGAATAACGAAGTATGACAGAGGAAGAAAGCCCAAAATCAACGCGGTTTAAACGCACTTCACGCTTCAAAAGGCCCAAAGCTGCGCCTGAAGCTATGATGGACGCGCCTGCGGCAGGAGGTGCCGAAGGTCCTCCGCCAGCGCCGTCAGCGCTCCCTGTATCCGCTCCTCCGGTTGCGGATAGTCCTATTATTTCGGATCTTCAACCCGACATACCGGAAGTTGTGGAAGAGCAGCCCATTTTTACGGAAGCTGCAAAGGTTAATGTTCTTACCATTGATGTCAAGGAATGGTTTCAGACAGAAGCATTTTCGGATATTATAAAATTTTCACACTGGAGCAAATACGAAAGACGGGTGGAACGGGGAGTCCATCTGATCCTTGCCCTCCTCAGACAGCACAATATTAAAGCTACCTTCTTCGTGCTTGGTATTGTGGCAAGAGAATTCCCCGAGCTGGTCAGGCTTCTCAGTCAGGAAGGCCACGAAATAGGAGTTTGCGGCTACTACAACCGCAGATTATATTCCATACCTCCCGCAGACTATATCAGCGAACTGGAAATGTCCCTGACTCTGCTGAAAAGCCTCACCGGTAAAAATGTAACCGTGCACCGCGCTCCCGGCTGGTCGGTTACCGCCAACACGCTGTGGGTTCTCGATGTTCTTCAGAAATACGGAATCAAGTATGATTCAAGCATTTATCCCGTCAAAGCGCCCCTTTACGGAATAGATGACGCCCCAAGCGTGCCGTATGTAATAAATCCCCACGGAATTACCGAATTCCCCCCTGGTGTCTATAATTTTATGGGCAAAAAAATTGCAATGTTCGGCGGAACATACCTTCGTATATTGCCTTACAATCTTATATCAATGGGCTTGCAGTCGGTCAACAGACAGGGTGATCCGGTTCTTTTCCATATTTCCCCCTGGGAAATGGAAGGAGAAATTCCACAGGTCAACCTTGGCTGGGATGGCTTCCTCGCCCAGTACGCAGGTTTAAAAACTACTTTTTCCAAAATATCAAGGATTCTCAATGAGTATAAATTCGATACTCTCACCAATGTCCTAAAAGAGAATCCTCCAAATGAGGGAGTTCATCTCAAAACTCTCCAGAGGGGCAGAATCGTCTGACAACCACTGGAACAATTTTAATCTGATGATTGTTAAACAGGATTACTAACTACAGGACGGACTCAAATGGATTATGCAATAAAAACCGAAAATCTGGTTAAGGTCTATACGGGAAAGAAGAAAAGCGCAGGCAAACCGGTAAACGCCCTCGTGGATCTTAATCTCGAAGTAAAAGTGGGAGATATTTACGGTTTTATAGGACCTAACGGCGCCGGTAAAACAACCACTATCAAATCACTTATGGGTCTTATCAGACCAACATCGGGAAAAGCTTTTATAATGGGAAAACCGGCTGGTTCTGTTGAAGCGAAACAGTTGGTGGGATACCTTTCTGAGGTTGCTTACTATTATCCCTTTATGGAAGTTGGAAAACTACTCGATTTTTATTGTTCATTCTATGAAATTCCGAGATCTCAGAGAAAATCCAAAATTGAGGAAACCCTTGCTCTTGTAAGATTATCAGATAAAATAAATGCCAAAATGAGCGAACTTTCCAAAGGTATGATGCAGAGATTCGGAATCGCTCAGGCAATCATAGCAAAACCACCCCTTCTTATACTTGATGAACTAACATCAGGCCTTGATCCCATTGCACAAAAAGAAGTTAAGGATATTGTCCTCGATCTGAAAAAACAGGGTCAGACCATATTTTTCTCTTCACATATGATGACAGAAGTTGAAAATATCTGCGACCAGATCGGAATCATATATAGCGGGGTAATGCTTAAATCTGCTCCCCTTGATGCCTTCCTGAAGGAAGAGTCCGGTGATTTTTCAAAAATTGTTTTCGAAGAAGCTTCAGATTCAGTTCTGGCTAAATTCAAAGAGAAAAAGATCGATACGGAAAAAATCCGTGCCGGCGTTTATTCCGCAGTTGTGCCTGATAAGGATCTTGAAGATTTTATCGATATGCTCAGAGCTGAAAAATGCCGGGTAAGCGAAGTCAATCCGAGGCGCTACTCACTGGAAGATGCCTTCTTTCAGCTTATCAAGGAGAGTGAAAAGAAGTGAATTTCAAACATGTTATCCGAATAGCATCAATAACATTCGAAGAAAGTTACAGAAAAAAATTCCTGTACATTCTTCTGTTTTTAAGCGCCATACTTATGGTTTCTGCTTTTCTTTTCGACCCCTTCAACATCGGACAGCAGCTGCCGGTGGTTAAGGATATATGTCTTACAGGCCTCAGCTTCTTTGGGCTTACACTTACCTTTGCCCTGTTTCTGACCGCCATACCCAATGAAATCGAAAAGAAAACCCTTTATCCTCTGCTCTCAAAACCAGTAAGCCGCTCTGATTATCTCTGGGGAAAATTCCTCGGAAATATGGCAATGGTTTTTATTAATCTTCTTGTGATAACACTGGAAATTACATTCCTCATCAACAAACTTATACCGTCCGATATAAACATGGCATTCAGAATGGCAGAATTAAAGCCCATTATATGGTCGGCGTTCCTTCTCTTTGTGGAGTGCGGAGTTGTCGGTGCTCTTATTGTGCTTTTCTCTCCTTTTATGTCATATCCCGTCAATCTGGTTCTTACATTGCTTATGTATATCAGCGGCAATGTTTCCCAGGGATATATCAATTTCATCGCAGCGGAGCAGAGCAGCTCTCTCGGTGCAATGCTTGCCATAGTCCTTAAATACATACTTCCCAACTTCGAATATTTTCATATCAAAAACTCAGTAGTCCACAGTTACATAGTAGATCCTGTGTATGTCTCAGGTTCTGCTTTATATGGTCTGGTTTACATAATGATAGTTCTTCTTATCGCAGATATTCTGTTTCAGAGAAAAGATCTTTGATTATTTCTCTGAAAATATTAAAAAAAGTTAACAATTGTCGATAATGATTATGTGGGATCATGTGTCTTTTTTGGTTAATATGTAAAAGATTCATGAATAGTTAAAGGAAAAAATATACTCCCGAGTCAGCTAATTGATCTTATAATAAAACCGGCAAGGTAAAAACAGTTTAGAACTTAGTAACACTCTTTTGTCAACTGACTTAAACGGAGAATAGTTACAATGAAGAAGGCAAGGGCTAACTTATTACACATTGATGATGATCTTGATTTTCTGAAGCTATTTTCGATTTCTTTCAAAAAAGAGTTCGAAATAATATCTGCCTCTGATTTCTCAGAAGCTGTGGAATATCTGAAAAATAACATTTTTGATATTGTTGTACTCGATTATGACATGCCTGAAAAAAACGGCCTTGAAGTCCTTTCACTGATAAGAGACCAATACCCTTCGCTTCCTGTTATCTTTTTCACAGGACAGGGAAACGAAAAAGTGGCAAGAGAGGCATTTGTCGCCGGAGCTTCGGATTATTTCAATAAAGACTTTACCGTGTTTTCCACAAGGGAAAAATTTATCAATTCGATTATCAGACTGGTAGATAAGCGAAATACCGAGATTGAACTTGAAAAAAGCAGGGCAAAATACCAACTTCTTTTCGAATCCATGCTTAACGGGTTCATTGTTGGTAAAGTTATCATGGATAATGACGGAAAACCTGATGACCTCCTCCTCCTTGAAGTCAATCAGGCTTTTGCGGATATGGTAGGCAGGCAGAGAAGCGACTTTTACGGAAAAACATACTGCGAAGCTTTATCCGGAATAAAGGATTATGTCGGAGATTTAATTGCCCTTATCGATAAAGTTGTGAAAACCGGAGAGCCTGCCACTGTCGAAAGATTCTCACCGTTTTTTGGAAAATGGTATTTCCTGAATGTTTACAGACCGATGGAAGGCCATTTTGCCGCTGTTTTCAATGATATTACCGATTTAAAAAAAGCAAGGGAAGAACTTGAAAAAGAAAAACTCAAATCCGGTGCAATTTTCGATAATTCTGAGTCGGTAATCATTATTGTTGATAAAAATGCTAAGATTTTGCTTGTTAATAAAAAAGCATGTGAAATTCTCGGTTATCAGGAGCATGAGATTCTTGGTCATGATATTTTTGAAATCTGTATCGAAAAAAATAAACAGGATCTGCTAAGAACAAGGTTTTTGTCGTTTTTTGATAATGAAACAGTGGATTTTGGAGAATTCAGCGAATTCGAATGCCATGTGAATACGGCAAAGGGGCTGAAAAGAAGAATCAAATGGGCGAACAATGTGCTCAGAAGCAAAGACGGCTCTTCTCTGGGCTTAATAATTACCGGAGTGGATGTTACAAAACTGAACTCCATCGAAATTGAACTTCAGGAAAAGGAAGATATACTCAACAGAGTTATGGACACAAGCCCTGTTGGGATTGTTATTTTTGATGAACATCAGAAAATCAGATTTGCAAATAAACGAACGGAACAGATACTCGACCTTAAAAAAGAGGAACTAATTGGCAGAACCTATGAAAGCCTTGATTTTGCCTGTGTTGATGATAACGGTGTGGTTGTCGAATGCAATCAATCTCCGGCAGAGATAATTTTCAGAACCGGCAAACCTGTGTATAATATGCTTTTCAGCAGCGAGGGTAAAAGAGGCAGGAGCTTCTTCCTCGTTAATGCTGCACCGGCGGCAAATTCAAGAGGAGTAAGAAACAGAATCATTCTGGTAATAAAGGACATCACCGAGCATTACATGGCAAAAAAAGCTGCTATGAATTCTGAACTCCGTTACAGAACCATTTTTGAGAATACAGGCACTGCCCTTGTCATTTTCAATGGTGATGGAATACTCAATCTTGTAAACAGGGAATTCCTTAAACTTACCGGCTTTGATCATTCCGAAGTGGTGGGAATCAAAAAATGGACGGAATTTCTCGACACAAAAGATAAATACCGGATATTAAGGCAGTTTAAGAGCACCAGCAGCAATGGGGGAGAGGACCCGAGAAAGTTTGAATTCCGCCTGAAGGATAAAAACAGCGCAACAAGACATGTTGTGGCATATCTTTCCAATATCCCTTCTTCAAAAGGCAGGGTAGTCTCCATTCTTGACATTACCGCACTTAAACAGGTGGAAGATGAACTTATCAGAAAAAATAAGGAATTAAATGATTTTGCATATACAGTAAGCCATGATCTGAAAAATCCCCTGAACCTTATCAGGGGGTATCTTGCACTGATGGCTGAAGATCCCAAACTCTTTAATGAGTATTACAAAAAAATAACCAATCAGGCTGAAAACCTTGTGGAATTTGTAAATAAACTCCTGGAACTGTCAAGGGCAGGCAAGATTGTTGCAAATATGGGCAACATCAACCTCGATTATCTTGTCCGGGGAGTTTTTGCATCCTTAACATCAAGAGACCCGGAAGCTGAGCTGGTTCTTCACAGCGCTCCCTATCTGGTTAAGGGAGATCTGATGAACCTTGCCAGACTTTTCTCCAATCTTATGTCAAACGCATTTCAGCATAAAGATCCGGATAAAGAAAGACTCGTTATCGAAGTTAACTGTATTCAGGAAAATGGCGGTGCCGTAATTTCGGTGAAAGATAACGGTATCGGGATTGACAGGACCAATCTGGAAAAAATATTTTTGCCGGGATTCACTTCAGGAGGCCACCTCGGAACAGGTTTTGGCTTAACAATAGCAAAGAAAATCGCCGAAGCCCACGGCGGAACTATTGCAGTAAAAAGCGATGGTCAGGGAAAAGGCACCGAATTTGTTATAAAACTCCCGCTTTAAAAATCATCATCGTCATATTCCGCTGCTTTTGGAGTGCTGTTCGTGCTTCCATAATAAGAGCCACCGTCTGAATACAGGGGATCCCTTGCATAATGTGCCTGCCCGTCGTCTATTACATATCCGCCTGAAGAAACAACCTTATTTCCGCTTTTTGAGTCGGCTCCTCCCTGTTCCTGCTTTGCTGATGTCCTTCTGAACGGTGATGAATAACCGGCTCCCCCTTTCTGAGGTTCAGACGCTGAAGGCTGGGGAACTTCCTTTTTCTCTGCCGTCTGCTGCTTTTTGTTAATTCCGAGAAGCTGGTTCATGCTTTCCAGATCAAATGCGTGGGTCATTGTCTCTTCAAGAGTAATCTTTGACTCATCATAAAGCTTCTTCAGAGATTGTTCCATAGTCTGCATTCCGTGCTCGTTACCCATTTCAATAGCTGAACGAATCATGTGGATTTTGCCTTCCCTGATGAGGTTTCTGATTGCAGTAGTAACTACCAGCACCTCTGTGGCAAGAACCATCCCTTTTTCCCTCTTCTTATGGGGGAGAAGCAGTTGGGAAAAAATACCCTGAAGCGTGGCTGCAAGCTGAATTTTAATCTGTTGCTGGGAATGTCCGGGGAATATATCAATAATTCTGCCGATTGTATCCACTGAGTTGTTTGTGTGCAGGGTTGAAATAACAAGATGTCCTGTTTCTGCAGCAGTCAGAGCGGTGTCGATCGTTTCCTTGTCTCTGATTTCTCCCACAAAAATCACATCAGGATCCTGTCGGAGCGCTGATTTTAAAGCAATGGAAAAATTGTTGGTATGCGTCCCCACTTCTCTCTGCCTGATAAGACAAGTCCGGTTCTGGAAAACATACTCGATTGGGTCTTCAATCGTAACAATATGCGAATTTCTTGTTTTATTCATGTGATCCACAACAGATGCAAGAGTTGTGGTTTTTCCGGAACCTGATGGTCCGGTAACTAAAACCATTCCGTATCTCTTCAGGGACAGATCTTTAATAACCTGAGGAACTCCAAGTTCGTCAACGGTTTTGGGAGTATGGGGGATCATTCTGAACACTCCGCCAAGGGCTTTGTTCTCCCTGAAAACATTTCCCCTGAACCTTGCCAGTTCAGGTATGCTGTATGAAAAATCAAGCTCTTTTTCTTCAAAAAGCTTTTCGTTCTGAAAACCGGTAAGTATATTTATCAGAAGCAGTTCTGTCTGATCCGGTGTTAATGAAGGATAACCCTTTAGTCTTGTAAGTTTTCCTTTGAGTCTTACTATTGGGGGATTTCCTGCGGCTATGTGGAGATCGCTGGCATTTTGCTCCACCATTTCTCTTAATAACTGATCCAGAGTTAAATCCATTAGTCCTTTGTCATCCTTTCAGCCTGAGGCTTTTCCGTTTCCGTGTCTGCTTCAATCATCATAGTTTGTTCAAATGTTTTATGGGCAAAAAAATAACATGCCCAAAAAACAGTTTTTGTCTGTTATTTTATTTATCAGTAAAAAACAGGCTTTTGTAAAGATCTGTGCCCTTTGTTTATATCTCCGGGGTTTCCTGAAATGCGTCCGGTTCTTTGCTGCCAAAGAGATTCTGAACTACAAAATTTTTGGCGGACATATATGTTGAAATCTCATCCACCCGATCTTCAAACTTCTTTCTTGCCGCTTTTTCCTCGGCATCTTTTTCAAACTCAAGATAATTATTTAATATATCGCAAATTTGTCCATAATCCAGAGTCTTGGAATACTGCTTAATTATATCCCGCTTCCTGCTGAGATCAGCCTGATAATACTCCTCGGGAAATTCAAAATCTTCTATGCATGTGATTGCTTTCCGGGATATATTATCCATACTTCTGCCGGACAAATTGCCTTTTGAGCAGGTCTCACCGAATTTTTGCCATTCTTCATCGGTCAGATTCAGAAAATCCCTGTGTTTCACAAGCTTTACATCCCTGAACAGTTTTACAAAATCCTCAGGCTTCACAGGACCCTTCACGAAATAAGGATCCTGAGTGATTCTGCTGATTGTTGCCTGATCCATATTCAGATAGTTGGCGTCGCACAACATAAACCATTGTCCGTTTTTAGGGAGAATAGTGCCGTCAAAAAGCCCGAAAACAGCTCCGAGAATATTCTTTTCCTCATTCCTCAAACCCGATTCGGTTCTTGCGGAAAAAGCAGTGTCGATATCAGGCCAGTAAATGCCCACCACACCTTTGAACCCCAGTATGTTTTTTTTAAAAATATCTATCAGGTTCTGTGCGGAAGCGTTCTGATATGATGAAGCCCAGTCGGTACGCCTGATTATAACAAATCTGGAGCGTATGCCCTTTTCTTTAGTGAAATTCAGAAAATAATTGCCTATTGCGTGGGCGGTCAGGGTCTTGCCGCATCCCGGATTTCCCATCGCAAAAAGTATAGGATTGATCCGCTTTGGGTTGACTCCCGCATCTATATCATACCCCGCCACATCCCTTGCAAGCTTCAGCGCCGACTTCACATAGTCTTCATTGCCAATAATTTCTGAAACATCTGCCGGCATCAGCCCGGTGGAATCTTCCTGCCCGGTCTGGTAATAACAGAACCCCTCAAAAGACTTATCCAGAATATCGATTTTTGTATTCTCCAGCGCTTCCCGATAAGGCTGAAATGAAGCGTCCCGAACCATTGCCTCTATTGTGTTTTTCATCAGTTTGAAATAAGCAATGGTACAGTTTAAAAGCTTCTCGGAAGAATTCACTTTCCTGTCAGGGTGGGGGTGGCTTCTGTAAAATAATACGTATTTCCTGAAATCCCCTGCAATCGCCTTTGGCAGTTCATCTTTGCCCGAATCCACAAGAATATTTATCTCTTCAGGTTTAAATGTATTTCCGACTTTGATTATCTGCTCGGACAGATTCTGACATCTTTCGATTATCTCCACAGAAGCGGCGTAAAGGGAGAACATGTTTACAAATCTGACATCCTGGGGGCTTAACTCAGATGAAAATCCAAAACCCTGCTGCCTGTCTGAGATTATGATGTTGGTAAGCTGCTTTGCAGTTTCCATCAAAACCGCCAGACCGGTCTCTGTATTTTCCAGAATACGGATATTAAGAACCGTTTCGCCATAAACTCCTTTGTCTGCCTCTCTGAAGAGGGCAGGAAGTTCTGCCGAAAGGATAACCTGCCTTGCAGCCGGAATTTCTTCCCTGATGGAATCAGGGGTTATGGAAATCATGCCTGAACGCAAGGCAGGTCCCTCCTGTATATTTATTTGTCTTTTTTAGCTATTTTAGCCCAACTGTCTTTCAGTCCTGTGGTTCTGTTGAGTACAATATGATCCTCGCTGGAATCAACTCTGTCCACGCAGAAATAACCCTGTCTGAGGAACTGGAAGAAGTCGCCGGTTTTAACGGTTTTGAGGCCCGGTTCAACTTTACAGCCCTTCAGTACTTCAACCGAATCGGGGTTGATGTTTACTCTGAAATCAGGATCCTCTTCAGGATTAGGCTTAGAGAACAGATGTTCATAAAGCCTTATTTCCGCATCCACAGCGTGAGGAACCGAAACCCAGTGAAGTGTTCCGAGAACTCTGCGTCCATCGGGAGTTCCGCCGCCTCTTGATTCCGGATCATATTTGCAGCGGATCTCAACAATCTCGCCGTTTTCGTCTTTGATAACATCGGTGCAGGTTACATAATAAGCATGTTTAAGCCTGACCTCGGCGCCGGGGGAAAGACGGAAATACTTTTTGGGCGGATTTTCCATAAAATCATCACGCTCAATATAAACTTCTCTTGAGAACGGCACAACTCTGTTGCCGGCATCGGGATCTTCAGGATTGTTCTGAGCTTCCATCATCTCAACCTGTCCCTCAGGATAGTTCTCAATGACCATTTTCAGGGGGCGAAGCACCGCCATTACTCTCGGCGCTCTCTTGTTCATATCATCCCTGATGCAGTGTTCAAGAAGGCTGATATCCACAACACTGTCCGCTTTGGCTACGCCGATCTTTTCAGCAAAAGTTCTTATGGATTCAGGAGTATATCCTCTTCTTCTCAGACCTGAAATGGTAGGCATACGGGGATCATCCCATCCGCTGACATGATTTTCCTTTACAAGCTGCAGGAGCTTTCTTTTGCTCATCAGGGTGTATGTCATATTAAGTCTTGCAAATTCAATCTGCTGAGGTCTGTAAACTCCAAGCTCCTCAAGGAACCAGTCGTAAAGAGGCCTGTGAATCTCAAATTCCAGTGTGCAAATCGAATGAGTAATCCGCTCGATCGAATCGCAGATTCCATGCGCCCAGTCGTACATTGGATATATACACCATTCATTGCCGGTTCTGTGGTGTTCGGCATGAAGAATGCGGTACATAACCGGATCTCTCATATTCATATTAGGTGAAGCCATGTCGATTTTTGCTCTGAGAACCATCGAACCATCAGGAAATTCGCCTTTTTTCATCTTTTCAAAAAGATCAAGGCTTTCCTCTACAGGTCTGTCTCTGTAAGGGCTTTCTTTACCCGGTTCTGTCAGAGTGCCTCTTGTCTGGCGGATTTCATCCGCTGTCTGGCTGTCAACATAAGCTTTGCCAGCTTTTATAAGCTGAATGGCATATTCATAAAGCTGTCCGAAATAATCGGAAGCATAATACATTCTGTCTTCCCAGTCAAAGCCAAGCCATCTGACATCTTCAATTATTGAATCCACATACTCGGTATCTTCCTTGCACGGGTTTGTGTCGTCAAAGCGAAGATTGGTCTTTCCTCCGTATTCCTGAGCTATACCGAAATTCAGGCAGATAGACTTTGCATGACCAATATGGAGATACCCGTTAGGCTCCGGAGGAAAACGGGTGTGAACTCTCCCCTCATACTTCCCTGTCCTGTTGTGTTCATTAATAATCTCTTTAATAAAATTAGTAGTCTGCGGTTTTTCCGCAGCAGTTAGCGCATCGCTCATTATCGCTGTCTCCTTTTTATTAGTCAGGGATTTTGCAAAATTATACCACGATAAACCGCATGGTTCAATAAGGAAAATACTGATGAACGTCCCCCGAAAGGGAATTATAAATAATCCCCCTGAAAAACCTCCCCCAAACCGCCAGGAAACCCAACACCCCTAACACCACAACCCCCCGCCAACAACTGCCGGATCGCAGTCGTCCCGCCTGTCCCCCGGGTCTCAAAACCAACCGCCAACCGCCAGCAACCATTACAACCACAACCCCCCGCCAACAACTGCCGGATCGCAGGCGTCCCGCCTGTCCCCCGGGCCTCAAAACCAACCTCCAACCGCCAGCAACCATTATAACCACAACCCCCCGCCGACAATTGCCGGATCGCAGTCGTCCCGCCTGTCCCCCGGGTCTCAAAACCAAACTCCAACCGCCAGCAACCATTACAACCACAACCCCCCGCCAACAATTGCCGGATCGCAGGCATCCCGCCTGTCCCCCGGGTCTCAAAACCAACCGCCAACCGCCAGCTACCATTATAACCACAACCCCCCGCCAATCTAAATCTAAATCCACTGAAACCAACCCCCGATTTTAATCGGTGAGGTATGAAAAAACCTGTAAGCACTTGCCTAAACCATTTATAGCAGGACAGTTTTTAAAAAAAACGAATTCTTTAAATACAAAGATGCCACAACCAAACATTTTTAACCAATTCATTATTAATCACATTTAATCACAGCAAACTTAGAAAATTTTATTAAACAGATGAGTTTTATTAATCCACATACTCATAAACTCATCAGATGGACAGAATTTTGAACAGGAAAAACATACCTGAAAATTTCCCGCCTTTTAAAACTGCGATAGTTCTGTTTGTCAGTATTTTTATACTGTTTTTCATTTCTTATCTCTTCACAAATGTTTTAAAAAGTAAGATTACAAATCAAAATAGCGATAAAAATTCAGAACAGATCCTTATTCTCTCATCTCATCCATCAGTAGATCAGGATCACAATTATTTTTCTGCAGATAATTCAGAAAACACACCATACTACCAAAACTGTCCTGGTACAGTTTTTCTTTTCAGGCTTTTTAATTCTGCAAAACCCGATAAGGATAAAATAAAGACTATAGCAGAACATTTTTTTCCTTTTGAAAAGAACCGTCATCTTCAGGGAAAATGGCAAAACCTCAAGCGACGCAGCAATAATTGGTATTTTATAAACAATACTGACAAAGACTGGATGCATTTCGAGTTTTTCTATGATGCTGCAAAAGAAAAAATCTATATAGGAAATACCGGAAAATTAAGAACCTTTTTCCCTGATGATGTTCATCTGATAGGAATCACTCCTGATTGCAGGCAAATACTGGACAGTTGCGGAAATCTTACTGATATTGAGTATGTGGGAGTATCAGAAGACAGCGGTACTACAAATGCAGGAATGAACAACAGTTCATTAATAAATG
>JAJTBE010000087.1 GCA_021287065.1 Bacillota bacterium
CCGACGCGAACCCGCAGGTTCGCCCACAAGCAAACCCGCATCGGTAAACAACCTCATCAACCGTTTGCCAAGCTCCCGGAGAAAACTTTTTGAAAAAAGTTTCCTCCGGACCTCCATCCCAAAACTTTTGGAATTGGGGACCGACCGGGGACCGTGGGGATTGAGACCCTCAGAGGGAACCACGCTTTTTTAAAAAAGCGAGGTTGCCCTCCGAACCTCCCTCCTTGAAAAACAGGAGTATTGAGCTGGGGGATTTGAGTGAATTTTTATTAATTCAGCGGTATTGGGTTTAAGATCCTCAGAGGGAATCACGCTTTTTTTGAAAAGCGGGGTTTACTCCGAACCTCCTTCCCTGAAAAACAAGAGTATGAGGTTGGAGATTTGAGTGGATTTTACTAACTCAACGGCATTGGAATTATCCCGGATTGTGGTCATTATGACAGATAATTTTACCTTAAAGATAATAGTATTGCAGGAATTATAAATGGAACTAGCGCTTTTTGTTTATAAAAATGAAAAAATGGCAAAATACTGGGATGCAGGGATCCCGGCAGGATTTTTACCGGAAAATGTAGCGAAAAATTCCGGTGAAGCTTTTGACAGACTCTATTTCGGACAGGAGTTCTGCGAAAGACTTATACCATCTGAAAAAGACCTGAAGGAAGCTCTTGACTTTGCAGGGCTGAAAAAAGCTGGATTTACTTTTCTCACTCCCTTCGTCACCGAACAGGGTCTTGAGATGTGGGGCAGGCTTCTTGAAAAGCTTTATTCGTTAAAACCTGATTGTGAAGTGGTTGTGAATGATGTGGGGATTCTCCATCTCATCAGGGAGAAATTTTCCGGATTTGTTCCTGTTCTTGGCAGGCTTCTCACCAAACAGAAAAGAGGGCCCCAGATTCTCAGAATGGAAGGAAAAGTGCCTGACTCCACAATAGAGCACTTCAGAAGGTTTAATGCGGATGTGCCGGTGCTTGCCGGTTTCTATCATCAGCTTGGGATAAACAGAATTGAACTGGATAATACACTTCAGGGGATTTCCAGAGATAATACAACCGCAGCTTCACTCTATTTCCCTTATGCTTATGTTTCAACAACGAGAATGTGCCTTACCAACCAGAGCGACAACCGCACAAGGAGTATGCGGGCAATTTTTCCCTGCAAACACGAATGCGCTGATATTCATTTTGAAATTGAACATGGTGAAATCCCCATACCTGTTACTATTGCAGGCAATACACAGTTTATTGTCAACCGCAGGCTTCCTGAATCTCCTGATTCGTTATATATAGACAGGCTTGTTTATGAACCGGAAATTCCGGTTTAGTCGCTGTCTTCATTTTTTAAAGTGTTGTTATTCATAAAGCTGCTTGTACTGCGTTTGCCGCAGAAGGGGCAGGTGGTTCTTCTTTTCTGCAGCTCCATTTCTTCAATAAGACCGGAGCCGAATATAGCTGCAGGCAGTGCGAAAAGGCCCACGCCGAAGAAAGCTACAAGGGCGCCGAAGAATTTTCCCAGTGGTGTAATCGGATACATATCTCCGTAGCCAATGGTTGTGAGTGTGATAACGCTCCACCACATAGAAGCGGGTATGCTTGAAAAAGCTTTTGGTTGTGCGTCATGTTCTATGTAGTAGATAAAGCATGAAGATATTATCAGCATAGTTAAAACAAAGGAAACACTCATTCTGATAGCTTCCCGTTTTTTGTGTAGAACCCGGAATAGTGTCCGTATGGCATGGGAATATTTGCTGACTCTGAGCATGCTTGTCATTTTTCCAAAGCGGATAATTCTCAGAAAGCGAAGGTCCCAGACTACGACTCCGGGGATATAAAAATGCAGCAGGGCGAGAAAATCGGGAAAAGCAAAAGGTGACATGAAATACAGGATCTTTCCGTTCAGGCCTCTGAACATTGGGTTGACTGAACATACCCAGAACCTGAGGATATACTCCACAGTAAAAATAATAATTGAGATTACTTCGATGATTCTAAGCTGATTGCTGTATTTATAATAAACCTGAGTATCCGACGCAAGTATTACCGAAGCGATGTTTATAGCGATAAGGAGCATCAGAAAGGCATTCACATATCTGCCGATTCTATGTTCGTTTTTTGTGCCTATTCCTTCGAGAACGTGAAAAAGCATCCGCTTTGCAGAGTTTATTTTATCACTCATAGCATCAAACCTTTCGAATCCTTCCCTAAAGGGTGGTGTTTTCGGGGTTTTTACATTGTTTTATCCACTGCTGCCGAACAGCTGATTTTATTGTATGTAAGTTTATTCTATCTTATAAGTACGCCTGAATATCCGAGCTGGAAAAGTTGTCTTAACATAATCTGAATCAAAATGGAAAGGATAACTGAAAACATGGATGTTACCATAACCAGTTCTCCCTGTGTAGCTAAAGGTTTTATACCTTTTTCATACCAGGCAAGGCAGATTGTATTCAGACTCATCGTTACAAGAACAAACCAGATAAAAAGTAAAAAATTCACAAATACTTTCGAAAAAATATATTGTGTAAGGGGTTTGTAAACTCCGAATACTGTAAGGATAAAGCTGTATTTGCCTATGTACTGGGTAAATATAGCTATTCCTGCCAGACAGAGAATTATGTTGAACGGAAAAAATACAAATCTTCGCCAGCTATGCCTCAGTAAATCGAAACGGTCTTTTTTCACTTTATGAAATGAAATCAGAAAAAGAATAAGGTTGGCTATGCCGATTGTAAGAGAAAAAACATCGGCTGCTTTTAAATATGTGCTAATCATATCAACAGTCGGCTGAACATGTCAGCAGGCAGTTACACTCCTTTGGTCATTCAGTCGCAGTGCGCTGAGCTTCCGTTATTTTGTCATAGATTGCGCCGGTCTTTTGCGCCATTATTGCTGTAGTGTAATTCTCCCCGATATGTTTTCTACCCTTTTCTCCCATCTCAAGTCTCTTTTCAGAGGTTAACCGGTAGAATTCGAGAATTCGCTGAGCCAGGGCGTTATAGTCGTCTGATGGAAACAAAAACCCGGTTTCGCCGTTTCTGACCAGCCATGAAAGATCTGCAACATCGGAAGATATTACCGGTGTTTTACAGGCAAGAGCTTCCATTACAACATTGGGAAACCCTTCCCATAAAGAAGTCATAACCAGAAGGTCGGATTCTGCTATTTCTTTAATAATCTGATCGGATGCGGATTTTAGAAAAACGATATTTTCAAGATGGCGCTCTTTAATAAATGTCTCAATTTCTTCAAGTTTGTTCCTGTGCATCACTCTTCCCCATATTTCAACAATTAAACCGGGGATTTGATTCCTGATTTCGTTGATTCCCTTTAAAAGACACAGATAATTTTTCTGTTTTGAAATTCTGCCTGCGGATATGATTCTGAACTTTTTGGGATATACGGATTTGGCAATATTTTCAGGTATCAGGTCAAGGTTCATGCCGTTCTGAATAACGGGAATATCCCTTCCTGTGCCTCTTTTGTATTCGTCCCTTCCAGCATAAGAATTTGCGATAATTTCCGTATCCATCCACCCCATAAGTCTTTCTCCCCGGAAAAATGATGGTGAATAATTAGTGTTCTGAATATGGGTGATTGATGGAACCCCTGCCAGTTTTCCCGCAAGCCTGCCCCAGAACCCTGCGCTTTCGGAATAAGCATGGATTATGTCTATTTTATTCTGCTTGCAGAAATAGGCGAGGCGGAATGGAAACCGGGGATCGTATTTGAATTTTTTCTCAAGGACTGTCAGGGTGATTCCGGGGGCGTCCTGAATTTCCTTAAAATGAATGCGGTTGTGGTAAATCACAATAAAAACATTATAGCGGCTCTTATCAAGGGAGCGGGCAAGTTCGATAACCTGCCGCTCCGCTCCGCCGCTATCAAGGGATGCTATAAGATAAAGAATGTTTATCTTCTTACCGGGTGATGATTTTCTGCTCAATTACCTTTTTCCGTGTTGTCGGTTTTGTCTTTATTCAGCTGCTGCTGAATCATATCGGTGAATGTTTCGCCGTCTGTCCGTTTCTGCATAATGCTGATTGGTGAAAATCTGAAACGGTCTGCCATGAATTTGAGCATAACAAGGTTTCTTACTTCCTTATCATAAAGGGTTACCTTGTAGCTGCCATTGGCTCTCCATTTCTGGAATTCACGGTAAGCATGTGTGTATTCCGACGGGACTGTGAATGTTTTTACATCAGTGAACAGGTTTGTGGGATTAAACTTTATGGTTTCCATAATAACCATCCATGACTGGGCTTTAATCCGCATATCCCTGATTTTGAATACATTGACGCCGGTGGCATTTGCAAGATAAAGGCAGACTGCCACATCATCGGGATGGTGCATATCCTGTCCGACGGACACTACTTTTATATCCTCTATTTTGTAATAGCTGCTCATCAGTTTTGTCATTGGAGAATCAACTCCATAGATGGTCCAGGGTTCTTTAACTTCTTCCGCAAAGCAGAAAGAACATGCAAGAGCCGACAACAGCATGGCAAAGACTATGCTTTTCAGTTTCATAATCTCATTCCTTTCGTTTTATTACAGACTCTTCTCCTGTTATTTTTCCTCTTCGTCTTTTTCGGGAGCAGCCGGTTCCTCTATGATTTTTGTTGACGAATCGGAAGGCATATCATCGGTTTCCGGAAGCGGGACCGGCTTGAGTTCGCCGCTGGCTGCAGGTTCTGCGTCCACCGGAGTGTTCTCGTGCTCTTCATGGCCTTCATGGTCGTGAACCGTGGTGAATACTTCCGTTTTTACCGATGGTGGAACAACTTCCGGCTCAACCTTTGATTCCTGAAGTTCTTCCTGAAGAGGTAATGTATTTAGCTCTTCTATGTGATCATCCAACAAATTTTCGATGCGGTTGGTTTCATGTTCCAGTTTTTTGAGTCCCTCTTCAAGGCTGCTGAAATCCATTGACTGAGTCTGTTCTGCTTCCAGTTCTTCAGGTTTCTTAAATTTATCAATGAATTTCTGAGCCATTGAGAATGCTCTTTCTCTGGCGTTGTGGAATACCTGCTGTTTTTCCTCTTCGCTGAGCTTAACGCCCTGTGAGTAATACCAGCGTGCAGTTTCGCCCACGGCATAGGTTCCGCCGTATGCGATTGCGCCTTTGAGAGTGGGTCCTGCAAGGGGGACAAAACCTACAACGCTTCTTGCGATGGTTCTCATTCCCAGGGCTGCTCCCACAAGGGGCCACAGTTCCTTTATGCGGTCGAGGACATTGATTTCCGCTTCATACAATCCTGCTATCTGGAGGCATAATTTCAACTGGTTGATGGTAAGAACCGTTGTTTCTCCTGCAACTGCCAGAAGGCCTATTATAATGCCTACTACCGGAAGGTTTGTGGGCAGGGAGGAAGCAAGGGCTATGATCATATTCTGAACGCTTGTGTTATGAATAAGCTTTGATGCGAGGGCTTCCCTGAAAATAGGGAATCTGTAGGACATGGAAAGATCGTATTTGCCTGCAGCTCTGATTATTGTTTCGTTGAAAGGGGTAATGGAATCTGTTGAAAAATCATCCACCCAGTTTACATCAGAGATAAAATTATGCAGCAAAATGCGGTTTACATCTTTCTGTCTGTCTTCGTCGCCGGGTTTTTCGATGAACAGCATTGACCGCGGATTGTTACGGCGAAGTTCTTTGTATATTTCAAGATTGTCATCGTTAACATCTTCGCTGGATAATACCTGAAACATCAGGTCTGTTCTCAGTCCGGCAAGAACTTCAAGTTCTGCGGGGAAGGGAACAACTCTGATATATTCGTTGAGTTTTGCTTCTCTTTCTTCCGCTGATACTTCCATATTTGCATTTCGGGTTACAGCTTCAAAGAAATTGGAAGCAGGGGCAGGTGAGCCGATAACTGCCAGTTTGAATTTTTTCTTCATCTCTGCGCTCATTTTTCCGGGGGTAATTCTGAATGCATTAATAATGGAAAATGATTTTCCGAGAAGGTTTCCCAATTTACCCATATTACACCATCCTTTGTCAGTAATTAAAGCTGGAGATCTTCAAGGGAAGGAGCATCTGCTTCATCCATGTCGCCTGTGCCGCTCTGCTGGCTTTCAGGTTCGATATCATGGCTTGTATCGAGGAAGCCTGCATACATGGCTGATTTAAACGGAACTTCGCCGATTTTTGCAAGGAACATGGGATGAACAAGATACAGAAGTTCCGATTCTGCATCAATCTGGGGTTTTTTCATTTCAATACACATAATTCCCGCTTTTTTGAGGGGGAACATATTTTCTTCTTCTATACCTGTCAGAATTTCTGTGGCCATTATTCCCAGAGAAGGTTCGTGGCCCACGCAGAGCACTCTTTCGAAATTTCCCTGAAATGCTATGGTTTCAAGCAATGCTCTGAGATTTCCGGGAGGCATGAGGGCGTCAAGTTTTTTTATTCTGTCTGTGCATTTAAAGACTTTTCCGTAAATGGTGGCTGTCTGCACTGCTCTTTTCAGGGGGCTTGTAAAAATAATATCAAATTTGGTGATGAACATTTTCATCGCCAGCGCTCCTTTGAGAACATCCTCGGCGCCGATTTCCGACAGGCCGCTCTCAAAATCCGCCCTTGGGGTGTTGAAAAGAGCCACTTCTGCATCTCCGTGGCGAAGGAAATATAATTCCATGAAACACAATCCTCCGGATGGCTGTAATAATATTAACTGTATTAACAACTGTTGTGAAAATCTGTTCAGGATCCCTGCTGAAGCTGAACCCATAATATTTCAAAAACTGATGAAAGAATCCTCTATTGACATAAATATTGACACAAAAAAAGAAGCCCGCATAGCGGGCGCTCTTGGGGAGAATAACGATAATTGGGAGAGGAGGTTTAAAAACTATAAAAATTATTGCAGAAATGTGGTGTATATGATCCTTGCCCTCCCAGGAAATTTAAATTTTTTTCTATCAGTATCTTACGAACTGTATTTTATATCAATTCTTTATACTTTTATATCAATCAAAAGGATTAAAAAGTAAAGGGGGTAAGGAGTAAAAAAGTGTTGATATATGAACTAATCCTGCATCCCGGAAGAACTAATCCAAATAGTTCTTCTGAACTAATCCTGCATTTTGTGTGAAAAATAAAAAAACTGCCGTATAACTCCATTTAACAAAAACAATTGCGCACAGTAGCGGCAACCTGAAAAAACCGGCTGCCTGCGGAGTTTTACGACAGTTTTTATATAAAGATCAAACTGGTTACATTCTGTTGTGGTAGGACATTTTGTAGCAGCCTGTGGGTTCCACCTTCAGATAAATGCCGGGTCTGATGTTGGTGATCTGCTGCCTGTTGTGGTATCCGAGGTCTGCCAGTGAGAGTTTGTAGCTGGATCGCATTTCAACCATTGCAATTTGCGCTTCAAGGCTCAGGCTGACACGGTCGCGCAACCACGGGGTCTGGGTGCTGACACCCATAACAGTTTCGCCTCCGGCGTCCTTTGTTTCAGATACTTTGGACGTGCCTGCGGCTCTTGTGCGAACCTGCTGTTGCTGCTGCTGCTGATCTGAAGTTATTCCCGTGTAAGCTCTGCGACGCCGCGAGCGTATTTGTTCAATGCGATCGGTTTCTTCTGCCATGTAAAATCGCCCCCTTATCTAAATTGAGGTTTTTCACAATATTTCATGATTATTATAGCATAACGGCTATTTTGCAATGTTTCCATTTTGTTAACAAATAGTTACAAAAGATTTAATAAGCGGGATCAATAACCTCAACAGTTAAAATTTACATTTCGGAGGATTTTCCCTTCATGCGGATAAATAACTTGGTACTTTGACTGATGTGGCGAAAGGAATGGAAAAATGCAGACAATGACGCCGGCAAGAATCAGACAATTACATCTTCAATTGGATCCTGGCGGTATGCTTAATGCTGCTTTTGATTTGAAAAATCAGATCCTGCAGATACTCGAAGAGTCCAAAAGCTGGAAAGTGCCTGAATTTTCGCCTGAAAATATTTTATTATCCGGAATCGGCGGCTCCGCCATCGGCGGGGAATTGCTGAAATCCATCACCGAAAAGGACCTGAAAGTTCCTGCCGTAACATGCAGGGATTATGAAATACCCGGATTTGTCAACGAAAAAACTCTGTGTATCTGCTCAAGTTATTCGGGCAATACTGAGGAAACCATAACCACATACCAGCTCTGCCGTGAAAGAAATGCAACAATGGTAGTCGTTTCTACGGGAGGCAAGCTGGCGGAAATGGCTGAAAAAGACGGAGTAGCTTTCTGCCCCATACCCAAAGGTTATCAGCCCAGAGCTGCTCTTGGCCTCTCACTGACAGCCCAGATTGCGGTTTTGACAAAGATGGGAATTATCGGAGATTATTCCGACGAGCTGAAATCAGCTGCGGTTCTTCTCGGCAGGCTTTCCGATTCTTGGAAAAACTGGCAGGAGCTTCCGGAAAACCCTCCCCTGAAACTTGCCCTTGATATCTACGGGCATACGCCTGTGATGTACGGTTCAGGTGGATATCTCGGAACCATGGCTTACAGATGGAAATGCCAGTTCAACGAAAATTCCAAGATGTTTGCATCCTGGGGAGTTCTCCCTGAAATCAACCATAATGAGATTGTGGGCTGGTGTGGACAGCAGCAGTTTTATAATGATAAATTCGTAATTTTCCTCAGAGATCAGAATAACCCCCAGAGAATCAAAACAAGACTTGATCTCACAAGAGAGATTATTTCAAAAGTTGCGGGAACAGCTGAAGTTTACCCCCAGGGAAATAATCTTATAGAAAAAGTTTTCTATTATATCCTGTTTGGGGATCTTCTAACCATTTATCTTGCTTATCTTGATACCAAAGATCCGTCTGATATTCAGATAATCAACTGGCTTAAAACAGAACTTGCCAGAGCAAGAATAGAACCGGGAAATAACTGAAAAACCATATCTGGAAGGAGCAAAACCGTGTCAGAAAAAAATCTCGTAATCGGAGTAGATCTTGGCGGAAGCCATGTTTATGCAGGCGTTGTTAATATGAAGGGTGAAGTCCTCGTGAAGAAGGAAACTGATATCGACCTTTCACACAATGCAGACACAATTATAAAAGAATCCATTATTCCGGTGATAAAAGCTGCAATCGAAGATAATCCGTTTTTAAAGGAAAACATAAAAGCTATAGGTATGGGAATTCCCGGCAACCTTGATTCCGCAAGGGGAATATGCTTTTTCTCACCAAACTTCAAATGGCGCGATGTTTATGTAACCCCGCCCATTCAGGAAGCTCTCGGTCTGCCTGTGTTTATGCTCAATGATGTGAGATCTGCTGCACTGGGTGAAAAACACTTCGGCGCCGGTAAGGGAATCAACAATTTTGTATGCTGCGCCATCGGAACAGGCATTGGCGGCGGAATTGTATGCAATGGCAATCTTATCCTCGGTGAAAAGGAAGCTGCAGGCGAAATCGGACATATCACTGTTGACCCAAACGGCCACCTCTGCGGCTGCGGAAATTACGGATGCATAGAAGCTATCGCCTCGGGACCCAACATCGCAAGAAGAGGCAGAGAGGCAATGGAAGCTGATAAGGAATCCATCCTCTGGAAAATGGTCAATGATATTTCTGAAGTTGACGCCTTTGTTCTTTTCAAAGCTGCCAAAGAAGGGGATAAAACCGCACTTAAAGTATGGGAAGAAACCGGAAGATATCTCGGAATATGCTTCGCAGGCATTATCCACACCGTAAATCCCCAGAGATTCATTATGGGTGGAAGGGTTGCCAATGCTATGGAATTCTTCCTGCCGGCTCTCAAGGAAGAGATTAAAAAGAGAGCAAGAATGGTTCCTCCCGATTCAGTGGAGATAGTTCATGCCGGATTGCTGGAAAATGCAGGCATGATCGGAGCTGCAGCTCTGGCTTATGAGAAAATCGGGGTTCTTTGATAATGCCATCAGGCAGAAAACAAAAAATACTCCTGATAGTTCTTACAATAATATGGGTTCTTATTACTGCCGTACGGGTATGGAATATAGCTTCATACCCGTCGCGCAAACCCGCTGCAGGAGAAGAAACAGCAGCAACCGAGAGAGCCTTGTATTTTAATATTGTAAGCAATGAGTATGATGCTTCATATAAAAAAATAATCCCTTATATCAATTCCACTGTTCAGAGATTATATGAGCAGCAAAACTCCAAATCAGCTAATCCTGATGATATGGTGAAAAACTGCATTATGGATTATGCTATTGCCGCTTCCGGTTCTCAGGGCGGTAAAGACAAATCTCCTTTTGACGATGCGAAGAAAAAGTATTCTAAAAAGTTTGCCGAACTTGAAGCAAACCCTATTATTCCGTCTGATGCCAAAGAAATACTGGGGACGCTCTATTTTTACCCTGATGAGTCTTTACCTGAGGGATATAATCAGGCTGAGCTTGAAAAAACTGTTAATTCCGCTTTTGATTATTCCCGCATCGGCTGGAGTGATGTTGCCGACTGGAACGGGCTTACAGGTAAGCTGAAACTCAGGCAGACCGAGCCTGATAAGCGGATATGCGAATTTCTTGATCCCGTTGCTCTGAGTATCATCGACAACAATCCCACAGGCGGTGAGCTTGATGATAAATCAAAAGCGCTTATTCTTGCGGGACTGAATAAGATTCTCAATAATCGTGATTTCTACAATCTTGAGGTTTTCAAAAAAACGCCTCTTGTTCCGGAAGGGCATGATCTTTATAAGAAAGGCGTCGCAAACCTCAGTGAAAGCCAACTGCGCCGGTTCAACAGGCTTCTTCTTGAAGGCGCACATCCTTCCGAATTTACCCAGAGTAAAAAAGCCGGCAGCTTTTTCAGAGATTACAGTCTTTACAGGCTTTATAAAATTTCCGGAAATGCAGACGGAAAAGCAGTAATAATGGAAAAAGCCCGGTTGCTTGCCGGAAAACTGACCTTTGGCTTGGTTTTTATTTGTATTTTGTTAGTTGCGGGTTTGATAGGTTTCTTCCTTCTCCTCATACTACCGCTCATATCACTGTTTAAATTCCAGCAGTATAGTCTTACGGGAATGAACATAGGGGACAGGAATAATCCGCAATTCAGCGGGATTCTTCCCGGAAAAGCATGGCTTGTGTTTCTGTTCTGGGAGTTTATGCGTTTCTTTGCCGCCATAAACCTCGGCCTGATTGCTGCCAACAAAGCCGGCATCCCGGCTGTTATGATTTTTTCCATCCATATAGGCGTATATGCTCTGGTTCTTCTCGCTGCACAGAGAATTTTCTCATCAAAGGCGGCGGAATTGCAGTCTGTATCAGTGCCTGCTTCTGAAAAAACTGAAGAATCCGGGCTGCCGGAAAATGCCGAGATAATACAGGAAACTGATAAACCAAAGGCTCAGGGTTTCTCCTGGGCAATGATAGGAATAGGTAATCCCAAGGGAATCAACAATTTTTATGGCTTTCTGACAGGTATCGGAGGCTATTGCTGTGCCATTCCACTGGTTTATTTCGGATCATTTCTGTATAAGTATATAGTAGGCACAATGCCCCGCTCCCAGAATGCGGCTCTTGATATTATCGGCAACATCAGCAATCTGGCTGATGGAATCATGATATTCCTTATGATTGGTGTAATTGGTCCCATATTTGAAGAAATACTGTTCAGGGGTTTTCTCTATACTGCACTCAGAAGATATGTGCCGGCTTACGCAGGGGTTCTTTTGGTTTCATTCCTCTTTGCAGCTATCCATTTCGATTTTAATGTATTTATCGGCCTTTTCACGCTTGGGGCAGTTCTCGCAATCCTTTATGAAAGAACAGGCTCTCTGACCCCTTCCATCATCACCCATATGATATGGAACAGCATGACCTTTTTCCTGACGATTACCCTTATTAAATAACATCGGGAGTTGACATGAAAGAAAAAACCGGGGGAAAATCAGGCTTTATGCCTCTGCTGGTTTATTTTGTCCTGTTTTTTGCCGTTACTGTTTCTTTTCTTATGTTTATGCCAAAATCAGGGCAATTTCAGGGCAATCCCCCCGGCAGATTGATCTCTTATCCTCCCGATGGTTCTGAGAAAATTGCTATGGCAGCTTCTGCTATTATGGTTGTCTTTATTATTGTTTTTCAGATTCTCTTTATGAAAAAGATGCGGAATTGGCAGAAAATTGCAGCTACATTTCTGATGGTTTTTTGTTTTTTTGCATATAATGAAATTGCTCTGTATGTGTATTCAAAGGATTATCATGTTCCCAATAAGCCTCATGCGGTGCTAATCTGGACAAGAGATGATGTGCCGCTGAATTCTTATGGTCTTGATAATCCCGAATTCCCACAGAAAAAAGAACCGGGCGAATACCGGATAATAGTGGCAGGTGATTCGAGCGCGGCAGGGCAGGGGATAGATAAAATGGGAAGATTCAGCAATCTGATGGAAAAAACTCTGAGTGAAAAATATCCCGGAAAAAAAATAAGGGTAATTAATGCCGCTTTCCCCGGTTACTCCATTTTTCAGATAAAGAATCTTGTGAGAATAAAACTCCGCAGCTTATCTCCGGATCTTCTGATTGTGGCTGTAAACAACGACACCGAAGATTCATTTGCACAGGATAAAAATGTTGTTCCCCCTGAAAACATTCAGCCTCTTATGAATGTTTTATACAGAAGCTATCTTTATCTGCTTTTCAGAAAGGATGTTGTAAACCGGGAATTCAAAACAAACCTCGAAAAGAAAAAGCCCCCTGAAATAAGAGTTTCACCCGCAGACAGAGCTTCTGCATATAATCAGATAGTATCCGACATAAAAGAAACAGGGGGAAAAGTCCTTATCGTGGCAATGCCTTCCCGCTTCCCAAAAATCCCCCGGTTTGAAAGAGATAAGGAATACAAAGAAGATCTTGAAAAAATAGCTGAAAAACAGGGAACATATTTTATCGATTTTTACCACCCCTGGAAACAGATTGACTCGGAAAAATACTTCATAGGCGGAGAAGACTACATCCACCCCAACGCAGCAGGCCACACCGCCATAAGTGAGGGGATATGCAGTTTTATTGAAAAAGAGAAGATTATTGATGGGGGGAAGTAAAAACACTAAGATTCCTGCTTTTTATTTCTATTTGAAGAATAAATGCCTTGATTTAGTTTTTTATCGGTAACTATTCACCCCCCCTAAAAAAAAATATAAAATATTTTATCGAAATGTATGAAGTTTTTGGTGATAGTCGTTGTCGAAGTCAAATAATTAGTATTTATAAAAAATGAAAATAATTCAATATAAATAAAAAACATAATAAAAAATAAAATGTATAAAAGTAATAATTAAAATATATTAATACATTATTAAAAAGGAGCAAATATGTATATATTGAAATAAATATGTAGCGGATGGGTAAAAAAATAGGAGGTGTTTTATGAGCCTAATAACATCAATAGAAGAAATCGATTTAACACCGGTAAGGGGAAAAAAGTATTTCAATATTGAAAGAGAATGGCGTGAAGAATTCATCTATTTTCTTATGGTGGACAGATTTCACGATGATGAAGACAGAGAACCGGTTCTTTCCGAGGATCGTTTGGGTGGAATTCGAACCCACAATAGTTTTTATGGCGGCAATATCAAAGGTGTAATTAAAAATCTTGAGTATATTGCACGGCTTGGCTGCACTTCAATCTGGCTGTCTCCCATTTTTAAAACAAGTGATTATCATGGTTATGCTATTCTTGATTATCTTGATATTGACGAGCGTTTTGGAACGAAAGAAGATTTGATAGAGCTTGTGGAAGCTGCTCATAGTTTTGAACTCGATGGTGAACCCTGGCCAATGAAAATAATACTTGATGTGGTTA
>JAJTBE010000199.1 GCA_021287065.1 Bacillota bacterium
GAACCCCGGGGACAGGCGGGACGCCTGCGATCCGGCATTTGTTGGAGTTTTGTTGCTGCTCTTTTGGGGGATTTGTGGTTTTTGTTTGCGGTGTGGCGGACCTGCGGGTCCGCGTCGGGGTTGCAAACCCCTCCTACGATCGCTGGCCATGCTTGTGGTTATTGGGTTTACTGGCGGTTCAGGATAAGTTATGGAACCCGGGGACAGGCGGGACGCCTGCGATCCGGCGGTCGCTGGACGGGCTTGTGGTTATTGGGGTTGCTGGCGGTTCAGGATGGGTTATGGAACCCCGGGGACAGGCGGGACCCTGCGATCCGGCGGTCGTTGGCGGGGGGGGTTGCCGTTATTAGGTTTGCTGGCGGTTGGCGGTTGGTTTTGGGACCGGGGACAGGCGGGATGCCTGCGATCCGGCATTTGCTGGAGTTTTGTTGCTGCTCTTTTGGGGGATTTGTGATTTTTGTTTGCGGTGTGGCGGACCTGCGGGTCCGCGTCGGGGTTGCAAACCCCTCCTACGATCGCTGGCGAAGCTTGTGGTTATTGGGGTTGCTGGCGGTTGGCGGTTGGTTTTGGGACCGGGGGACAGGCGGGACGCCTGCGATCCGGCAGGTCGTTGGCGGGGCTTGTGGTTATTGGGTTAGCAAGGGGAGCAGGTTTGGTTGCGGGAGGGCATTTGGCCCTCACCTACTGTTGGCGGGGGGTTGCCGATTTTTTTGGGTAGTGTGAGGGGGTATTGGGTTGCAGGTTTTTGTTGTGATGAAGGGATTATTATAGCGGGGAATTTGGGATGTTGGGGGATATGGGTTTTACGAATTCCGGTGTTTTTGAAAATAATTGTCATTTTCAAAAAGGAATATCCCTGAAATTGAGAAAATATCAGGGTTGAAGAGATTATGCAGGAAGCAATATTCTGATGATTTCCAGGGTTTGAAATATCGAATCAGGCAATATCTGCAGTTTCGGTTTCAGGGAATATCAAAATGGTTAAAGGCTTGTGGTTATGAGGTTCTGCCTTCAACCTGACTGAACAGGCTATTTCTTTAGCTCACTCAGAACAAGTGTCTCCCAAAAACATACAGATTGTCTTGTACAACGACCGCCTATTAGTTGCAGAAAAAATATGCAAAATTTAGGTGTGGGACAATCTGAATGAAATCCGGCATAGCTTCCAGGACATCAGGATTAACGAAAGGTTGTCAAATCCAATGTTAAAATGGGTTTAGAGTTAACCGATGAGCTTTTACACAATCTCCGAAGAAAACAAAAAGAGACAGGCGTATGTTATGAAAACCAGGGAAAAACTCACAACGCATAAAGATGAGGCAACGGCACAAAATGTTATTCTTGTCGGAAATGCCAATGTTGGTAAAAGTGTTATTTTCGGCATCCTCACCGGGAGCTATGTGATTGTTTCCAATTATCCGGGAACGACTGTTGAAATATCAAGGGGAAAAATCAAAAACAGCGGACACCGCCACCATCACCATCCCTCGGGGAAAGATGCAGAAAACCAACATGAACACAAGCTGGGGAATCATTTGCATAAGAAGGCGGATTTCTATAATCTGATAGACACTCCGGGAGTAGCAAGTCTGCTTCCAATGTCGAGGGATGAAGTTATCACAAGAGATATTATCCTTGAGGAAAAAGGTGCTATTCTCCTTCAGGTTGCAGATTCAAAAAATTTACAGAGAACTTTTCTTATTTCCCTTCAAATAGCAGAAATGGGGCTTCCCTTTGTTCTTGTTATGAATATGTCGGACGAAGCAAGGGAACGGCGGATTAACATTGATTATAAAAAACTGAGTAAAACACTGGGAGTGGAAGTAATACCCACAATTGCGGTTTCGAGAACCGGAACGGATAAAATAGCACCGGCTCTTTCGAAAGCGGCAGAATCAGGATACAGTTTCAAATACGACACTTATATAGAAGACGCAGTGGAAAAGATTTCTGAGCTTCTTCCCGATTTTCCGGTTTCCAGAAGATCCATCGCCCTTATGATTCTTGCTGAAGATATTTCTCTTGGAAGATGGCTTGAAAATGATGTTACAGATGAGCAGATGGCTAAGATTCAGGAGATTGTAAGATATACAAGAGGTTTTTACCCCGATCCCCTTGAGGTGGTCATCAACAAAGAAAGGCTTCAGGAAGCTGGAAGGCTTGCAGAGCAGGTTGCTGTGGTTGAAAACACCCCAAGAACAGGTTTTATGTATAATCTTGGAAGAATCTGCATGCATCCGGTTTGGGGAATTCCTATTCTTATGGGAGTTCTCGCCCTTATGTATCTGTTTGTGGGAAAACTTGCCGCCGGGGACGCTGTGGATTTTCTTCAGAATACGCTTTTCGGCAATGCAGTGGAAAACACCGGAATTGTTATTCCGTTTATCGCAAAAATCATAAAGCAGCTCATACCAATTCCAATTGTCAGCGAACTTCTGGTTGGTCAGTACGGTTTGATTTCCGTTGGAATCACTTATGCCATAGCTATTGTTCTGCCCATTGTGGCTGCGTTTTTTCTTTTCTTCAGCCTCCTTGAGGATTCTGGTTATCTACCCCGGCTTGCAATTATGGCAGACAGAGCCTGTAAAGTCGTCGGGTTAAACGGAAAGGCAATTCTGCCGATGGTTCTGGGTCTGGGATGCGGCACAATGGCTGCTATTTCAGCCAGAATTCTTGATACTCCAAGGGAGCGGGTTCTTGTTATGCTTCTGCTGGCGCTGGGAGTCCCCTGTTCCGCACAGCTCGGCGTTATTATGGGGCTTCTTTCCGGCTCGGGAGTCAGCGTCTTTCTTATCTGGCTTCTTATAATTCTTGGTTCCATGGTTGTAGTGGGTTATATTGCAAACAAAGTCCTCCCCGGTGAAACATCGGAGTTTATTATGGAAATTCCGCCTCTGAGAGTGCCGGGTATCAGGAATATAGTGATAAAGACCCTTGCACGGATAGAATGGTATCTGAAAGAAGCTGTACCGTTGTTTATGCTGGCTACTTTTATACTGTTTATAATAGATAAAACGGGATTTCTCAGCATTGTTTACAAATTTGCGGAACCGGTGGTGGTTAATCTTCTGGGATTGCCTATCAAAGCGACGGATACTTTTATTATGGGATTTCTCCGGAGGGACTATGGCGCAGCAGGGCTGCTTGATATGGCGAACCACGGGCTTCTCACCAGAAATCAGGTTCTTGTGAGCATGGTTACAATCACGCTGTTTTTACCCTGTGTTGCTCAGCTTTTTATCATGATCAAGGAAAAGAATGTAAAAACAGCTGTTTCAATCAGTCTGTTTGTTTTTGTGTTTGCCTTTTCAGCAGGTGGACTGCTCAACTATATTCTGAATCTGCTGAGGATAACATTATGAGTGAAACCAATGAAAAGCAAAAATGCCCTTTATGCGGGTATGAATTTATTCCCGGAGCGGAAGTTTGCCAGTCTGCGTGCCCTCTTCAGGGTAAATGCGGTGGTTGTGCACAGATAAGCTGCCCTAAATGTGGTTATAAAATGGCAGGAGAATCGAAAATTGTAAACTGGATAAAAGGTTTGTTTTCAGGGAAAAAACCTGATTAGTACAACTTTGTTAACATGATGATAACAATGATGTTACACAAATATAACAAATACACCCTTCAAATTTTATAAAAAAAAGTGTATTATCTAAACAGGTTATAGACAGGCGGGTTATGGTATGTTTTTTTCAGTCCTGCCACCACAATATAGATGTGCCTACATAGGGACTATATATAAGGATTGAAGAATTGTTATACTATTCCGGCAAAACACATACTCAGGCAAAGGGATCTTTTTGTACTGAATTGCAGAATCAGCAATAAACCAAAAACACCAAAACTGAAGTTCCTGAGAAATTTTTTACTATTTCTTTGCTTTCTCAGAACAGGAGAGGTTTACCTGTAATGACGGGATTGTTTTCTTTTTTTTACTTGCCGGCCTGATATAACATGTAAAAAATCACTGAAGTTTATTATTTGATATTTTATATTTCCGGTATTAAATGCCGGTAGTTCAGGATTGACCTGACTACCGGCGGCTGAACCGGAATTTGTCCTGAAAAGTCGGTCACCACTCCATAACCGACAATTCAACAAGGCTATCCCCGAACAATCTTGCAAAGGGCGCAATGATTGGCGGGGTGTTATGGAAAACAGCTTTTTCGACAACTTCGAAAGCTTTTTCCATATCTTTTTTTTCGGGCTTTTCTGCCTTGCGCACAAAGGCTGATGTGTAATAGTACCAATTGAGCATTACATATATGAAGTTGAATGCTGCCAAACCATAAATGAGGGGTTTCTGCAAAAGGAAGTTTTTTCTCCAGATTATGTGTTTGAAATATCTGCGAAAATCTATATCCTGGACAGAATCGGAGTGTTTTGCCATGTATTCATTCAGATCTTCAACCTGGATATTTCTTCGGAAATTATGACAGAACAGTTTTCCACCTGACACAAGAATACCTGTATTTTTGCGTTTCAGCCCGTCATTTATTGATTCGAGAATAGAAATAACGGCCATGGCAAACTGTTTTTCCATATCTGTATAAGCTTCATCCTGAAGGGGTTTGACCTGTATTGATTCAAGTTTCTGCTGCAATTTGGCGGCGGAGATAAAGCTTTCCCCTTGTTTCCACTCTTCTGACGAAATCATCAGCAATGCTGTGAGATTTTTTCTTAAAGCCAGATGTAAGTCAGGTTCATTTTCGATCTGACTGTACAGGTAAGTTTCGATAACTTTGTATCCTTCCCAGTCGGTTTCGAGATTTTCAGCAATTTTAACGCCATTTTTTCCGAATTCGTCAAAATTGTATTCTGTAATCAGCCGTCTGATTTCCGGCTCCCTGATGGCGAGAGGTTCGGAATCTTCAGCCAGAATGCCCGGACACAGGAAACAGACGCCTGCATAAACGCCTTCGGGAGTTCTGGTTATAATAATGGGGAATTGGCGGCAGCCGAGGGGTTTTGCAGCATATCCCAGTTCATCCTGAATGAGGCAGTTTTTTTTGCGTCCCAGAAAAGCACATTTATCCCCAAAGTGCTTTATGACGCATGTTTTTTTATCTTCTGCCATTTCAAAGAGATCATCCATTTCGGTTTTCCGGCAAATCTGTTTGTATAGGGAAGATTTTTTCAGGTTTTCGCATAATTCGAAGCCTACATAGCAGTTCCATCCGACGCAGCATTTTCCGCAACCAGTGCACTTGAACTTAATGCCCTCCGGTAAAAAGACAGGTAGCTGATTTGTTTCAAACAACATAATTTAGCGCCTTTCGCGCCGGTTAGTCACCGGCCTGTTTCTCATATAACAGCATCATTTCCTCTTCAATATCTTCATAAACGATTTCAAGGGTTTCAGAATAATCCCCAAATTGTGCGGTTACATTAAAGTCTTCCCGTTCAGTGAGAAATACCCTCCCGGCTTCATCCACAGTTACTGTATCGGAATCTGATGTATAATCTGCCTGACGGTAAATGGAATACTTTATTCCGTTATCAAAATAAGCTACGGAATTGATATAAATTTCCGCATCGTCCCCATAGTCCTCATCCCTGACAACCTGCAGATAAGCATTGAAATCAATAATTTCCTCAGCCTGCTGACCTCTGAAGAAGATAAACGGGAAGCTGAGCCGCTCTCCCCAGGCAGCTTCGTTATGATCCATTCCATAGACTTCGTAATAGACAAGATCTTCGCCATATTCATATCCCTGCTCAAGAAGAAGATCTACAACAGGTCTGGTGAAATCCGACCATTCCTCGGTTCCGTGACAGATCCAGATTTTCAGTGGCAGTCTGCCTTTTTCCGGTATTTCATTAAGAATTGCTCCATTGGTATGCCAGAAAGACGGAGACATTGCACCGGCAAAGGAAAAAAGTTCAGGATAATTGATAGCCGTCCAGAACGAAAACAGTCCCCCGTAGGAAGACCCCATTATCCCTCTGTCTTCTCTCCGGGAGCTTATTTTATATTTTGCCTCAACCCAGGGGATTAGTTCATCAGTAAGGAATTCTGCGAACTCTTCAGCGCCTCCCCCGCCCTCTTCAGGATCTTCATTGGGAGTGTATTCCTCATCCCTGTTTTCACTGTTGAAGATTCCGACAATAATGAACTGTTCTATAAGTTCCGCTTCGCAAAGCCAGTCCATTACCTTATCAGCCAGCCAGCTTCCGGAAAATGAAAATTTCTCTGAAAAAAGATTCTGGCCGTCCATCATATACATAACGGGGTAAAGTCTGTCATCTTCATAATAGCCGTCAGGCAGATAAATAAATAAATTTCTGCCTTCATAACTGTCGGCCACAACATTTTTGTGAAGGGATGAAGCCTGGATGGTTTTACCACGGCTTGAAAGTCCATCTTCATAGCGGAGTTTAACTCTTAACGAAACAACGGAGAAAGGTTCAGAATAAAAAAACGCCTCTTTAATATAAGGCGGGAAAACGCCAAGGAACTCAAAAGACGAATCATCTTCAGACTTACCGAAAATTTCAACGCCTGCAACGCCATAATCAGGGACATCCCAGGTGAGCTTAATATTTTCGATTAAAGGCTCAGCTTTGAGTTTTCTGACATCCCCGCGCCCTGAAGTGCGGGATTTTCCTGTATAATTTCTTCGATTAGCCATAATAGTTTGATTTTCGGGAAAAGTTGAGGAATACCTTTTTGATTTATGGAATCAGAAAAATTGTAACAATCATGGAGAATTAAAAGCATGTTTTTATATAGATTATGGAAATTCATGATCTAAAAGCTGCTTTTCGGGATAATTCTTATTAAAGATTTTTTCAGACGCGCAAAAAACCATATAAAGCAGGTGTTTTTTGCAAAGCTGAAGCTTTGCGCTACAGGCTTTGCTTAACTTGCTTTCACATGGTTTCCGGTTATGTCATTATGACAAGGGGTTTATTTTATCTGTTCAGTTCCTCAATGGCTTCGCCGATGATTTCGTCTATGAGTTCCTGAACATGGACGATCTTGTTGATTCTGGAGACATTACTTCCTGCAAAGACGACTGCTTCTTCTATTTTGCCTGTAGCTGCGCTATGGAGGGCTTTAGCTATACAATAGGGTGATGTTTTGGGGTTACAGGTTTTCAGGCATTTGTATTTGCAGATGAAGGGATGTCTGCCGTCTTTTAAGAGTTTTTCAATAAATTCGTTTCTGATAGCTCTTCCGGGCATTCCAACAGGACTCTGGATAATGAGAATATCATCTTCCGTAGCCTGAAGATAGAGTTTTTTGAACTCTTCCGATACGGAGCATTCGTAAGTGGTAACAAAGCGGCTTGCTATCTGCACGCCTTTGGCACCGAGTCTGAAGAATCTTGCCACATCTTTTCCGTCAAAAATCCCTCCGCCGGGAATTACCGGAATTTTATGGCCGTTTTTGCTGCCATAATTATTGGCTACTTCTATTACTTCAGCGGTAATTTTTTCGAGGGCGTCCGGTTCTGCCGACACGATTTCCTCATTTTTGAAGCCAAGGTGTCCACCGGCTTTCGGACCTTCAACAACAATACCGTCAGGGAGGCGATCATATCTTTTTTCCCAGGTTTTTGCGATTAGATCCGCTGCTCTTGCCGATGAAACGATGGGGAGAAGTTTTATTGAAGGATCATCGACATACTCAGGCAGTTTAAGAGGGAGTCCGGCACCGGATACTATATAATCGACTTTTTCTCTGGATGCGGTCCGGGCGAGATCTTCATAATTGCTGAGAGCAACCATAATATTGACGCCAAAAACGCCGTTACTGCTTTTCTTAACTTCACGGATTTCATATTCGAGGGCATCGGTTGAAGCTTTCAGAAAATTTGTTTCATTCTCTTTATTTCCAAAACCAAGAGCCACACTGGCGATGGTTCCCGCAGCTCCTGCATTGGCAACGGCGCTGACGAGAGGATGGGTTGAAACTCTGATTCCCATAGCACCCTGCACTATGGGGTTTTTGATTTCCAGATCACCTATCACAAGGGGGGGTAATTTATCGATCACTTTTTTGCCTTCCAGTAACTGTTAACATTACTTAATTTAGATTATCCGCCTGGAGTTTTAATTGATTTACTTCATAGATTCTGCAAATGGCAAAAGTAATTAAAGAACCAATTAAAGTCCCTAACCGACAACATATTAAGCATATCACAAATAATCCCAAATAGTAAAGATCAAAAGTCACCATTGGGAAGTGTTTTTTCAAAAAAGGTTTTAAGTCCTTGATAAACCGTGGTTTTCGGAATCGCAAAAACTTATTGAAAAAAATTTTCAGATGATTTTGAAGAAATCTGGTTTCCATTATTGATTGTTTTTCCATGCCATGATTGATTTTGTTTATTTTTTCAGAAATATTTTTTGCGAAACCTTTGTGAATCAATATTTTTCAGCTTTTTATTATTTTATATGTATTCCAGAAAGTGATGAGGGGTGGTGCCCTGCGTTTTGCTGCTGCATTTGCCGGGCTTGTGGTTATGAGGTTTTCTGGCGGTTGGCGGGGGGGTTGGGACAATGCCCATGAATTAAGGTACGGATTGATCTGATCGATAACGAGAATTGTGTCCATTCGCCCAGTTCCCAGAGAAAACTTTTTGAAAAAAGTTTCCTCCGGACCTCCATCCCAAAACTTTGGAATTTGGGACCCGACCGGGGACCGTGGGGTTTAGAGACCGTCAGAGGGAACCACGCTTTTTTGGAAAAGCGAGGTTACCCTCCGAACCTCCCTCCTTGAAAAACA
>JAJTBE010000099.1 GCA_021287065.1 Bacillota bacterium
GGACCGACGGGGATTTGGGGACCGTCAGAGGGAACCACGCTTTTTTAAAAAAGCGAGGTTGCCCTCCGAACCTCCCTCCTTGAAAAACAAGAGTATTGGGCTGGAAATTGGAGTAAGTTTTACTAATTCAGTGGCATTGCGCCCGCACCATACACCTACGCCGGAAAATCCCTGAAAGACCGGATACCCCGACATTAGCTCCTCATTACCATAATTCAATTTATAGTGGAGACAGGTTTGTTTTCGGACCCCGCAGTTGTCCGGAATTTTCCATTCGGAGATTGCGGAGAGCATGCGGGTTCGTTTAACCGGGGGATAGGCGAGACGCCTGCGATCCGGCAGTTTTGGCGTTTTGTTTTCTTTATGATGTTTGCTGCCGGTTGGTGGGATGGTGTTGCGGGCAGGCACCCGCCATCCCAAAACTTTTGAATCGGGGGACCGACCGGGGACCGTGGGGATTTTGGACCCTCGGAGGGAACCACGCTTTTTTAAAAAAGCGAGGTTGCCCTCCGAACCTCCCTCCTTGAAAAACAAGAGTATTGGGCTGTGGGTTTGAGTGGTTTTTACTAATACGATAATTGTATTTGGATATAACCCAGGAGAAGGTAGCACCTGCGATTTACGGTTATTTCAACGCCGAAGATTTGGGAAACGAGCTTTTTTTAAAAAGCGGGTTTCCCAAAAAATGAACCATACCCATTGCCCAACTCCCGGAGAAAATCCGGACACCGGGGAATTTCTCCCCAGCACGCTGCTTGCAATAAAAAACAGGAAAAACAACCAAATGTAAGAAATCATCAGAATAATACCCTTTTGAGAGGTAAAAAATGGAAGAATTAAAATTCAGCAAAAATTATCACGACTTATCACAGCAATATGGTGTAAACGCCGGTTTCCAGTTCGAATTCTATTGCGAAAACTGCAGCGATACCTGGCGTACAGCCTTCGAAGGCTACAAAAGCCAACAGGCTGCCGAATGGATGGAAAAAGCATCAGGCTGGTTCGGAGGAATAGTCGGACAGGCTGCCAACGCAGTTGAAAGCATGGCCCATGCCGGATGGCGGGATGCAAGGGACAAAGCTTTCGCAAGATCAGTGGAAGATGCAAAAAGACACTTCAACCGCTGCGCCAAATGCCATTCCTATGTTTGCGACACCTGCTGGAATAAAAAAAGAGGCTTATGCATTCGCTGCGCTCCCATTGCGGAAATCGAAATGGAATCAGCCCGGGCACAGGGTGAAACAGACGGCGCCACAGAAAAAGCCAGGGAAATCGGATATGAAAAAGGCAAACAGATGGACGCCGCCACAGAAAGGCAGCTCGTATGCCCTTCCTGCGGAGCACAGGCAAGAGGAGCCAAATTCTGCCCTGAATGCGGTCAGAAACTTGCAATGAAAAACCAATGCCCATCCTGTATGAATACAATCGACCCAAATGTCAAATTCTGTCCCGAATGCGGGCATAAACTGAAATAAAATAACACTATTGAACTAAAGGAGTGATAGCTTTGTACAGAAATTCTTCAGCGCATGCAATACCCATTGCCCACAGCGAGGATGCCGTTAAATCCCTCTTCGCAAAAATCTACGGCTGGATGACCTGCGCCCTTGCCCTTACCGCCCTGATTGCATTTCAGGTTTCCACATCAGAGGTTCTTGTTAAAATCCTCTACGGAACCCCCGGTATTCTGATTGGGCTGGGCCTTGTCGAATTAGCTCTTGTGGTAATCCTCTCATGGGCAATCAATAAAATGTCTGCAGCAGTAGCCACTATAATGTTCTTTACTTATGCAGCCCTCAATGGGGCAACTCTTGCAGTGATTTTTCTGAAATTTTCCCCAGGCTCCATAGCAGTTACATTCTTTGTAACCGCAGGAACATTTGCAGCAATGAGCATCTACGGATTTGTAACAAAATCAGACCTCACAAAATGGGGAAACCTGCTTCTGATGGCTCTTTTAGGTATTGTTATTGCATCGGTTGTAAACTTCTTTCTGGTCAACAATATCCTCTCCTGGATTATTTCCTGCATCGGCGTGATAGTATTCGTGGGCCTTACAGCCTATGACACGCAGAAAATCAAGGAAATGTTCTATGAATTCAATGAGGGATCCGAAGAATACATCAAATTTGCAGTGATAGGCGCACTGATACTCTACCTCGACTTTATCAATCTCTTCCTCTCTCTCCTCAAATTTCTGGGAAGAAGAAACTAAGAAAATCCGGGCCATTAAGGAAATTCAGGTAATTCCTGAACATTTCCCAACTTATGAAATCCAATATGAATAACCAGAAAGCTCCCGCAGGGAGCTTTTTTGATCCACTGCAAACATAGCCCCCCGCCAGCGACTACCGGATCGCAGGATGGGTTTGCAACCCCGACGCGGACCCGCAGGTCCGCCAGCACCGCACACCTACGCCGGAAAATCCCTGAAAGACCGGAAACCCCGCCATTAGCTCCTCATTACCATAATTCAATTTATAGTGGAGACAGGTTTGTTTTCGGACCCCGCAGTTGTCCGGAATTTTCCATTCGGAGATTGCGGAGAGCATGCGAGGTTATTTAACCGGGGGACAGGCGGGGACGCCTGCGATCCGGCAGTTTTGGCGTTTTGTTTTCTTTATGATGTCTGCTGCCGGTTGGCGGAATGGTGTTGCGGGCAGGCACCCGCCATCCCAAAACTTTAAAAATTGGGGACCGACCGGGGTTTGGGGCAATGCCCATGAATTAAGGCATGGATTTATCTTATCGCTCACGAGAATTGTAACCGTTTGCCCAGCTCCCGGAGAAAACTTTTTTGAAAAAAGTTTCCTCCGGACCGCCATCCCAAAACTTTTGAATCGGGGGACCGACCGGGGACCGGGGGGATTTTGGACCGTCAGAGGGAACCACGCTTTTTTAAAAAAGCGAGGTTGCCCTCCGAACCTCCCTCCTTGAAAAACAAGAGTATTGGACTGTGGATTAGAGTGAATTTTACTAATTCAGTGGCATTGGGGCTTGTGGACCGTCAGAGGAGACCACGCTTTTTTGGAAAAGCGAGGTTATCCTCCGAACCTCCTCCCTTGAAAACAGGAGTATTGGGCTGGAAATTGGAGTAAGTTTTGCTAATTCAGTGGCATTGGGCACATGCTTCGCTCCCCTACTCCCTCCCTGTTTAACATCCGTTGTTAAAATGCCAAAAAAATCTTTTTTTACATGAAGGAGTTGGGCTAATTCTCACAAATTTGAGAGAGTGTTCAGAGACAGTAGTTTTTTTACGAAGAAAGCGATCTTATATGAGAGTTTTTGACGAGGCGCTACTTGCACAAACAGCTGAATCCTTCAGCATTGATGATTCCCGTATGCCGCTGAGGCTCGGTTCAGCTCTCCGTATCCCGTCATATGCCTGGGAAAACTGGAGCATAACCGGAGATGCGGACCTTCTGCACGAAGCTTCCGAGTGGGCTTATCAGGACGAATGGAAGGGCGGATCCGACAGACAGATCCGTTATCTTGCCGAATCCGCGAAAATGGCGGGTAATCCGGGAAATCTGGGAATTCTCCGGGAAGCCTGTGCACAGGCGGTCAAAAAGGCGGTTAAAAAGTCCGAAGGGCGCGTATATCTTGCGGATATAGGCGCAGGGTTAAGCACAACCGTTATATACGAAGCTCTGGATAAAGAAGATAAAGAAAGGGTTTACCTGTATCTTCTGGAACCTTCCCAACAAAGACTGGAAAAAACCGCTGAATATTTTAGAAACCGCGGATTAGAAGAAAATAAGGATTTTTCGCTTATAGCTGATAAAGACCTTAACATACAAAAATATATCCAGCCTGAATCAATCCATATCATAACCGGTGTCGCTACCGTACACCACCATCACAGACCTGATTTTAACAACTATTATGAAACCCTCGTACCCGGGGGTTTTATCATTCTCGCAGATCTTCACAATCATATGTTTGAACACCCCAACCGGATTTATAATTTTCTTGAAACTCTGGAATGGGAAACAAAGTCCTCAGACCTCGCAGCTTTTGCGGAAAAATTTCCAAAAGCAAAAGAACAGGCTCCCCCTCTTGCCCCCCCTGCTCAAAAAGCCGATGAGCTTATTTATGCCAACCGCAGGGGATGGACAAAGGTCAGGGCTGAAGCTGTAAGGCGGGGTGAATTTGATGAAAATGATGATCTCCACCTCTTCGAAGCACACATTCCGGTGGAGAAATATCTGGAAGCTATTGAAAAAGCAGGCTTTTCAACAAAAACCGGACATCTTGAAGGGATAATCCCTTCCAACCCCCTTCAGCTTATCCCCGATGCATCTCTTTTGATGATAACAGCGGGCAGAAAGCTGAATCTCTGAAATTTTTCTGAAAATAATGGGGTCCTTCTTTTGTGACCCTTCAAAAAATAACCGACGGAGGAATAAAATGGGCGACTCAGCAGCGGTAAAGATTCTGAAAAAACATCTGGTCGAAGGCGAACCTGTTAAAGGTCAGGAATGCGCCATACGCATAGATCAGACCCTTACTCAGGATGCTACCGGAACAATGGCTTATCTTCAGTTCGAAGCACTTGGCGTGCCCCGTGTGAAAACCGAATTATCGGTTTCTTATGTTGATCACAATACAGCTCAGGAAGACTTTAAAAACCCTGATGATCATCGTTATCTTCAGAGTATAGCTGCAAAATACGGTATCAAATTTTCAAGACCCGGCAACGGAATCTGCCATCAGGTCCACCTTGAGAGATTTGCCCGTCCCGGCAGAACTCTTCTCGGTTCCGACAGCCACACCCCCACAGCGGGCGGCGTAGGCTCAATAGCTATCGGCGCCGGTGGTCTTGATGTAGCTTTCGCTATGGCAGGCCTTCCTTTCCATCTCAAATTCCCTGCCATAATCAATATTCACCTTACCGGCAAGCTTAGCCCCTTTGTTTCCGCCAAGGATGTAATCCTTGCCGTTCTGCAGAAACTTGGAGTTAACGGCGGACTTAACAAGGTTATCGAATATACCGGTCCCGGCGTAAAAACACTCAGTGTTCCCGACAGAGCCACCATCACCAATATGGGAGCTGAAACAGGCGCTACCACATCCGTTTTTCCTTCAGATGAAATCACCCTTGCTTTCCTTAAAGCTCAGGACAGGGAAAAAGACTGGGAGGAAATTCTCCCTGACGCCGATGCGGAATATGATGAAGTAGTTGAAATCAACCTCAGCGAACTCGAACCTATGGCAGCAACTCCCCATTCACCGGGAAATATTTCCGCAATCAAAGACATAGAGGGCCTCGAAGTTCAGCAGGTCTGCATCGGATCCTGCACAAACTCATCCCTGAGAGATCTCAGAACCGTAGCTGCCCTTCTTAAAGGCAGAACCGTTCATCCCGGTTGTTCTCTGGTGATTTCACCCGGTTCAAGACAGGTATTCAGGGAACTTGCCGATTCCGGCGATCTGGGAGTGTTAATCGGAGCAGGGGCAAGAATACTTGAATGCACCTGCGGACCCTGCATAGGTCAGGGACAGGCTCCGCCTTCAGCCGGAGTTTCGGTAAGAACATTCAACAGAAACTTTGAGGGAAGATCAGGAACCAAAGACGGCAAGCTTTATCTGGTAAGCCCCGAAACAGCAGCAGCCACAGCAGTATTCGGAAAACTCACCGATCCCCGCAAGCTTGGGGAAATGCCTGAAATTAAACTGCCGGAAAGTTTCCTTGTTGACGATTCCATGATTCTCGAACCTTCGGATAATCCTGACGGAATAGAGATTCTCAGAGGTCCCAACATTGCTCCTCTTCCCATGAAAGATCCCCTTGAGGAAGTAATTACAGGCGAAGTTCTTCTCAAAACAGGCGACAACATAACCACCGACCACATTATGCCCGCAGGTAAATATCTGCCTCTGCGTTCCAATGTGCCCGAATATGCAAAGCATGTTTTTGAGGGTGTGGATAAGGATTTTGCAGACAGAGCAAAAGCAAAAGGCGGCGGATTTATTATCGGCGGCAATGCTTACGGACAGGGTTCATCAAGGGAGCACGCAGCTCTTTGCCCTATGTATCTGGGAGTGAAAGCTGTAATTGTAAAATCCTTTGCCCGTATTCATCTTAAAAATCTTATCAACTTCGGAATCGTCCCCTTCGAATTTGTCAATGCCGAAGATTATGACAGAATCGAACAGGGCGACAAACTCGAAGTAAGAGTCATTCCCTTTGAAAAGGAAATGGTTCTCAAAAATGTTTCCAAAAACCTGGAATTTACCATCAGGCCTATGATTGTGTCCCAGAGGGACATTGAAATACTCAAAGCCGGAGGCGAGCTTGCCTTCACAAAATCCGGTTCTTAATAATTAAGGAGGAAAATTAATGAGTAAGATTCGTGTAAAAACCCCCATGGTTGAAATGGACGGGGACGAAATGACAAGAGTAATATGGCAGATGATCAAAGACAAGCTCATCCTGCCTTATCTCGATATAGAGCTTGATTATTATGATCTTCATGTATCAAACCGTGATAAAACCAACGATCAGGTTACTGTGGATGCAGCTAATGCCATTAAGAAATACGGCATAGGCGTAAAATGCGCCACTATCACTCCCGATGCAGACAGAGTGAAGGAATACAATCTGAAAAAAGAATGGAAAAGCCCCAATGCTACAATCAGAAGTATTCTGGATGGAACAGTTTTCAGAATGCCCATCTATCTCAAAAACATTCCTCCGGCTGTCAGATCATGGCACAATCCCATTGTCATAGGCAGACACGCCTACGGCGATCTTTACAAATGCACCGACTTTAAGGTTGACAAGCCTGGCAAAGTGGAAATCGTCTATACTCCCGAAGGCGGAGAACCCCAGAGACATCTGGTGCACGATTTCAAAGAACCCGGAATCGTAATGGGCATTCACAACCTGGAAAAATCCATCCGTTCATTTGCACAGTCCTGCATAATCTATGCTCTTTCAAAAAGAATGGATATATGGTTTGCCACCAAAGATACAATTTCGAAGGAATACCATGCCTACTTCAAACAGGTATTTCAGGAAGAAATTGACAAACGCAGGGAAGAACTGGATGCTGCCCATATCACATACCGTTACCTCCTCATTGATGACGCAGTGGCTCAGATGATGAAGCACGAAGGCGGATTCCTCCTCGCCCTGAAGAACTATGACGGTGATGTAATGTCGGACATGGTTGCCGCCGGATTCGGTTCGCTGGGCCTTATGACTTCGGTTCTGGTTTCACCCAATGGCCAGTTCGAATACGAAGCTGCCCACGGAACCGTCAAGAGACACTATTATGAGCATCTCAAAGGCAATGCCACTTCAACCAACTCATTGGCTTCCATATTTGCATGGATCGGCGCCCTCGGCAAGAGAGGCAAACTTGACAAAACAATGGATGTCCTTGAGTTTGCAAGAGCGTTGAAGAGTGCAGCCCTCACCACCGTTTATGACGGAATTATGACCAAAGACATGACCCGCATGGTTGGAAAAACCGACAGTGAAGCGGTTACAACCGAAGGCTTCATCGATGCGGTGAAGCAGAGACTCGATTCTAAAGTATCAGCATTGGTAGGATAAGAACATGGCACAAAAAGCAATAAGGGAATTTGACGGAAAATCACTGCTTGCCAAACTGCTCCCTGAGTATTCAGGGGGCAGGTTCCATCTTGAGGGCAGGTTTGTTACCGTTACACCCGACACAGACATGGACGCACTCCCCTCGCAGCACCCCTGGCTTCTAACTGAAAAACTGGTGGCGAAGCCGGATCAGCTGATTAAAAGAAGAGGAAAAAACAAACTAATAGTTCTCAACGCAGACTGGAATGAAGCTAAACAGTGGATAGCCGAGAGAATGAATAAAGATATTACCATCGACAAAATCACCGGAAAACTGGATACATTCATAGTGGAGCCTTTCCTTCCACATAGTGAGGAAGATGAATGCTATCTCGCCATCCGCACCGTAAGGGAAGGGGACGAAATCCTTTTCCACCACAGAGGCGGAATCAATGTCGGCGATGTGGATTCAAAGGCAAAAAGGCTAATCATAAATATCCGGAATAATATAAACGACAGTGATGTCAAGAACACTCTGCTGACCGAGCTGGAAGAGGCAAAAAAGGATACCGTTGAAAAGTTCATAAAAGCTCTTTACGAAATCTTCAAAAATTCCGGATTTGCCTATATGGAAATCAACCCCATTCTTCTGGTGGGCGATCAGGTGGTTCCCCTTGATCTGGCTGCAAAGCTGGATGACACCGCAGAATTCGAATGCGCCGGAACCTGGGGCGATCTTACATTCCCGTCGCCATTCGGCAGAAAAACCACTCCTGAGGAACAGTTTATCCGTTCTATGGACGAAAAGACGGGAGCTTCACTCAAGCTTACCCTCCTCAACACCAAAGGCAGAGTCTGGACGATGGTTGCAGGCGGCGGAGCATCGGTTATTTACGCCGACACCATTGCAGACCTCGGTTATGGTCCCGAACTGGCTAACTACGGTGAGTATTCGGGAAACCCCAACGATGAGGAAACCTATCAGTATGCAAAAACGGTGCTGGATCTTATGACAAGGGAAAAAGATCCTCAGGGCAGAGGAAAGGTTCTTCTTATCGGCGGAGGCATTGCCAACTTCACCGATGTGGCAAAGACTTTCAAAGGCATAATCCGCGCTCTAAAGGAGTATAAGGAAAAACTTAAAGAAGTAGATGCCATGATCTATGTAAGAAGAGGCGGCCCCAACTACAAAACGGGTCTTAAAAATATGAGGGAGCTGGGAAAAGATCTCGGAGTTCCCATCGAAGTTTACGGTCCCGAAACCCATATGACGCGCATAGTCAAGCTGGCGCTGGATAAATAGCGGAGGTTAATAATGTCAGGCAGACTACCCGAATACGAACTATTCGATAAATCAACAAAAGCAATTATATACAATATGCAGACAGCCGCTGTTCAGCGCATGCTGGATTTCGACTTTGCATGCCGCAGGGAGACACCTTCGGTTGCAGCCATTGTAAACCCCTCAGGCGCAGGAATCCACAAATGCTTCTGGGGTCCTAAGGAAATTATAGTTCCCGTTTACAAGACCACCCATGAAGCTGCGGCAAAACATCCGGATGCAGATGTATTTATCAACTTTGCATCATTCCGTTCTTCATATAAAACCACTATGGAAGCTCTCAAGGAGCCTACCATCAGAACTCTTGCGGTTATTGCGGAAGGTATTCCCGAAAGAAGAACCAGGGAAATGATCGCCGAGGCTAAAAAGCAGGGAAAATGGATTATCGGACCCGCAACAGTAGGCGGAATGAAACCCGGATGTTTTAAAATCGGCAACACTGCAGGCCCCATCGAAAATATCATGGACACAAACCTGCATGTTCCCGGTTTTGTAGGCTTTGTGTCAAAATCAGGCGGTATGTCCAACGAACTTTACAACCTGATTGCCCTTGCCTGCGGACCAAAAAACGACGAGGGAAAAGCATATCCCGCACTCTATGAGGGAATTTCCATCGGCGGAGACAAATACCCCGGTTCAACCCTTATGGAGCACCTTCTCCGTTACGAAGCCAACCCGGCAATCAAAATGCTTGTGGTTCTCGGCGAAGTCGGCGGCGAAGACGAATATGAAATCGTGGAAGCCCTCAAAAACGGCACAATTAAGAAACCTCTGGTTGCCTGGGTTACAGGAACCTGCACAAAACTCTTCCCCGGCGAAGTCCAGTTTGGACATGCCGGAGCCAAAGCTGACGACGAACGGGAAACCGCCGACGCCAAAAATAATGCTCTCAGGGAAGCCGGCGCCGTTGTGCCCGAATCCTATGACGATCTGGATGAAAAGATCCATCAGGTTTATAATGCTCTGCTGGAAAAAGGCGAAATTCAGCCCATCCCCATACCTGAGCATGTAAAAATCCCCATGGATCTGGCTGTAGCTGAAAAAGCGGGCCTCATCAGAAGAAAAACCAATTTCATCTGCACCATTTCCGACGACAGGGGAGAAGAAGCAACATATCTCCATCTTCCCATCTCAACAGTTGTTGAAAAGGAAATGGGAATCGGCGGAACCATCGGACTCCTCTGGTTCAAAAAGGAACTGCCCGAATGCGCCCGCAAATTCATTGAGATGATTCTGGTAATCGTTGCAGACCACGGTCCCGCAGTTTCAGGCGCACATAATGCTGCAGTCGCTTCAAGAGCCGGAAAAGACCTTATGTCATCCTTAGCTTCAGGCCTGCTCACAATCGGTCCCCGCTTCGGCGGCGCCATTGACGATGCAGCAAGATATTTCAAAGCTGCATGTGATTCAGGCAAAACTCCCGAAGAGTTTGTCAATGAAATGAAAGCTAAAGGAACCAATATCCCCGGTATCGGACACCGCATCAAATCAGTGCAGAACCCCGACAAGCGGGTAGAGCTGGTAAAAGAGTTCGCTAAAAAGAACTTCAGCTCAAACCGTTATCTGGACTATGCCCTTGAAGTGGAAAAAATCACCACATCCAAAAAGAACAACCTCATTCTCAATGTGGACGGCTGCATCGGAATCGCATTCCTCGATATGATGGAATCATCAGGAGTCTTCACTAAAGAAGAAATCGATGATGTCGTCCGCCTCGGTTACCTCAACGGATTGTTTGTAATTGCCAGAAGCATAGGCATGATAGGCCACATAATGGACCAGAAACGCCTGATGCAGCCTCTCTACAGACACCCCTGGGAAGACATTTCCTATAATATCCCCTAAGGTAAATACTTAAAGTAAATTCATATCCTGAAAACTAACACTGCCCCCCTGAGGGGTGGGGTTACAATCGAGCCGCCTCCGGGCGGTTCGTTTGTTTTCGGTAGAATCGAATGTCGGATAGCAATCATTTTTTCGGTGAGAGATCAGTTTTCTCAGGGGGCTGGATGAATGGTTATAGTTCTTTTTTGGGAAACCCGCTTTTTGAAAAAAGCTCGTTTTCCAAGCCCTTCAGGCAAAAACTTTCAGTGCATCATTTTTCCGTTCTCTTTAATTTTGCTTTCTGCATATTGATTTTTATTGCTTTTCTTTACTCATACTTTTTTGAAATCTGCTGCGCAGTTTTCAAAAAGGTTGGCAAACGGGGGAAGAATCCCCCAACCCCCCTCGGCGTTGAAATAACCACAAATTCACCGAATCGCAGGCGCTGCCTGCTCCTGAGTTATATTCATTGTCATCGTATTAGTAAAAACAAATCAAATTTCCAGTCCCAATACTCCTGTTTTTCAAGGAGGGAGGTTCGGAGGGTAACCTCGCTTTTCCAAAAAAGCGTGGTCTCCTCTGAGGGTCCCTAAACCCCACGGTCCCTGGTCGGTCCCCAATTCAAAAGTTTTGGGATGGAGGTCCGGAGGAAACTTTTTTCAAAAAAGTTTTCTCCGGGAGCTGGGCGAAAGGTTATGATTTTTTTGAAATGGCGGGGGCCTGCCCGCAACATCATCCCGCCAACCGGCAGCAAACATCATAAGGTTAAGAAAACGCCAACACTGCCGGATCGCAGGCGTCTCGCCTGTCCCCCGGTAAAACAATCCCACATTCTCTCCGCAATCTCCAAAATGGAAACACAACTCCAACTGCAGTGCTGGTGCAAATGTTCCCGCCCGGAATCAACCCTGTCGCCGCAATTAATCGAATTATGGAAATGTGTTGCTATGAGGAGAATTTCCGCGTATTCGGGGTGGGTGGTTTTTGTTTGCTGCATGGGCGGACCTGCGGGTCCGCGTCGCGGTTGCAGAGATTGTGTAAAAACTACTTTTACCACAACTCTAAATCTGCTTAAACCTCGGATTTGGACATTTTACATTAAACCCGATGCCCCTGGAACCAAAACCGGGTTTCAATCCGGTGGTAAACAGAACCGCATAACCACGGGCTTTTAACCGTTTTGATGGTTTCCCTTGTATAGAATTTACCTCTGAATCTGACTCTTTGATTTTTTAATCTGGAAAATGCCCTTCGAAAAAGGTTTTTTTCGCAATCTCTGAATCCCGCTGATGAATAGTAAAACCGGTTCCCATAAAACTTTATTTAATACCCGTTGATGAAAGCTGCAATACAAAGTATAATTTTGTTCAATAAAACCATATTTCCGACATTAACAGGCGGCTTTTTATGATTATTCTTCATCTTGGGTTTTTCGACGGCTCTGTTTTTCTTTGGGGAGAAACAACAATGCCCGATACTGGTTCTGCTAAAAAGAGAAAAACAAGAACTTCAAAGAAACTCAAAATTCTTCCTCACCCATTTGTACTGGGGGTAAATGAACTAAGAGATCTGGTGAAAAAGAATAAAATCGGGATTCCCGGCACACAGGATGAAGTAAAAGCCACCGCTTTTCTTCCTTCTTCCGATGATATGCCTCTGCCTTCATCGCCGCTTCTCAATACCGGGGATGATGAGAATATTTTAAAACCTGCAAAAATAAAACTTATGCCCTGGGAGATTAAAGGGCTGAAAGTCAATTATAAACAGTATATTTCACTGGCGACTCAGTATGAAGGACAGGATCTGTTTGCGCCCGGCGTAGCGGCGGGAGCCGATTTCAAATTTATCTGCCAGCTGATGGTTGTTGCAGGTTCCCTGGTTGTTCGTGGCAGCTATATGCCTGATTTGAAAGTGAAGAATAATAAATATTTCCCTGTCTGGAAACCTGTTATCGACAGCAGTATTGCCACTTCCTATGATTCCCTGAAAAAGACTATGCCCCACTCCTGCCGTTGTCTGACAAAAGATGAACAGACAGAACCTGATGTGCCTGCGGGGAAAATCCTTGATACCTGTGTAGGTGAATCACTGGAATATCTTGTGAGAAGCAGCCAGAAAAGAAAAGAGCCGAAATCCAGCGCAGGAATTCACGAATTGTGGGCTTGCGGCCTTACATCATCTTCTGTGGAATCAATTATATACAATAAAACCGAACTCGAACAGTTTTTACAGAAACTCCGGCAGTGGCAGCGCCCTTTGCTGATTCAGCAGCAGGCAGGATTCAAACTTGGTTTCAGGCTTGAAGAACCGAGGGATGAGGATGACTCAGAATGGAAAGTCCGTTATGTGCTTCAGTCCGACAAAGATCCGAGCCTTGTTATTTCTGTGCGGGATGCCTGGCTTGGAAATGACGGAATACCTGATCTTATGGGTATTGAAAAAATGGAAATCAGGGAATACATTCTTCAGAATCTCGGCAAAGCTTCGTTTGTGTGCCCGTGGATAGAGGAAAGCCTGAAGACGGATACCCCGGACAGCCATATCACAGATATAAACCAGACTTTTGCATTTCTGACTAAAGATGCGCAAATGCTGAAGCAAGCCGGATATGTGGTTTTCCTGCCTGCGTGGTGGAGCAGAAAAGGAAATATCAGAAACATCAAAGCCAGAGCTTCTGTAAAATCTCCGTCTATGAAATCCAAATCTTTTATGAGCCTTGATGAACTGGTGGATATCAACTGGAAACTCGTCATCGGGGATCAACCGATTACTTTTGAAGAACTTATGGAACTGTCAAAACTGAAAGCGCCTCTGGTAAAGTTCAGGGGAGAATGGGTTATGTTGTCTGCCGAAGAGATTCAGGAAGCTATTGATTTCTGGAAAAACAAACCGGAGAAAACAACAGCAGGGGATATGGTGAAAGCTTCCCTTGGAGTCCATTCGAAAAAGGAACTGAAGATGGTTGAGGTTCATTCTTCAAAGGGCTGGATTTCCGATCTTCTGAAAAACCTTGATAATCCCGGAAATCTGAAAATGATGGACCAGCCTGAGGGATTTATTGGCCAGATGAGGCCCTACCAGCAAAGAGGGCTTTCATGGCTCGATTTCCTTAAAAAATGGGGGTTCGGCGCTTGCCTTGCCGACGACATGGGGCTTGGAAAAACCATACAGGTCCTTGGTCTGATTCAGAATGACTCAGTGGCCGGGAATGATAAGCCTGTGCTTATTGTGTGCCCCACTTCCGTGATAGGCAACTGGTTCAAGGAAGCTGAAAAGTTTACTCCGGACCTGCAGGTTATGGTTCACCACGGTCAAAACAGGCTCAGGGGCGTTGAATTTGTTGATAAAGCACAGATGAAGAATATCGTTCTTACCAGCTATACGCTTCTTCAGAAAGATCTGAACTTCCTCAACGGAGTTAAATGGGGAGGAATAATCCTTGATGAAGCCCAGAATATTAAGAACGCCGAGACAAAGCAGGCAAAAGCGGCAAGGGATATGAAAGCAGACTACCGCATAGCAATGACCGGAACCCCGGTGGAAAACCATGTTGGCGAACTGTGGTCTGTAATGGAATTCCTGAATCCCGGTTATCTTGGAAGCAAACAGGATTTTAAACAGAATTTCCACATTCCCATTCAGGTTCTCCAGAGCCGGGAGACTGCAGAAAAGCTTAAAAAACTCACAGGTCCCTTTATTCTCAGAAGGCTGAAAACCGATAAATCCATTATATCTGATCTTCCTGAAAAACTGGAAATGAAAACCTGGTGCAATCTTACCAAAGAGCAGGCTTCACTTTACGCAGCAGTTGCCGAGGAATTGATATCAAAGATTGAAGACACCGAAGGTATAGAGCGCAGGGGTAATGTGCTGGCTGCAATGACAAAGCTCAAGCAGATTTGCAATCATCCCCTTAATTTTATGAAAGATAATTCCCATGCTGAGAAACGCTCCGGCAAGCTGGAGCGGCTTTCCGAAATGATGGAGGAAGTTATTCTTGCCGGAGAAAAGGCACTGATTTTTACCCAATACACTGAAATGGGGGAAATTCTGAAGCAATATCTTCAGAACACATACGGAAAGGAAGTTTTCTACCTCCACGGCGGAACGCCCAAAGCCCGACGGGATCAAATGGTTGAGCAATTCCAGAATAGTGAAAAAGCCCCCTTCGCTTTTATCCTTTCCATAAAAGCCGGCGGCACTGGTTTGAATCTGACCGGAGCCAATCATGTTTTCCATTATGACAGATGGTGGAATCCTGCAGTTGAAAATCAGGCAACGGACAGAGCTTTCAGAATCGGACAGAAGAAAACCGTGGAAGTCCATAAATTCATCACCATCGGCACACTTGAGGAAAAAATCGATAATATGATAGAAACCAAAAAGATGGTGGCGGAATCAGTTGTGGGAACCGGAGAAGACTGGCTCACTGAACTTTCTAACAGTGAACTGAGAGAATTACTTATGCCCGGAAAAGCATTGGTGGAGGTTTGATATGTATTTTGACAATTATTTTATTTCAAAACCGGCGATTGCAGTGGAAGGCGGCATAAAGGCTCAACTGAAAAAAGGCGGAGCATCTGACACATGGTGGGGTCAGAAGTGGGTTGACGCCCTTGAGGATTACGGCGATTATGGCAGAATGTCAAGAGGAAGAAGCTACGCCCGCAAAGGCCAGGTTATTGATATTAAAATAGCCCCCGGACTGATTACCGCAAAGGTTCAGGGAAGTGATGTCAGACCTTATAAAATTAAGATAAAAATTGAAACCATAAAGCCTGAAAAATGGAAAAAACTGGCAAAAAAGCTTTCCGGCAAAATTTATTATGCGGCAAAACTAATGGCCGGGTATATCCCCGCGGATATTGAAGAGGAATTTGAATCTCTGGGCCTGTACCTTCTGCCCGATTCAAAAAGAAGACTGGAAACTACCTGCTCCTGCCCCGATTGGGGAGATCCATGCAAACATATCGCTGCAGTTCATTACATTACCGGAATCGAAATAGACAGGGATCCTTTTCTTCTTTTTAAAATAAAGGGAATCGAACAGGATGATTTTATGGACATGCTTGTTGAAGCTGGTGATGGCATTGTCCCGATGAGAACAACCGGTAAAATTGATGACATAAACATTGATATAAACGAACCGGAGGAAACAAAAGAACCTCCGCAGCCCCTTTGCGCCATTCCATCACTTTTCTGGGGAGAAAATATCAGCTTTTCACCAATGCGGATTGAAGATATTGAATCCGCAGGATTTTCCTCATCTCCCATACCAAAACTGGGCAACATACCATTCTGGCAGGGAAACGAGCCTTTTGAGCTGTTTTTCGACAGAGTATATTCAACAGCTGCAGAAAAAACAATCGCAGCTTTCACAAAAAACCTGCCTGACTGATAGCATGTAAGAACTACTCTTTCAGCAATACAAAATCCATTTCGACATAGGATTTTGTTGTTCCGTATATAGTTTTTCCAGTTAATCAACCCCAAAAACATTATGTCAGGAAACCTGCCTGATACCATCTTGCCGGAATAATTACTATACTGACGGGATTGCTTCACCATTTTGCGAAGGGTTTGCAATGATAATGTGCTTTCAATATATTGGAAAGTTGGTATGATACCGGATTTCTTGACCGGTTTAATGGGATTACTATAAACTGAATCCCCCGTATTAGTGTTGTATTTCAACCCATTGGCAAGCAACCCCAAGAACCACAACCCCGGCCAACAAATGCCGGACCACAGGCGTCCCGCCTGCCTCCCCGGTCAAACAACAAACTCCAACCGCCAGCAAACCCCACAACCACAAGCTTCGCCAACGATCGTAGGAGGGGTTTGCAACCCCGACGCGGACCCGCAGGTCCGCCCC
>JAJTBE010000109.1 GCA_021287065.1 Bacillota bacterium
CGGAACGGTAACAACAATAACAAAGAAGCCTCTACCTGAGGGAGTTGTGAAGTTTTCAGATTCAATTGGAAACAAACTCTGCCTCAATGCTGCAGGTGAAAAAATTCTGTTTAAAAAGCCTACCAGTGGTGAAACATACGCTCCTGTTACTCTTGGAGGTAAGTTTGTCAGTGGTATAATAATTGAAGAAACAGTACCTCCTGAAAAAGACGAAAAAGGTAAGCCAAAAGGCAAACCCACCAAAAATGTAGGTGATGCTATATTTAAGAAAGGTACTAATACTGACGATGTAAACCTTTATTACGGTGATACTCTCCTGACAGTAAAGTTGAATAGTGATAAAGGTGCAACTATTACAAACTCAGGCGCTGAGGATAATAAATATACCTTGTTGAGGGATAAGGCGTCTGTGGAGTTTGAGTCTGCAGTGGATTTGAATGAAGTAACCGAAACCAAAGTGGAGCAAACAGATCCATTCAATAATAAAACAAGTATTGTAGAGGCCGGTTTAGAGCTGGATCTTACTCCTGTCGTCTTCAGCGATGGAGAATCAGCTATTCTTAGATTAAGTGATCTGGGGTATAACTTCAAAGCCTCACCATTTGATGACAATGAGAAATTCTCAGTTATCGACCAGCACAAAATTACCACACTCGTTACGGCGAGGACTTTTGATTTGCTTCAGTTGTCGGAGTTTGAGGTTCAGAATACTGTTACCCGCCGGGGGCAGGGGATTATTCCTCTTTTCTTTGTGGGTGAGATGGTTCCGTTTCTCAGGGATATTCCGTTTGTGGGCGAATTGTTTGACAGGCCTTCAATTCAGAGATCACAGCTTCAGAGGAGCGTGATTTTTGTTAATCCGATGATATTCCCTGTTGTAAACGAAGTTCTGGATTTCTCAGCAAAATCCATATAAGTTTTAAATAAAGCCGCTGTGATTACAACCCTGAATCAACAGGTGATACTGATTCAGGGTTTTTTGTTTGTCCGAGGAATCTGATTTCACCCATCCGCCATAGTCGTTATATAATGTCAAACTGAAGATTTGTGGCTGATTGCCGGTTATTAATAAGCAGTAAAAGCAGGCATTTGGATTACAGGTTTGCCTGCCCGGCGGGCTTTATGTTTTCAGATTTTTTTTATAATCTCCAGCAAATTATCGTGTATGTTCCGCCATTCGTCGGTCAGGTCTATGGTTTGTATCAGGATTCGGTGGTTCTGATATTTGTAGTTATGGTTAGCATGGTCGTTTATTGCGGGATAAAGCAGAATACCTGCACAGTTCAGGTCTTTTTCCGCCCCGCTGGCTGCAGTGTTATTCAGGTATGAAGTTATTTGATTCATATGGTTTTGGTTTATGGATTTTTTCTCATAATGTGTCCGGTACATATCCTTATAGTATTTTGTATCAATAATGATCTTTCTTTCCGGGGATTCCAGAGTTATGTCGGTTTGCATATTCGGCAGGTAGCTCATTGATGTTTCATCGTCGGAGGTAAGATCCCACTTCAGGTTTTCCCTTTTCACCCTATATTCTTTCTGTTCGTAATAATAGAAATTTCTTACGAAGCGCTCAAAGACATTGTGCATGACCACTTCGTTTTCGAGGATGTTTCTGAATTTGAATCTTCCTGCTGTTTCGTCGGGCATGATGGAATCGTATATGAGTTTGCATATTTTAATAAGAAAATCGTAGAACCAGTTGTTGGAGTGAAGCTGAACCATTGAAAAAATCCGGGAATGAAGCCTGATGTCGTCCACAGAGCGGAAAAGGCTCCGGGTTGAAATCAGTTCCTCCCTGTTTTTATTGCTGATGGATTCATTGTTTATGAGGTTTGTGAGAGTGGCTTTGAGAATTTGGTTATGCAGAATATTGTAGCTGAGATCGTCATATCTGCAGAAAAGTCTGCCTTTTATGTGTTCCATACAGCGTATTGATTCGTTGAAATCGATTTTGCCCCTGATAAGGGAAGCGGATTCCATAACCGGGCGGTATCCTCTGTCCATTCCCCTTCTCTTCAGGTGCTCGATTCCCCTTATCAGGACATGGGCAAACAGATCCATAAGATCATTGCCTTCAACCCCTGAAATATCAACAATATCCTTTTCCACAAATTTTTCCCAGGCATAGACAAAAAGGTAATAAATGTTTTTTATAGGTATTTTTTTTAATTGTTCCACTGTTTCCATAATCAGTAATTAAGAAGGTTCTCTGTTTCCTTTCTTACTTTTTCCGGGTTGTCAAACCAGTATTCCTGAAGCAGAGGCATAATTTCGGTTCTGATTATCATTTTATACCATTCCGAAAATGTCATGCCGGAGGGTTTTCCGTTGCAAAGGTAGCTGTGGCCGATTCTGAAGCCTTTCCCGAGGTTCTGATGGTCTTCTTCTATCTTTTTGTTCAGTTTGATGAATACATCGACGATGGATTTGGCTGTTTCCATTGAATCGCAGTGCTCTGCGAGGAACTTTATGAATCCCCTGCTGTCGATCTTTGGCTCCATATCGATAAAGGCAAATCTGCGTCTGAGGGCGTAATCCACCATAGCAAGTGAACGGTCTGCGGTGTTCATGGTTCCGATGAAATAAAGGTTTTCCGGGATATAGAATTTTTCATCGTTGTAAAGCAGGGGGATTGCATGGTCCGGTCCCCTTTTATCCGTTTCGATCAGCATCATCAGTTCGCCGAAAACCTTGTTGAGATTTCCCCTGTTAATTTCATCTATTATAAAGAAATAGTCTTTATCGGGGTTTTGCTGGGCTTGAATGCAGAATCTGAAAAATACCGATTCTTTCAGGACAAAATTTCCATTGCCGTCAGGACGATACCCCTGAATCATATCCTCGTATGAATAGGACGGATGGAACTGAATCATCCTGATTCTCCCGCTGTCCTTAAATCCCATAACCAGATGGGCAAGCCTGCGGGCGATGAATGTCTTACCGACACCGGGAGGACCCTGCAGGATGATATTTTTCTTATGCCGCAGAACAAACAGAATCTCCTCCAGATCCGCCCGCTCCATAAACAAATCCTCAAGTGCATCCTCTATGGTGTAAGGGGCGGGCTGGTTGACCGGAAGTATCACCGGATTATCGCTTTGTTCTTCAGGTTCATTTAACAGAATATTCCGCAGATTCTTATCTTTCTGAAGCAGGTATGTTATCAAAGAGGGATCCCACAACCTCGAAAGTGTATTTCTTTGAGAAAAAGCAAATTTTTTTTCTGGAAACATTTCCGATTCAGCGGGTATCCAGTTTACATCTCTTATGTGTCTGGATTCCGGCAACAAATTGTCAAACCGGTAATCACTTTTAACAATTCCATATCCGAGCAGTGTGTTTTTTCCACCTATTGATAATATAAAGTCACCTTTTTTTATTTTGTTGACAAATGTATTACATTGCCCCTTTTTATCCACTGTATCAGCTTTTTCAACTTCTGCCAGAATTTCTTGTTCGGTCATTCCGGAAAGATCGGTGGTAACTCCCCAGTCTATGGCCATTATTCCTTTTTCGAGATCCAGATCCCAGTGGTTTTTGTTTACCCCCGGTCTGTAAATCCAGAAAGCCAGTGCATCCTGATTATCATTGCCATATTCAATAATTGTTTCATCAATAGAATCATCAGAATTCTGCTGCTGCTGAGTTTTTTTAGTTTCTGCCGTATTTTGTTTGAAACATACAAACAGCAGTGATTGAATATCGATCATATCTTTGGGGTTGAACTCGGAAAAGCCGGTTTTTATAGTGTTGCATATTTCCACAATGGCTTTATATGCCAATCCGGAAGGTTTCTCTTCGTAAACAGCAATTTCATTGAACATATACAGAAACCGCTTTGTCAGTTCCGGTTTGATAATCATTTCCGTTTCCGGATTGAAAATATAGAGCAGGAATGTTGGAAAAGGCCATTTATCCGGGAGCTGGTTTGCTTTTATGTAATCTTCAAAATCATCAAGTCTTTCGTGTGAAGGTTTTTCGTCGTAAAGTAGATTGAATATTTTGTTGCAAAACTCATTTAAATCAAGTTTGTCAGAAAACAGAACTGCAGCGTCTCCGATATTTAGTTTGGGACGGAAAAGCAGGTTTATATCACCTGTAATCTGCTTTAGTCTTTCCAATATTTCCGGATAGTTTTCCTTTGCCAGAAGAGCTTCGAATGTTTCTCTGCCAAGTAAATCCTGTGCTTTTTGTGCTTTTTTTACCTTGTAATCCCTTTCATCCCTGATAAATCTTTCATCGTCAAAACCTGTCCAGCCCGGAAATTTCTGATTTATGAGTTCGATTAAATTCTGTTTGATTTCGTTTGTAAGAATCATATTATACTCCGTTGTTTGTATAAGGTATTTTATAATATTATTCGACGGGAAATACGGTTTCCTTCTGAATCATGCCTGCCTGTATATAAAAGGATTTATATCATTTAGTTTCTTTGATAATCGTTTCGGATTATTGTGTCACTCAGGAGAAGACTTTGGGAGTGGGGGAAATGTCCTGAATGCAGGCATGGATTTATTTGAGCGCTCACAAGTATTGGAGTGGTTCGCCCATCTCCCGGAGAAAACTTTTTTGGAAAAAGTTTCCTCGCGCCCACCCTGCGGGCAGGCACCCGCCAACCCAAAACTTTTGGAATTGTAGACCGACCGGGGGGCAGTGGGGATTTGGGGACCGTCAGAGGGAACCACGCTTTTTTGGAAAAGCGAGGTTACCCTCCGAACCTCTCTCCTTGAAAAACAGGAGTATTGGGCTGGGAACAAGAGTTTTTGCTAATTCAGTGGTATCAGGGATTTATACCGACTTTCCAATATTTTCGCAGTATATCGCCATTGTGAACCCCTCACAAAAAGTTGAAGCAACCCCGTCGGTATTGGATACATCTTGGCAAAATGGTATCAGAGGGGACCAGATAAATCCATTTAATCCAGGCTTTTATTCATTGCTGTCAGAGGTGAGCCAATAGACTCGCCGGAAAACAAATTCAAATCACCTGTTAACCTCATATGGCTGACAAAACGCCAACACTGCCGGATCGCAGGCGTCCCCGCCTGTCCCCCGGGTAAACAATGCCACATTATCTCAACAATCTCCAGAATGGACTTACAGCTCCAAGTGTAAAGGCTGTGCCAATATGCCCGCCGAAAATCAAACCTGTCTCCACTATGAATCGAATTAATGGAATTTGGCGCTATTGGGGGGATTTCGGCGCTATCGGGGGGTTTTCAGGTGTAGGTTTACGCAGCGGGCGGACCTGCGGGTCCGCGTCGGGGTTGCAGTTGGCCAAGCTTGTGGTTGTATGGTTTGCTGGCGGTTGGCGGTTGGTTCCGGAGCAGGCGGGACGCCTGCGATCCGGTAGATGTTTGCCCAGATTGTGGTTTTAGGGTTTGATGGTGGAGCAGGTTTGCGTTGTGGGCGGACCTGCGGGTCCGCGTCGGGGTTGCAAACCCCTCCTACGATCGTTGGCGAAGCCTGTGGTTGTACGGTTTGCTGGCGGTTTGGGGCAATAAGGCATGGATTTGTCTGAGCGCTCACGAGTATTGGAGCGGTTCGCCCAGTTCCCGGAGGAAACTTTTTGAAAAAAGTTTCCTTGCGCCCACCCTGCGGGCAGGCACCCGCCATCCCAAAACTTTTGAATCGGGGGACCGACAGGGGACCAGGGGCAATGCCCATGAATTAAGGCATGAATCAGCCTGATCGCTCACGAGTATTGGAGAGGTTTGCCAAGCTCCCAGAGAAAACTTTTTTGGAAAAAGTTTCCTCCGGACCTCCTTCCCAAAACTTTTGAATTGGGGACCGACCGGGGGACCGTGGGGTTTGGGGACCCTCAGAGGGAACCACGCTTTTTTGAAAAAGCGAGGTTACCCTCCGAACCTCCCTCCTTGAAAAACAAGAGTATTGGACTGTGGATTTGAGTAAATTTTACTAATTCAGTGGCAATGGGGTTTGGGGGATACTTCCCCCGATTGCTAACCTTTTTGAAAACTGCGCA
>JAJTBE010000114.1 GCA_021287065.1 Bacillota bacterium
GTTGAGGTTAATATCGAAACGGGAAAGTCTTGAATTGAGTTTTAAAAAGAAAAAAGATGACAATAAAGAGACTCTACCTTTTTCAAAGTTTGCAGTGTGCTCAAACAAACAGATAAACATAGACAGAGAGAAACTGGTTAATGTAATCAGGGAAAAATCGAAAAAATACAATCTCGATACAAATCAGCTGCTTGAGAAAAGTAGAAAATTGTTAGAGAAAAATTATGACTTATGGCAGTTGTGCTGCGGACATGATATGGTGAATCTGTTATCTCTGGCAATAAAGAAATCAGGCGCAGATCAGGCGGCAAATTCTGAAAATATTGAAAAATATCTGAGAACTGTATTTCAGGAGAGCCATTTTCAGAAAACATCCCTTTACCAATCACTGAAAACCTGGGAAAATGAGAACAAAACAGCAGTTTTAAGCTTCTGATTTTTCAGAAACTGCTTCAGCCCCAGCATTACTCTTCACCCCAGTAAATTCGGACAAAAGGAGACTTCCATGACCAGAAACCATATCGTCCTGTCTTTTCGTGAATTCTGCCTTGCTAACGGCAGTGAGGAGATAAAGATTAAATATTCCCGTTACTTCAAGGAGGGATACGATTCTTACGGGCTTTCTTCCGAGATGCTTAAAGATAAAACCGGGGAGATTTTCAGTATTGTTAAGGGTGAATTTTCCGTAAATGATTATATGGATTTGGGCGATTTGCTTTTTCAAAGCGGAAAATATGAAGAAGGTAGTCTGGCTATTCTTCTGGCTAAGAAAAAAATAAAGGAGTTCACCCCTGAAACAATAGACAGAATTGGCGGATGGCTTGAAAACGGCGTAACAAACTGGGCGCACACCGACAGTATAAGTGGCGATCTGATTTCCCCCTGTCTCGAAAAGTCGGTTATTGGTTTCGAATATCTCAGCCAATGGCGAAAATCAGAGGGCAGATGGAAAAGACGGGCAGTTCCCGTTTCCCTGATTATTCTGGCAAAAAGAAAACCGGAAACCATACCGCAGCTTCTCAACTTTACCGATTGTGTGATGGAAGACGGGGAGCGTGTTGTTCATCAGGGTCTGGGATGGTTTCTGAGGGAAGCCTGGAAAAAGGACCCCGCAAATGTTGAGGAATTTCTCCTTAAATGGAAAGACACATCAGCAAGGCTCATTTTTCAATATGCCACCGAAAAAATGACCAAAGAGGACAAAATCAGATTCAGGAAAGAAAAGAAATAATTCTGAAGGATTCCGGCAAACCGGATAAAATATTTTTTTTATGAATTCAGGAACTTTATATTTAGTAGCAACACCAATCGGAAATCTCGACGATATAACCGTCAGAGCACTTGAAACTTTGAAATCGGTTAATGTGGTGGCAGCGGAAGACACCCGGCACACCCGTAAACTGCTTTCTTTTTATGATATTCATGTACCCCTGCTGTCATTCAGGGAACATAATAAGGTCTATCAGGGCCAGAAACTTATCGAACGCCTGAAAAACGGCGAAAATATTGCAATGTGCAGCGATGCGGGCATGCCCCTGATCTCAGACCCCGGCGAAAGCTTTGTGCGCCTTTGTATCGAAAATGATGTGAAGGTAACAGTAATCCCAGGCGCAAATGCAGCACTTACAGGCCTTGTAATGTCAGGCTTTTCCGCAAATACATTCCTCTATGTGGGATTCATCCCCCGCAAAAAGGGCAAACAGATGGAATTCCTCCGGACAATAGAGCATGAACCCCACACATTGATATTTTACGAATCACCAAACCGCGTCGCTGATCTTCTGGAATCAATACTTGAAGTGATGGGCAACAGAAATGTCTGCGTAATAAGAGAACTTACCAAACTTCACGAAGAAGCAATCAGGGGAACTGTGTCGGAAACCCTTGCCATTGTGAAGGAAAGAAACCCCAACGGCGAATTCACGATTGTTCTCGAAGGCAAACCCATCGAAGAGGATACAGAACCGGACTACATACCTGCTGAAGTTATCCTTGCAGAAGTTAGGCTGTATATTTCAGAAGGTATGGAGAAGAACAAAGCTTTTAAAAGAGCCGCCTCAAAATTCAAAACATCAAAGCGGGCAGTTTATCAGATGTGGGTGGAAGATAAGGAATCCGCTGAATAAAAATTATATCAGCTTTTCCGGTGAATTCTGATTTTAGTTTCAAGCTTACTGATTCTTGTCTTATCAGTCAGAATTCTGTAGTAAGCTTTTCCATGTATTTCCTCAAGTTCTTCAGGAGAAACACCTGCAAGACTATATCTGGCTTTCATATAATGAAACACTTCCGAACTGTCATTCTGTATTTCAGGATAGTGGCTTTTTATCATTTCAGCAAGTTCTGTGCCAAAATAAGGGCTTACTATAAAGAATTCAACCATATCAAAATCAGCGGAAAGCATGTATTCAATGGTCATATCGATTTCTTCCCTTGTCTCAGTGGGAAAACCAAGCATTGCAAATCCGACGGTAATTATGTTGAGGCGGGAAGTAAACGAAACTATCCGGCGGAGCTTTTCCAGATTAATATTTTTCTTAATCAGTTTCTGAAGCCTTGGCGAAGCGGTTTCAACTGCATATGGAATCATAAAGGTTCCCGCATCCCTGAAATCCTTGACAAGAAGGGGATCCTGAATATCTCCCCTTATACCGTTAAAAAATGAAAGTTTAATATCCCTGCCTTCTTTTTTTCTTGCGGCAATACCCTTCAGAATTGTTTCCGTTCTATTCCTGTCCAGATTGAAAATATCATCATAAAAATCAAACTGCCGGATATTATGCTTTTCATAAAGAATATCAATCTCTTTAAGAACCCTCTCAGGAGAATGAGCGCGGAATTTTTTGCCGAATATTTTGTGACAGTATATACAGCCATAAGGACAGGCTCTGGAAGTAAACAACGGCATGGCATCCTGCCTGAGCTGAACATAATTCAGCCTTCCGGGATGATCATCAAGAAATCTCTCCCTGTAAAGGGATGTATCAGTAAGCTCCCAGGCCGGAAAAGGTATGTCGTCGGGGTTTTCAAAAAATGCCCTGAACGGCGTCTGCCTTATTTCTCCATTTTCCTTATAGAGAATCCCCTGAACCTTTGAAAGATCACCTTTGGAAAAGTGGGTATCCAGCAATTCGGGCAAAGTTATCTCGCCTTCATTCAGAACTATATAATCGAGATTAGCATCTTTCATCAGCTCCGGTGCTCTTGCGTTGGCGTGGGGACCACCGGCAATAGTGACAATATCGGAATGTTTTCTTTTAACTTCTGCTATTAGTGTATGAAAAAACGCAGCGGAAGCAGAAAGACATCTGAAACCCACAACATCAGGCTTAAAGGAATCGATAACGCCATTCAGCTCTGCCATCGGATCCGGATAAAGCTTGGTATCCAGAATCCTTACATTTTCATATCCGCTGGATTTCAATGCTCCGCCAAGGTACAGCAAACCAAGTGGCTGCATTATCCAGTCGGAAACAAGTGGATTCTCCCCTACTTCAAACGCTTCAACGAGGAGTATTCTGATTTTGCTTTTATCCATCCGAACAAAACCCCTGAATCAGCCTGCAATTTCTTCCAGATAGCCTTCAAGGAAAGCTTCCATATCAGCCTGGCTGAATCCAAGCTCCCTGAACATCAGAAGAATCCGTTTTTCGATAAAGTCCCGGCGCTTTTTGGGATCAAATACTTCCCGGAATTCAAGAAGCTCCATAACGCTCATCTGATAACGGCATTTGTCAAGCCTTGCTATGAGTTCGGGAATTCTGTTCATTTCCCATTCCCAAAGGGAGCCCATACCCATCAGAACAGGCAGGCTTCTCACCAGCATATCCTTCAGATCCTTTTTGCCCGGGCTTTTCATTACTTCATACAGAATCTTGCTGTCGCCCCTGAATGTATGTGCGTATTTATCAGCATTAAACTCTTTTAACATCTTGTCGAAGTGCGCCCTGATATCATTATCTGTTTCAGGCAGGTTAAAGAGTTCTTTCAGTTCTTTCCACAATGCTTCCGGCAGTTCACGGGCTTTTTCGTTGATTTCAGCCACAATACCGGTAAGCTCGCCAAAGAATTCCTCCGGCGGCTCCGATGTTTCAGGATCAAAAGGAGAGTATCCGAGAGCATCGGGAATATGATTGAGGAATATTTCCCTCGAATTTTTACCCTTAATTCTTGCGATTGTCTTTAAAAATACAGGGATAACCGGATCGTCATATTTTTCCCTGTGTATAACTCTGGGCAGTCCATTGTACCACGAAAGCATCTTATATCTTGCCTCTTCCCAGAGTGAATCCTGAATTTCCTCGTCAGGTATATCGGTCTGGAATATTTCAGTAACAGTTTTCAGGAATTTACGCTCTGCCGGCAATTCCTGCCTGAGCCCCAGATTCCATCTGTCGGGACACTTCACCATAGAAACAAGCCTCTGGAATGTAAGCCTGTTCTTTTCTTTTCTCTTACCCTGTCCATAGTTAAAAAGCTTTATCTGGAAATGGAAACACCGCCAGAACAGTGCAAATATCACTTTTAAAAATGCAGTGCTTGTTCCGAAAGGAGGCTGTTTAAACAGATCAAAAACTTCCCTGAATGATACTTCCTCACCCTTCTGGGTTCTGCTGAGAATGTCGAGATATAACTTATCCCACAGAGGTTTGATGTATGATTCTGCAGCCGGATCTTCCTTAACTTCCCATATTTCCTCCCAACCAGGCTTGGAAACTCTGGCAAGAATACCCAGCTCCGAAATTTTGTTCAGAACAACTGAAGCGGCATCGTTTTTATCTTTTGTGATAACAAGAGGTTTGCTGAAATCAAGAATTCTTTCTATTGCAAGCCGCACAGAACGGCGATCTCTGTCATTGAGGTTGTGGTGGTACCCAAGGGCTTTTAAGCCGGGGTTAATGGTTCTGGGGAAAAGCTTTTCCATAAATATGGACAGAACGCCGTTGGCGGTAATATCTTCCTGCTTTTCGATTATTCCGCCCATATAGAACCAATGCCAGTTCTCCCAGGCAGCAATTCCCTTTAAACCGGATTTAAGCTCTTTGCATTTTTCTGCCCACAGAGCTTTTCTTTCAGCATCATCATCTTCAACAGAAAGTTTTTTAATGGTTGCATACAGCAAAAGATTTCCGGCAACAAAAGAAGCTTGTTTCGGAAGAGCAATCATTATACGGGGATGCCCCACAGGTTCTTCCTGCAGAAGCGCATAAGCTTCTTCCAGATGCTCCGCCGACTGATCCACCATATACAAAATAAAAATATCGCCCCATTTTTTAGAACGGGGGTTATCAGCCTTCTTCACAACATTTTTGATATAATCATCAATTTCGTTGACAGCGTCAAATCCGACGAACTCACCCACTGCCCGCCTGTCAGTTCCAAAACGGCGGTTAAAAAAGGTGGCATCAATGATGCGGCTTTGATACAAAGTCCTCATTTCGCCCAATGCATCAAAGTTTTCCGCCAGTTGTTTCATGGTATCAGCTACCATTTGTTCCATTTCCTGTTCTCTTGTGATGCTGTCTTCTGCCACTGTAGCGCCCCCTTGAAGAAGTTTGATGTTGTTAACGCCGGTTTCATCCGGTTTTTACAAACATGAATTTTGTCATTTTACTACTTCTTTTTGTCATTCATTTTTCCTTTAAAGCTAAATGGAATTCGGCCCGATTATAAAAGGAAATTGATTTATAAAATAGAAAAGCGCAGAACAACTATATCGGAGGCTTTTTAATGTATATTTCCGAGCCTGTGGCAAGATTGATCAACGAACTGATGAAACTCCCGTCCATAGGTCCCCGCTCTGCCCAGAGGCTTGCTTACCATATCGTCAACATCCCCATAGAAGATGCGGCAAAGCTCGCCAGAGCCATACTCGATGTCAAGGAGAAAATCCACCAGTGTAGAATCTGCCATAACCTGACAGATGAAGAAGTATGCAGCATCTGCACCGACGAAGCAAGAACAACAGGAATGGTATGCATCGTAGCATCAGCCAAAGACATACCCCCCATCGAAAAAGCAAAAGTATTCAGAGGGAAATATCATGTTCTCGGCGGAGTAATCTCACCCCTTGACGGAATCGGACCCGACAGATTGAATATAAAAAGCCTTCTTGCCAGAATCGGAACCGAGGGAATAAACGAAGCTATCGTAGCAACCGATTCGGACACATCAGGGGAGGTTACAGCCCTGTATCTGGCGAAAATATTAAGCCCGCTGGATATAAAGGTTTCCCGTCTCGCTTACGGGCTTCCCATGGGCGCAGCCCTTGAATACGCAGATGAAATCACAATCTCAAGGGCTATAGAAGGCAGAAGGGAAATAGGTTCCACTCCTGCCAGTTGATTTTTGGAGGGCAAAATGAATTTTGAATTTCTGGATAAACAGACTAAACAAGCTGCCGGCGAAATGGGCGGAGTGCTCTCAGTCGGCTATTTGAATCTGAGTACCGGAGAATCATATTATTATAACGAATCCCATATTTTTCCGGCGGCAAGCATTGTAAAAGTCCCCATTCTGCTTGAATACTTCCACCGAATCGATGAAGGCAGGCTTTCAGCAGATGAAATAATGGAACTCCGGACCAAAGATAAAGTTGGCGGAGCAGGAGTCCTCACAGAACTCCATCCGGGTCTCCCTCTCACAATCCTTGATCTGGCAATCCTTATGATTGTTATCTCCGACAACACCGCCAGCAATATGCTTCTCGACAAGCTCGGCATGGACGAAATCAATGCATTTATGAAAAGTCTCGGTTTGAAGGATACAGTCATCGGAAGAAAGTTTATGATTGACCCCAATGCCAAATTTTCAAAGAATTTCACTTCCGTAGCCGATATGGTCCATCTCCTCAAACTTCTTTACGAAGGAAAAGTTCTTACTGAAAAATCCACTGCCGAAGCAATGGAAATTCTTGGCCGACAGCAGTATAATGAGAAAATCCCCCTACATCTGCCGGACAAACTGAAAATAGCCCATAAAACCGGAGAAATCACAGGCGTAAGACACGACTGCGGAATCATTCTGCACGAAACAACCCCTTATGTTTTCTGTATTCTCACCGAGGAACTTCCCGATGTTGTTCAGGCAGACAGAATAATAGCAAAATTGTCCCTTGATTTTTATAACGAATCAACAGGCGTTTAACGGCAGGTTTTTATGAAACACCATTTCAGAATCCCACTGGATGAAGCAGTTTCGACAGGTTCGGTACCACCACCCGAATCTGCCGACATTGTATATCTTTTCTTTTTATTTTTCTTCACCATACTGATTCTCAATCTTGTTTTTAGTATGGATCTGAAAGATCGTTCTTTCAAAACCAGAAAAGCTTTATATCTCAGCTTCGGAAGCTTCGCGTTTCTGATTGCTGTCCTCTCCCCTGATATATTCATCTATAACTTCAGCGGAGTTCACCACGAAAACGCTCTTGAAGGCATTCTGCTGAACACCGGCATTTTTGCAGTGCTTTTCTCAGGTTTAACCTATGTTTTAATGTATCTTCGAGAAAAAGAAAGATACAAATACCTGAATGTGCTTTTTCTTGTTACAGGAAACAGCCTATGGCTTATGGCGCTGACAGTAATAGGAAGAATCTGGTACTGGGCTCCCAGAGAGCAGGGATACTTCGGCGCATTCTACTTTTCAGTCCTTTTCTACTACCTGCCTGTGGTGCTGATACTGCTGCTCCTCAAGATTCTGAGCTTCAAACTGCTTGAAACTTATAACACAGGCGGAGAAAACAACGAAAAGAACGAAACGGCAAAATCCTGAAAAAATCAACCAAAATGTCCGCAACCTGAAACCTGCGGACATTTTTTTGTGGTTTTTAAAAGCGTGGTTCTCTATAAGGGACCTTTATTGCAAGGTTTTTTGGGAAACCCGCTTTTTGAAAAAAGCTCGTTTCCCAAACCCTTCCGGCAAAAACTTTCATTTCATCATTTTTCTGCCCTCTTTAATTCTGTTTTCTGCATACCGACATAAACTTCACTCGATATAGAAATTCCTGTAGGGGAGAGCCAATGTGCTCTCCCGCAGCACCCCCCCGCAAACCGCCAGCAAACCTCATAACCACACGCTTGGAAAGGGACTGTAGGAGGGGTTTGCAACCCCGACGCGGACCCGCAGGTCCGCCCACATGCAAACCTATACCGGAAAATCCCCCGAACACACGGCAACAAAACTCCAACACCTGCCGGATCGCAGGCGTCCCGCCTGCCCAGCCGGATAGGTTAAATAACCATGTATTCTCTCCCCAATCTCAGGAATAGGAGCATAGCGCCAACTGCAGGGTCGGCGCCTATGATCCGACCCGAAATCAAACATGTCTCCAATACAAATCGAATTATGGTAATGTGAAGCTATCGGCATGATTTCCACATATGCGAAGGAATTGCAGTTTGAGTTTGCTGCGAGGGCGGACCTGCGGGTCCGCGTCGGGGTTGCAAACCCCTCCTACGGTCGCTGGCGAAGCTTGTGGTTATGAGGGCTGCTGGCGGTTGGCGGGGGGGTGGATCCCGGGAGACAGGCGCAATGCCACTGAATTAGCAAAACTTACTCCAATTTCCAGCCCAATACTCTTGTTTTTCAAGAAGGGAGGTTCGGAGGGTAACCTCGCTTTTCCAAAAAAGCGTGGTTCCCTCTGACGGTCCCCAAAACCCCGTCGGTCCTAACCTCTCCGGTCGGTCCCCAATTCCAAAAGTTTTTGGATAGCGGGTGCCTGCCCGCAGGGTGGGCGCGAGGAAACTTTTTCCAAAAAAGTTTTCTCCGGGAGCAGGGCAAACCGACACAAGTCTCGTAAGCGATCAGATAAATCCATGCCTTAATTCATGGGCATTGCCTTAATCCCCCGGTCCCCAAAAATCAGGCCGAAAAACAAAACCGCCCTGTTTACATTAACGGGCGGTGATTACATCATATGTTCTTTAAGGGGTGTAACCTTAGACACCATAGGCGTGCCTGCAGGTCCCATTTCTTCGATTATCTTTTCAGGATATTCGATTCTCTGGTGGTAAATTCCGGTAAGAATCCGGGTGAATGTTCTGGCTATTTCGTTGAGGTCCCTGAGGCTCAGCGGTGATTCATCGAGCTGCCCGTCGTCAAGGTTGTTTCTTATAATCTGTTTTACAAGCATTTCGATTTTTGTAGGAGTAGGTTTCTGCAGAGTTCTTGCAGCAGCTTCGATGCTGTCGGCAAGCATAACAATAGCTGCAGCTTTTGTACCGGGTTTTGGTCCGGGATAACGAAAATCGTCTTCAAGGGGAAATTCCTTATCCGACTGTTTCGCCTGATGGTAAAAATATGCAATTATTGATGAACCGTGGTGCTGCAGGATAATATCCTTAATGGGTTCGGGTATTTTATACTGTTTTGCCATTTCAAGGCCATCTTTGACATGAGACAGAATAATAAGGGCGCTCAGATTAGGTGAAAGCTTATCATGGGGGTTTTCCGCCCCAAGCTGGTTTTCGATAAAGAAATAAGGTCTTCTGAGTTTTCCGATATCGTGATAATATGCTCCGACTCTGCAAAGCAACGGATTCTCCCCTACTGCCTCAGCAGCTGCTTCAGCCAGATTTCCTACAATAACGCTATGATGGTATGTTCCCGGTGCTTCAAGAAGAAGCCTTTTGAGGAGGGGCTCCGATTGATTGGATAGTTCGAGAAGCCTGATGCCTGTGGTAACTCCGAACATGTGCTCCAGAACCGGCATAAGACCGAGAGCAAGAACACCGGACCCGAATCCGTTGATTCCGCCATAGAACAGACTCTCCATCATAACCCTTGCAGAATCTCCCTTTATAAGGGAAAACATGGTGATCGAAGTAATATTTATAAGAAAAATCAGAACCGATGCAATAACCAGATCAAGCCTTCTCTGAACTCTGGCTGCAAAAAGCACTGAGACAGAACCTGTAACAAGGGAAACCCCGATAAACTGATATGTGTTTTCCCCGCCGGGATTAAGGGTGAATATACCAAGCATTATAGAGAGATATGCTGTGGTAAGCCATGCTATTCTCGGATTTATAAGAACAGTAATCAGAATGGTTGCCACCGGAACCGGCGCCCAGAAGGGGTTAACCTCCATCAGCATACGGCACAGAAGGGTGGTTCCCACCAGAACGATAATCAGCAGAAGTAAAAGTTTGGGATCACCAGCCAATTCAGGCATAAACTGCTTGATATAGAGCCAGGCAACCAGAATGGATAAAAAGACGAATATCAGAGTGCCTGTAACTGCCGACAGATTGAACTGCGATCTCTGAAGACCCATTTCTTCAAGAATATCAATCTGCTGGGGGGTAACAATTTTTCCTTTTTCAACAATTACCTGCCCCTGCTGGATTGTTGTGTAAACAGGCTGAACCTGATCTTTTTTAAGCTGGCGCTGACGATATGTTTCATCCCAGTCAACTCTGGCATTTGCCTGAATGGACTCTGAAGCCAGTTCTGCAACAGCAGTGCGGTGCAGTGGAGACAGAGTCAGCTCCTTCGCAGCTTTAACCGCAGATTTACGGGCTTCCTTCAGCGCAGCCTCATCACCATCGGGAATGGGATATTTCATTATTCCGGTAATAAGATTAACTGAGGCAATCTCAAGCTGATCCAGAGTTTCCTGATCAGTATCCGTAAAAACCCGCAGTGATTCGTCGGAAATCTGCACAGGAAGCTGGTTTTTCAGTTCCCTTATCTTTTCCTGCTGGTTTAAAGTTCTGAATTTATGTATCTGAGAAAAGATATTGAACTGAAGCTTCATCTTTTCATCAAGTTTGCTCAGAAAATAGGGATCCACACTATAAACGGGATTGACCGAGTTCATAGCTTTTATTCTTGCTTCATTGGTAGCCTGTGAATCTTCAACCTGGAAATTTCTGTTGGCTGTAATTTCTCTCGGTGCAATAACACCTTCTGTCAAAGTGTGTGTGGGAAAGAATTTCCATGATAAAATCAGTGATAAAGCAAGAAAAGCAATGGCAAACAGACCCGGATAAATAAGCTGGCGTGCTTTAATCCTGTCCGAAAGTTTAAATGCGATTGGCTCGATCTTACTCTTTCTCGCCATTCTTCAAATCTTCCCTCAAAACTGCTTCTCTCTCTCCGGCTGCCCTTCACCAAACAGTCCGGACTATGTCTTCCGAATTTACATGTAAAAATTAAGATTCTTTAACAGAGAGATAATTCCTGCAGTCGGAGCACCTAAAACTCCTTAATATACAACCTTGAATGGAAATTCCGTTCATATCAGACAGATAAGCAGGAAAAAAAACAAATATATATTTAAACTTCAAAAATAAAACACTGTAATCCAGCAATAGCCGCACACTTAACAAAAATACCAAATACACATGTATTATCGGACAATTAAGGTAAAAATTAATTAGTATTTTGTATAATCTTTTTTCAATACTTTGAATGAAATGATAAACCCTATTCGCGTTAAATAACAGTATTACAGAAAACGATAATGGGGAGTCAACCGCAAGGGATCGGAAAAATTTACAATTTTTACCGATTTTTTAAAAGCGGAGAATAGGAGTAAAAAGATGATAAAGAACCTGAAAATTGGAGTAAAACTTACCGGGACATTCATTTTTGTAGCAGTGATAGCACTGCTCATAGGAGCAGCAGGATTCTGGGGACTGACAACTCTTACATCCAGAATGGAGAACATAACGACTGTAAACCTTCCCAACGCAGTAAACGAACTGGTGATAGCAGAACACCTCAACAGAACACTGGCGGCAGAACGCGGGCTTATGCTTTTCAACTCAATGAAGGAAAGAAACAAACAGTATGATTTCCTTGCAGAAAGCATGGGCAAAATTGAAGATCATATAAAAGCCTGGGAATCAGTACCGGAAACCCCCGAGGAAGGCAAACTGTGGAAAGAATTTAAAGAACTTTATGCTCAATGGCTCGTTGCAATAAACGAAGATCTCAAACTCAACCGGGAAAAGGACAAACTCCTGGAAGCCAATGTCCCCCTCAATGACAAAAGAATCACAGACCTTGACGAAAAAATATTAGCATCATCAAACACCTCACTGGCACTTATCAGAAGCACACGTGGCAAACTCAATGAACTCAAGGAATTAACGGTTAAAATTGCAACGGACAACACAAAATCATCAATGGCAATGTCAGCTTCAATCAAATCAACAATCGTATTCATAGTAATAGCCGGAGTAATTATCGCAATAGCATCAGGACTCCTTATATCAAGAAGCATTACAAAACCCCTTGCAGAAGGCGTTGACGCAGCAAATAAACTTGCAGACGGTGATCTTACAATCCACCTTGAAGCGGACAGCAGAGATGAAACCGGCATGTTAATCGGCGCTATGGGAGAGATGGTAGATAAACTGAGAGATGTGGTAACCAATGTAAAAACTTCAGCAGACTATGTAGCATCAGGAAGCCATCAGATGAGCGCAACCGCCGAGCAGATTTCCCAGGGAGCCACAGAACAGGCTGCTTCAGCGGAAGAAGCTTCATCATCAATGGAGCAGATGGCATCCAACATCAAGCAGAATTCAGAGAACGCTCTGCAGACCGACAAAATTGCAATCAAAGTATCAGGTGACGCTCAGGAAGGCGGCGAAGCAGTAAAGGAAACAGTCAAAGCAATGAAGGACATTGCCGAAAAGATCAACATTATCGAAGAAATCGCCCGTCAGACCAATATGCTTGCTCTTAACGCAGCCATAGAAGCAGCCAGAGCAGGAGAACACGGAAAAGGCTTTGCCGTTGTGGCGGCAGAAGTCAGAAAACTGGCAGAAAGAAGTCAGCATGCAGCTGCAGAAATCAGCCAGCTTTCACTCAACAGCACAAGAATTGCGGAAAAAGCAGGAACACTCCTTGAAAAGATAGTCCCTGAAATCCGTAAGACTGCAGAACTCGTTCAGGAAATTACCGTTGCAAGTAATGAGCAGAATCAGGGAGCCGATCAGATTAACAAAGCAATACAGCAGTTGGACCAGGTTATTCAGCAAAATGCAGGAGCATCCGAAGAACTCTCAGCAACTGCAGAAGAACTCTCAAGCCAGGCATCAGCAATGCAGGATATGATAGCATTCTTCAAACTGGATTCAGGCAGACGGTCATCCACCTCATCAAGAATCCAGAATGAAGTAAAAGCAGCAAAAACCCGTGACGCATCAGACGAAGAAACTCATAAACCCTCAGGCAGCAAAAAACCGACTGCATTCAGAAAGCAAACATCAGGCAATGGACACAGCAAATCATCAGCAGGTGGAAACAGCAATAAATCCGGCAAAAGAAACCTCATTACAGACGAAGACATTATGGAAATACCCGTCAAGAAATTTACCGCCACAAAACCGGCAAATACAAAAGGAGCACACATAGATCTGGGAATGGAAGCTTCTGATATCGACGACGGCGAATTTGTAAAATTCTAAACGCTATAAAGCTTTTACTCCGAATAACAGGTTGGTATAAGAGGGACAGATAACTGTCCCTCCTTTTTTTTTCAAAAAAGAAAAACATATTATCCAAACCCAATATAACCAGGAGAGAATATGCCGACGATTTAAAACATTATAATTTGTGAAATATTTCACAAATAATTTAATAAAAGCAAAAAACAAGCCAAAAGCATTATCTATTCCGTACCAAATCATACATAAATCTAATTGAATAACAAATATATGTATTGTATAATTTAATGATACAGAGATGATAGGCATGAATAAATCGCCATGAGACGAAACAATAGGAGGAGAAAATGTTAAAAAACCTGAGGATTGGAGTAAAACTCATCGGTACATTCCTGCTTATCGCAGCGATTGCACTGGGAATCGGAATAGCAGGAATGTGGGGATTAAAAAAAGTAAAGGCAGAGCTCAAAGAGATTACCGGGGTCAATATGATCAATATGGAAAACGAAATGCTGATTGCTCAGTATATGAACAAAATTTTTGCTGCTGAGCGAGGACTAATGGTTTACAACCAAAAAAAGGATAGGGATCTACAGTATGGGTTTATCGATGACAGCCTTAAAGGAATCGAAGAAAGCCAGAAAGCCTGGGAATCCACCACAGAAACAAAAGAAGAAGGTGCTCTGTGGAAAGACTATAAAGAAGGTATAACTGCCTGGAATGAAGCATTAAAAAAAGAAATAAATCTCAACAAAGAAAAAGATAAAATCCTCGAAGCAGGTGTTCAGGAAAACGACAAAAAACTAAAAGACATCAATGAAACGATATCAACAGCCCACGAAGACGCACGAAAAATTCTGCTGCCAACAAGAGCAAAAATGGAAGAACTCGTCAAAGTAACAAAAAAAATTGCTGATGAAAAAGCAGCATTGGCAATGGCACTATCAGCAAGAATAGAAACAATAATTATCTGGGTGGTCATTGGGGGAATTATTGTTTCGATCCTGATAGGACTCATAATTTCCAGAAGCATCACCAAACCTCTCGAAGAAGGCGTGGAGGCTGCCAACAGACTGGCAGAAGGAGATCTTACGATTCAACTTGAGTCAAGAAGCAAAGATGAAACAGGAATTCTTATTCAGGCATTAAGTGAAATGGTGGAAAAACTAAAAGAAGTCGTGATGAATATTAAAACATCAGCAGACTATGTAGCATCAGGAAGCCAGCAAATGAGCGCTACTGCCGAACAGCTCTCACAAGGTGCAACCGAACAGGCTGCATCTGCGGAAGAAGCTTCATCAGCAATGGAACAGATGGCTTCAAATGTCAGACAGAATTCTGAAAACGCCCAGCAGACTGATAAAATCGCTGTAAAAGTATCAGGTGATGCTGTTGAAGGCGGCGATTCAGTAAGGGAAACAGTTAAGGCAATGAAAGAAATTGCTGAAAAGATCAATATCATCGAAGAAATCGCCAGACAAACCAATATGCTCGCACTAAACGCAGCTATCGAAGCAGCCAGGGCTGGTGAACATGGAAAAGGTTTCGCTGTCGTGGCAGCAGAAGTGAGGAAACTGGCGGAAAGAAGCCAGTTTGCCGCAGCAGAAATAAGCCAGCTTTCCCTCAGCAGCACAAGGATTGCAGAGAAAGCCGGCACACTCCTTGAAAAAATAGTCCCGGAAATCCGTAAAACCGCAGAACTGGTTCAGGAAATAACAGTGGCAAGCAATGAACAGAATCAGGGAGCGGAGCAGATCAACAAAGCAATGCAGCAACTCGATCAGGTAATTCAGCAAAATGCAGGTGCATCCGAAGAAATGTCAGCTACCGCAGAGGAATTATCAAGTCAGGCTTCTGCTATGCAGGATATGATTGCATTTTTCAAACTGGATTTCAGATCAAAATCAGTTTCTTCATCAAGAATTCAGAATGATGTAAAAATGGCAAAAACAAGAGATGCTGATGATGAAAAACATAAAACATTCAGCAGCAACAGACAAAAAAGCCCCACCGGCGGAAATGGAGTTAAGAACAAAAAAAGGAACCTTATAACAGATGAAGATATTGATGAAATACCTATAAAAAAGCATGCCAAAACCAAAGCATCAACAGGACATGGCGCACACATTGATCTTGGTTCGAATCAATCGGACATGGATGATAACGAATTTGTAAAATTCTGAGGTTTACTCCAACAAACAGGTTTAGCAGCTGAGGGGAATTTATCTGCCCCTCTTTTTTTATGATTTTGTCTTTTTAAAACTTGCTTAAAGAGCTTATATCGGCACAAATCTGTTAAAATTTATTAACATTTAGTATATTCTTTTTTGCTTCTTTAGATGTAAACAAAAAATACATGATATGGGAATATAATAAATATAGAAATACAAAAAGCAGATATAGATGCAGCAAGGGATCGGCAAAAAATAAAAATTTTTTACCGATTTAACGAAGTCGGAGAACGGAGAAAAAAAATGTTTAGGAACCTGAAGATTGGGCCAAAATTAACCGGAGCGTTCATATTTGTAGCGCTAATCGCCTTAGCTATCGGGATGACTGGAAACTGGGGAGTTGGTCAGATACTTGACAAACTTAAAGACATAAGCAAAGTAAACCTGCCCAGTGTGAGAGAAACAATGATTATGTCAGAGGCTCAGACTGCTGTCTTTGCCGGAGAACGAGGACTGATTGTTTTTAACGAAATGCAATACCGGACCCCTCAGTACGAATACATCAACAACGCACTGGAAAGAGCCAGTGAAGCCTGGAAACTCTACGAACCACTCCCACAGACAAAAGAAGAGGCAGTATTATGGAAAGAATTCGTGCCGATGTGGGAACAGTGGAGAAAAGACAGCCAGAAGGTAATAGACTTAAATAAGGAAAAAGATAAGCTGCTGGAAGCAAATGTAGCATTAAATGACAAAAGAATACAAGCACTCGATAACGACATTCACGAAGCCCATAAAGCATCAAGAAAATCACTTCTCGCATCACAGGAAAAACTCAAAGCTATATCAGATATAAACGGAACTGTAGCAAATGAAAACGGTAACAAAGCAATTGCTCTGGCAGGCATGGTCAACAAATACATCTGGATAGCCATCGTGATCGGTGTTATTATAGCTATCGGTTCAGGACTCTTTATATCCCGCAGCATAACGAAGCCTCTCTCTGAAGGCGTGGACGCAGCCAACCGCCTTGCAGAAGGCGACCTTACCCTCCACCTTGAAGCAAAATCAAAAGATGAAACAGGCTTACTCATCGAAGCAATGGGCGACATGGTTGAAAAACTGAAAGATGTGGTAGTCAATGTTAAAACATCTGCAGACTATGTTGCCTCAGGAAGCCAGCAAATGAGCGCAACCGCAGAACAGCTTTCACAGGGAGCCACCGAACAGGCTGCTTCAGCGGAAGAAGCATCATCATCAATGGAACAAATGTCTTCAAACATCAGACAGAATGCAGAAAACGCTTTACAAACCGACAAAATTGCCGTCAAAGTAGCTCAGGATGCCCAGGAAGGCGGCGAAGCAGTAAAACAGACAGTCAAAGCTATGAAGGATATCGCAGAAAAGATCAACATCATTGAGGAAATCGCAAGACAGACCAATATGCTCGCCCTTAACGCAGCAATAGAAGCAGCAAGAGCCGGCGAACACGGAAAAGGATTCGCAGTAGTAGCCTCCGAAGTCAGGAAACTCGCGGAAAGAAGCCAGTATGCAGCAGCAGAAATCAGCCAGCTCTCACTCAACAGCACCAGGATAGCAGAAAAAGCAGGTCAGATGCTTGAAACCATAGTCCCGGAAATCCGTAAAACCGCAGACCTTATTCAGGAAATAACAGTAGCCAGCAATGAGCAGAATCAGGGTGCAGACCAGATTAACAAAGCAATCCAGCAACTCGACCAGGTTATTCAGCAAAATGCAGGCGCATCTGAAGAAATGTCCGCTACGGCAGAAGAGCTTTCAAGCCAGGCTTCATCTATGCAGGATATAATCTCCTTCTTCAAACTGGATATGGGTAAATCCAGAGCGACATCACCCAAAGCCCGGCATGAAGAAAAACAGTCAAGATTTGCCGCTGATTCAGCTCAATCATCAGCGTCAAAAAACGCAGCAGCCAGAAAACCAGTAAGAAATGCACCTCCGTCAAACGGACATGGTAAACCGAAAACAAGAAAAGGTGTCATTATCGACGATGACATAGCTGAAGCAACAGTAAGAATGCATCCGCAGGGAAAGAACAAAGCCGGTGCAGGCGGTGCCTTAATTGATCTGGGAATGGAACCAATGGATATGGATGACAATGAATTTGTAAAATTCTGATGCTAATACCCGGAAGAATCGCTGCAATGCCATTTAACCCCCGCCTCAGTAATCAAAACACCCCTGCGGGCTTGCAGCGGATATTTCCTCAAATTAGTATCGACCATAAAGGTTAAACAGAATATTCGCCATAAAGGACGGTTATGAAAAACCGTCCTTTTTCTTTATAAGTTAAAATAACCAAAACCAGCAATCCCCAACCGCCAGCAACCAACCACCAACCCAATGCCACTGAATTAGAAAAATTCTCTCCACTCCTCAAGCCCAATACTCTTGTTTTTCAAGGAGGGAGGTTCGGAGGAGACCTCGCTTTTCCAAAAAAGCGTGATTCCCTCTGACGGTCCCCAAATCCCCTGGTCGGTCCCAAATCCCCCCGGTCCCCCGGTCGGTCCCCAATTCTAAAAGTTTGGGATGGCGGGTGCCCGCCCGCAGGGTGGGCGCGAGGAAACTTTTTCAAAAAAGTTTTCTCCGGGAACTGGGCATTCCGGCATGATTTACAATCGATATCGGAATTCCTGTAGGGGAAAGCCAATGTGCTCTCCCGCAACACCCTCCGGCCAACCGCCAGCAAACCTCATAACCACTATATTTCGCCAATGACTGCCGGATCGCAGGCGTCCCCGCCTGTCCCCCGGTAAAACGAACCAGTTTTCTCTCTACAAACTCAGGAATGGAAATACAACTCCAGCTGCAGAGGTAGTGCAAATGTTCCCGCCCGGAATTAACCCTGTCGCCACAATAAATCGAATTATGGAAATGTGGTGCTATGAGGAGGATTTCCGTGTATTCGGAGGGTTGTGGTTTTTGTTTGCGGCGAGGGCGGACCTGCGGGTCC
>JAJTBE010000137.1 GCA_021287065.1 Bacillota bacterium
TTCAAAAAAGTATGAGTTAAGAAAAGCAATAAAAATCGATATGCAAAAAGCAGAATTAAAGAGAACAGAAAAATGATGCACTGAAAGTTTTTGCCGGAAGGGTTTGGGAAACGAGCTTTTTTCAAAAAGCGGGTTTCCCAAGAAATGAATTATAATAGATGATACCCCTCGTTGGAAAACACAATAAACCGAATAAAAGAATGGATTTGCCTGAACGCTCACGAGAATTGTAACTATTTGCCCAGCTCCCAGAGAAAACTTTTTTAAAAAAAGTTTCCTCCGGACCTCCATCCCAAAACTTTTAAATTGGGGGACCGACCGGGGACCGTGGGGTTTGGGGACCGTGGGGATTTGGGGACCCTCAGAGGAGACCACGCTTTTTTGGAAAAGCGAGGTCTCCTCCGAACCTCCTCCCTTGAAAAACAAGAGTATGGGGACTGGGGATTCGAGTAATTTTTACTGATTCAGTGGTATTGGAGGGTGGCCAGGCTTGTGGTTATGGGGGGTTGCTGGCGGTTGGCGGTTGGTTTGGGACCCGGAGCAGGCGGGATGCCTGCGATCCGGCAGTCGTTGGCAGGGGGTTGTGGTTATTGAGGTTTGCTTGCGGAATTTGGGGTTATGGGGTTTGAGGGGTGGATAAGGTTTGATATGTTTTGAGTTTTTCCGCTATCTCTTCTGTTTTTTCTTTTGATCCTCTGATGAAAGTATTAATTACTGTCTCACCTTTTACAATATGGATCGTATAAATGGACCTTTTTTCTGGGACTAACCTGATTTCTGTAATGTCTTGCCAGTTTTCACTGAAGCTGGTTTTAAAAATCAGAAAAATACGGTTTTCGAATGTAATTTTTTCCGAATCGGCTATGATTGTATTTTTTGCCGTCAGAGCTGTAATGGCTCCACAAAGCAGTGCTGCAGGGAGAAATCCCGGAAAACCGAGAGGTTTGCCATTGGTCATAAATGGAAAAGCCAGATGGTTTATTCTGAGGATTTCATAAACAGCAATAATTGCGCAGGCGCAAAAAGCAAGGGTAAATGGAACAAAAGCGGGAGTGCCGCACTTGACGGCGAACCCGCTTTTTGTTTCTTCTGTTTTACTGATAAATAACAGGGGTGCTACCTCCGTGATTACTCGGCGCTTTCCTCTGCTCCATACATTTTTCTGAAACGCTCAAGCATTTCAGGGGGCATCTTGGAGTTGATATCCTCTACTCTTTTGATCTCAGGGACCTCTTTAAGCACTGTGCGCTCAATGCCCATCTGAAGAGTAAGCTGGCTCATGGGGCAGCCTTTGCAGGCTCCTTCCAGTTCCACTTTTACAACATCGTCAACTATATCAACGAGTCTAACATTTCCGCCGTCCATCTGGAGTCTGGGTCTTACCTGATCCAGAGCAGCTTCTACTTTTTGTCTGGTTTCTTCTGATACCATTTATTTTCACCTCTTGGTTTTGTTGCATTGTTTGATTTGGTGGTTTCAGGTTAAACAACCGTCGTGATTGCATCTCTCAGCAGATTCAACTATGCGGTGTTTATCCTTATAAACCGGTAAGATTCCGGCACACTGCCGGCACTCTCTCCTTTCCGGGTCGAAAATTATATTTAATTAGGGGAAAAAAAATCCCTTTTAGCAATAATAACAAAATAAATTGAAATTGAGTTTCTTTTTTGTTATTATTGATTGCAGTTAATCCCGGAGGCGAAAATGTCCCTTAAAGGTAATTTTATAATCTGGCTTCTGGCGCTTGTTGCAGGCGTCCAGGTTTACATTATGCTTTTTCATGATCCAGTGGAGCTGAGTAAAAAAGGACTGATAGAATCCAGAATTCTACTACAGGGGCACGATCCGGGAGTTCCACAGCCGGTGCCGGGACAAGATCCGGAACAGGAAGGCGAGAAAGTAACGGTTCAGACCATCGGAACCGGACCGAGGCCCGTTGTGCCCGCTTCACACGGTGAAGGTCAGGACGAACCTATGCTTCCCCTTTCCGTCAGGCCCAAAGGTCCCATTGTGCCCGGAATGCCCGATGATATGAAAAACGCAAAATTCGAAATGCAGGGCGGGCAGGATTATTTCAAGGCTATTGTTTACGGAGTTCTCATTCTTGAAGAGCAGGGAGAACTTGCTCTTTCGAAGGAACAGGCGGTTAAGCTGAAAAAAATCATCGAAATGAAAGCGGATTCCGGTGATGCCATTCCCTTTGCCCAGCAAACAATCGGAGAGACCCTTACTGATGAACAGCTAAGGTATATTTATCGTCAGATGTGTCTGAAAAGGGGCGGACTGAAGCCTCTGCCTCCGGAATCTATCGAGACCTACTCGGGGCAGGTTTATCAAATGCTTAAAAACAAAAAATAGCGGAGATAATTGATATGGAAAGAGATTGTTCGATCTGTGGAGTAAGTTTTAACGAAGTGCCTGAAGAAATCTGCATATTCTGCGATTCGGCGGGCCTGGGGATTTGTGTTGACTGTGCAGGTTACGGCGGTTCAAACAGATACTGCGTTGTATGCGCCGGCAATATCAGACATGAAGAATTAGCAAGCGGCATTGACAAAGACCCCGGAGGCTTCGAATCGGAGTATTCCTCTGACGAGGACGATGATTATGACAAACTTTATGATGAATAAGAAAAATCTTTTTAAGGGATTATTTACCATAATCCTTATTGCCTGTCTATGTTCACAGGTTTATTACCTGATGAGCGGACGGAATATACTTTCCTGCGCCCAGCAGATGCCCGGCGGAGGAGAGAACAATATACGGGGCGGACAGTCGGCGCCTGCGCCTCCCGGCGGCAATATGCAGCCTCCCGGACAGGGAGGGGAGCCTCAGCCCGGTGGACAGGGACAGCCGGGGCAGCAGACTGAACCCCAGCCCGGCACACAACCCGGACAGCAGATGGAGCCTCCACCCGGAGGGCAGCCCGGCGAGCCGGGGCAGCCTCAGCCCGGAGGAGCAAACGGCGGATTGCCCGGACAGAATCCCGGAGGAAGAGTTATCAGCTATCCGGTTCTGCCAAAGGGAAGGGACCTTACTACTCAGGATATACAGAAGCTTGAGACTTATTATATTCTGCACAGATGGGTGCTTTCGGATTTGCTGTGGGGTGTTGCTGAGCTTCAGAAAAGCACGGACCACAAGCTGACACCTCAGCAGGCTGCAAAAATTCTGCCTGCTGTAAAAAAGCTCCACGACGAAGCTAAAGTTACCGAAGAATCAAATAAGCTGGTCAAAAATCTGCTTACCGACAAGCAGAATGATTATATCAAAACCAAAATAGCCGACGGCTTATATATGGCACAGTTCCTCGCCCGTTATTCACCGGGAGAACCGGAACCGTTTCAGGGCGTAAACAAAACCATACTCACAAAAAGCTTACAGGTTCTGGACAAGAAGATAAAAGAATCGGACAAAAAATGAAGAAGCCTTTCACGCTGCTTGTAAAATATCATCAGAATGCAAATATCAGGCCCATACCCGAAGAAGCTGAGGAAACCCTGCAGGTTTATCCTTCGCTTGGAATCGGCTATATCGCTTCATACCTTCGTAAAAACGGTTATCCCGTTGATATACTCGACGCTCACGCCCTGAAGCTCTCCCCTGACGATTACAGGCAGAAAGTAGCTTCCACAGGGGCTGATATTGTGGGAATCACTTCCACCACCGTGGGCTGGCCCGGAGCGGTGGAGGCGGCGAAGCTGGCGAGGGAAGCTCTCCCAAATGCATTAATAATAGCCGGGGGTCCTCATCTTTCAGTTTATCCTGAAGAATCATTATCATTTCCCTTTATAGACATGGCTGCAATCGGCGACGGCGAAGAAACAATGCTGGAGATTGTCAGAAAAATGGAAAAGGGAGAACCTGTGGACGACATAGCCGGAACCGCCGTTAAAGCCAACGGCGTTTTCAAAATGAACCAGCCCAGGGATTACATAAAGGATCTGAGTATGCTTCCCCACCCCGCTGTGGATATGCTCCCACTGGACCGCTACAAATGTCTGACCCTCGAATATCCCTTTTTCACCATGGTATCTTCAAGGGGATGTCCTTACAAATGCGGTTTCTGCTCTCAGGTTTACTGCGGGGATCGTGTCAGGTTCAGAACACCTGAGGATGTTGTTTCTGAAATCGAAACCTATGTAAAACAATACGGCGCCAGAGAGATCGTCATGTTTGACGAAACTTTCACCCTCAACGAAAACCGGGTTCTCAAAATATGCAGTCTCATCAAGGAAAAAAAGCTGAAGTTCCGATGGAATATCCGTACCCGGGTTGACACCATCACAGAGGCTATGATGATCGCCCTTAAGGAAACCGGATGTTACGGGCTTCACATGGGCGTTGAATCCGGCGATCCCGATATTCTGGAAATTATGCAGAAAGGCATAACCCTCGAACAGGTCCGCTGGGCATTTAAAACCGCACGGAAGCATAATTTTATCACCCGCGGATACTTTATGATTGGTTATCTTGACGAAACCCCTGATACATACAAAGCTACAGTGGATATAGCCAGAGAGCTTGATCTGGACTGGGCTTCATTCTCAATAACCACGCCGCTTCCAGCAACTCCCCTATTTGACGAATCTGTGAGAAGGGGTTATATTGATCCCGATTTCTGGAAAAAATATACACTTCTGCAGGCTTCAAAGAAGGACTTTCCGCATGTACCGAGCAAACATTGGGATGAAAAGAAGCTTTCCGATATGATGCGGGACGCATATTTTAAATTTTACCTCCGCCCCGGTTACGCCCTGAGGCGGCTCACCACAATCCGCTCCTGGAAACAGTTTACCGATCTTTTCCGGGGACTGAAAATAATATTCCTCATGAAGGACTGAAGCAATGACTAAAACCCTCGTTCTGCTTACCCTAAACGAAATAGCAGGTTTAAAAGAACTATACGATCAAATACCCTTCGAAGGAATCGACGAAGTGGTAGCCGTTGACGGCGGTTCCACCGACGGCACAAGAGAATTCCTCAAAGAAAAGGGAATCAGAATCCTCGATCAGGAAATCAAAGGCAGAGGAGAAGCTTTCCGCGTAGCACTGCGGAACACCACAGGCGATATCCTCCTGTACTTCAGCCCCGACGGAAACGAAACACCATCGGACATCCCAAAACTCTTCGAAGCTATCGAAAAAGGCAGCGATGTAGCCATCGCATCAAGGTTTATGAAAGAAAGCAGAAACGAAGAAGACGACCACTTCTTCCGCCCCAGAGCCTGGGTAAACCGCACCTTCACCTGGATAGCCAACACCATCTGGAACAAAAAAAACTATGTAACAGACACCATAAACGGATACAGAGCCATCCGCCGGAACATATTCAACAAACTGAACACCGACGAACGCCGCTTCCCCATTGAATACCAGATAAGCATACGCTCCATGAAACTCAACCTGAACATCTCAGAAATCCCCACCATAGAAGGCAACCGCGTAGGAGGAGAAAGCAAAGCAGAATCCTTCCCCGTAGGCTGGGGACATGTTAATGTGCTGATGAATGAATTAGGGAATGGGGTTCGGTGGGTGAGGTAGAGGGGGGTATTTGATGAAGGAAAGAAAGTCAAAACATAAGGATTATTCATAATTTGAACGGGATATTGAATGCTGCCAGCAAGGATTAAATCCATTTATGTTTTTTTTTTCGTTTTGATTATGATTTAAAACCTTAACCAGGAAGGATTTTTTTTTGGAATAAAGAAGAAAATCAGGCGTGAATGTCTATGCATGTTCTTTTTTGATACATATTGTTTGTCTGTAATTCAGCCAAATATCTGTTGTAGTAATGGAAGAATATAATCTTGTATAATAATTCAGCAATTAATATTCATAAAAACCATCGTAATAGATACAGAATAAATGTAATAATTGAGCAAATTAGACAAATGATAACAGGTTTTGTTTTTGTTGAAAATATTTTACTTCATTAGATTTCCAAATACAGTTTTACCTAATTCAAAATATAAGAAAAAGGAGAAAAAAATATGGATATTCAAGAGGCTGTTTTAAATGCGCTTGATGGTGAAGCTATTTTATTTGCTGGAGCAGGATTCTCACATGGAGCTAAAAACAAGTTTGATAAAATACTTCCTAAAGGGTTAGAACTTAGAGATATT
>JAJTBE010000152.1 GCA_021287065.1 Bacillota bacterium
CAAAAGGATGGAATATTAATGATAAAGATAAAGAAGGAAATTCATTACTATATAACAGTGTATCAGCTCTGGCAATTGATGAAATAAAATTCCTTATAGCCAACGGTGCTGATGTAAATAACCACAATAAGTTGGGACAGACCCCTCTGCATATAACAAGGTCTCCGCTGATAGCCAGATTGCTCATTAATGCTGGAGCTGATATCAATGCTATTGATAACAACGGAAAGACTCCTGCCTTTTGTGTAAGTAGTCCCTTAATGCTGGATTTTTACAAATCACATGGAGCAGACATCCCCCAAAAAGACAGAAATAACGCGACTCCGTTACACTATGCCTGTTTTAGAAGCAATTACGATATGGTAAACTATTATATAAAAAACGGGTTCAGTATAAATGTCATAGATAAACATGGAAGCTCTCCCCTTCATCATAATGTTAAATATGGGGTATGCGGAGGATCGGCAATGATAACCTGTCTTCTACTCATTAACAATGCAAATCCCAACATTAGAGATTATGATGGAAGAACTCCTCTGCATTATGCAATAATCAAACCTGTAGCGTACAAAGCTGTATTACTTTTAAAATTCGGAGCCAATCCTAATATAAAAGACAAACTCGGCAATACACCCCTTCATTATGCTGCCGCTTTACCCAAAAATTACTTCATCGACCCCCGCATCCTGCTAAACGCAGGAGCCGACCCCAACATAAAAAACAACAAGGGAGAAACACCAGCGGATATTGCCCGGAAAAGCAAAAGCAATCGAAAAGGAGCTTTCTTGAGAAGGCTGCAGATGGGTGTTGATAATCAGGCTGAAAAAGCAAAGAAAAACGGGAGATAATGGAAAATCCGGGGTATCTGTGTAAAAAGCTGTTATGCAGAGTCGTTTTTCAGGATAAAGAACAAAATTTGAAAAATTAATGGCTCCAATTCAGGGAGAAATTATATAAAAGGGAAACCATTGGAAATGGTTTGAGCTTGTGGTTATGGGGTTCCGACTTTCCCCCGATTGAAATCGGGGGTTGGTTCCAGGGGCATCTGATTTAGCAAGAGACTACCAAATCCGATGTCGAAATGGGTTTTGAGTTGTGAAAAACACAGTTTTACACAATCCCTATAACCCAATGCCCATGAATTAAGGCATGGATTTGTGTAATCGCTCACGAGGCTTGTGCCGATTTGCCCAGTTCCCAGAGGAAACTTTTTGAAAAAGTTTCCTCCGGACCTCCATCCCAAACTCTGGAAATTGGGGACCGACCAGGGACCGGGGGGATTTGGGGACCGTCAGAGGGAACCACGCTTTTTTGAAAAAGCGGGTTTCCCTCCGAACCTCCCTCCTTGAAAAACAGGAGTATTTGGAATTGGGATTGGAGCTGTTTTTGCTAATTCAGTGGCATTGCCCTATTAAACTGTTCCCAGAGGCATCAGAATATGCGGAAAACAAACAAATGCAATGTTGGAATGGGTTTGGAGTTTTTCTAAGAGTTGTTTTTACACAATCTCTGCAGCAATATAATTTTCCTGCCATAAAAAAGAGGAGAGCCTTATGCGGATCTCCTCTTTTCGTTTTCAGGTTTAGTTCATCATTTTTATTGCCTTTTTCAGGAAGCTGACCAGTGTTTCCTTTTCTCCTGCCATTGTCACCGATTTGGCGAAGGAGGGCATGGGGTCTATTTTTACCACGAAGTCCAGTTTTGCAATGGCGTTGATTTTGTCAACGGATGTAATGCCGGTAACAAGTTTCTGCATTTTTGAAACGTTGACAATTCTGAAACCTGCGGAGTTGAGTTTGTTTAGCATTTTGCCGGAGACATGGGTTACGGTAAGAATCAGGTGGACTTTACCGTGTCTTACTTCCACATTGGCAAGTTTGAGATTGCCTTCCCTGCCCTGGGATTTTACGCGGTTTGCGATGTTTTTCAGGGATTCGTCAATCTTTTTCTCAGGTGCAACCACTGGTTCGCTATAACCTGATTCGTCCTTGTCAGCCATTATTGCAGACTTTTTCATCGGGGCGGGTTTTGACATGGGAGCGGGGGCAGCAGTTGAGTAAGAACCTGAACCTGCCGGCGCTCCTTTGCTTTTCATTGCTCCTCCGGAATAACCTCTGCCTGTTGTAGGTGAAGCATCTTCAGCTTCTCCAAACACACCTTCGTGGCTTACGCCGTCGGGCATTTCCACGGGGACTGCTATGGTTTCGGTTTTGCCGTCTTTGTTTACCACTTTTTCCTCAACAGCAACGAAGCTGGTGTATTGGGTCATAAGTCTGAAATCTAAGCCCAGTTTGGTGATCATTTCTTTGATC
>JAJTBE010000156.1 GCA_021287065.1 Bacillota bacterium
TGTCAGGCTTTCTTATTGACCACAATTCTATTTCAGGATGTTCCCGAATTGGTTTGGATGCTGATAATTGTGTTGAAAAAGTTGAATTTAAGAAAATAAAAGTAGGTTATTTTTGGCCAGAGTCATTATCTATATCTCCTGATAGTTCCAAATGTATTTCAGGATATAATACTGTAAATCCCTTGACAACTGAAATATCAACAATGATTTCCTGCTACAGATCTTATGATTGGAAGCATTTATGGACTAAAAAAGTACGTGGTAGGTGTATTATGAATCGTGACAATTCGAGTAATTTTTATTGGTCGCCTGATGGCAAATCGATACTTTTTGCTCAATCGGAAGAATCTGCTGATGGGAAAACAATTAGTGTTTTTAATTTAAATATAGCTAATCAGAGTGTAACAAATGTTTTTAGTAAGAAGTATAAGGATACTTATTATTCAGTCAGACCTTATATGGATTGGACAGAGCATGGGATTTTGATTTCACTCGGAAATCAGTTTGTTTATCTTAAAACAAAAAACAGTAATAAGTTTGAACAGCTTAGTTTGCCGGATGATATCAAATGCATCAAAGATTGTAAATTTTCTCCCGATGGCAGCCTGGTGTTGTTTTTTGGTGCAAAATGTTCAAATATTTCGAGAGCTGGTTTTGAAACATACTTATATGTTTGTAATATTGAAACAGGCAAATTGTCATCTGTAAAACTCGCCGGCAATTTCTTCTCCAACGAGCAGCAGGCAACATGGATCTATCCTGATCGGCCGGGGTTTCTTATGAAATAGTGGGGTGTTTTCCTTCGTTTTCCTTTCCCCAGTCACACATCTGATTCAGAATCGGCAAAAATGATTTTCCTTTGGGGGACAGGGAATACTCTACTTTTGGCGGGATTTGGGGGTATTCGGTTCTGATTATCATTCCGTCCTGTTCAAGTTCTTTTAGCTGGGAGCTTAACATTTTGTGTGTAATCCCCGGAATGTTTCTTTTGAGTTCCCCGTATCTTTCCACTTTTTCACAGGCAAGTTCGTATATTATTTTCAGTTTCCACTTTCCGCCCACGATGTCCAGTGTGTCCTCAAAAGGTGCCCGTTTTCCCCTGCAAAGGTTCTCCATCAACAATTCTCTCCTTTTAGTGCGTATGCTACAAAATAGTGCGTACTATCTTTTTAATACAATCTGATTATAATAGAAAAAGATGTTAATTGAAAGCGGGAAAAGGGTGGAACTAATGGCAGATATTCATACCCCCATACAGATTGGGGAAGTTTTATTTGAAAACCGTATCGTGATGGCGCCAATGGTCAGATTTGATCTTACATGTAAAAACGGCGTTATGAGCGAAAAACTTGTTAACCACTATGTGGAACGAGCTGATAAAGGTATCGGGCTTATTGTGAGTCAGGTTCTTTCAGTTGATAAAGACAGGGAAATTGCAGGCGGCGCCGGAGCATATTCTGAGGAGCATATCGATTATCTTAGCTGCATTGCCAGTGAATGCCGGAAAAACGGAACCCGGTTTTTTGCACAGCTTGGTTTGCCCGGATTTGCTTTTTATGACAAAAATACAAGAGATGTTAACTTACTATCTGTCAAAGAGATGGAAATAATACGGGATAATTTTATACAAGCTGCAGAGAACTGTAAAAAAGCAGGTCTTGATGGAGTTGAACTTCATGGCGCTCATACATTTTTCCTGAATATGGTATCTTCATCCATTTCGAACCAAAGGACCGATGATTATGGAGGAAGTCAGGAAAAAAGATTCTTTCTGGCAAAACAGATTGTAGCTGGAATAAAAGAGTTTTCAGGGAATGATTTTATTGTATCGTACAGAATGGGTTGGTGTGTTGACGAAGAAGAGGATGTCTCCACAGCAAATCTTCTTGAGCATATGGGTGTGGATATGCTTCATGTTTCTTCCGGAATACCTTCTGACAGAGTTTTTAATCTGCCTGAAAATTATGGGTATGAAAGCACTGTATTCGCGGCGTCCCGGATAAAACAAAAGACCGGTATTCCGATAATTGCAGTAAACCGTATAGATACCATAGCCAGAGGCAACAGGCTTATTGAAGATGGTTGCTGCGATTTTGCTGCCTATGGAAGACCATTACTTAATGATAAGAATTTTGTAAATATTAATTAATATGGAGGTAGTAAAATGGATTTTCTCGATTTGGCAAAGGAAAGGTATTCAGTCAGGAAGTTCAGCGGCAAAAAGGTTGAAAAGGAAAAACTGGACAAGATACTTGAAGCGGGAAGACTGGCTCCCACAGCGGTCAATTTCCAGCCTCAGAGGATTCTGGTTCTGGATTCGGAGGAAAACCTTGCAAAACTGAAAGAATGCACTCAGTATCATTTTAACGCCCCTCTCGCCATACTTGTGTGTTATGACAAAACAGTAAGCTGGAAAAGAAAGCATGATAATAAGGACGAAGGAGAAATAGATGCGAGTATTGTTACAACCCATATGATGATGGAAATCGCCAACCTTGGCCTCGGCAGCACCTGGGTCGGATATTTTGATCCTGCAGCAGTTATACAGGCATACGGACTTCCTGAAAACATAATCCCCGTTGCTATTCTTCCAACAGGTTATCCCTCAGAGGAATCAGCTCCTTCCGCTATGCACGGAAAGAGAGTTGATATGGAACAGACCGTGTTTTTCAATTCCTTCGAAGGCGTTGAAAAATTCAGCAAAACCGAGCAGGTAGCTCATTAAGACTATTTTTTATAGTTGAGCTGTACTGAAAATCAGCAATCCCAATGCCAATGAATTAAGGCATGGATTTGTCTGAACGATCATTAGGATTGTAGCGGCTTGCCCAGCTCCCGGAGAAAACTTTTTTGGAAAAAGTTTCCCCGCGCCCACCCTGGGGCGGGCACCCGCCTTCCCAAAACTTTTGAATTGGGGACCGACCGTTGGATCGTGGGGTTTTGGGGACCGTCAGAGGGAACCACGCATTTTTAAAAAAGCGAGGTTCCCCTCCGAACCTCTCTCCTTGAAAAACAAGAGTTTTTGGGCTGGAAACTGGAGTAGGTTTTACTAATTCATTGGTATAAGGTTTGTTGCCCCCGGAACCCCATCATTACTGAATTGCTGATAACTTTTTCCTGCTGATAACTTCTGCTTTTCAGGGAAGAAGGTCCGAGGTTACTAATTTTATATGAAAACAGAAAAAATTAAAAAACAAATAAGCTTGCGGTTAAAGATACTTATTTTTTCCCTTCTTTTCCTTTTGACAATATTTCTCTTTCAGACATACAGAAAAATTGAATTATCTTCACCGCAATACTGGCAGAAAATCATCCTGAAAAAGAAGTATTCCTTTGATACCGAAACCGGAAAGTTCAGATGGAAATACCAGTATGATGATGAAAAAAGAAAGAATGCCCTCGATGAACTTGTTCACCTCGATAAGGAAACAGCTTTAAATACAATCCTGATGGTCATAGATGACCCCGATTCCGTTTTTAAAACAGATACAAACAGCTTTAGCCCTGATGATTTTGATTATTACCGGGGAAAGCCTGAATCTTTAATGAAACCGATGAACTTAAGCTTCGATGGTTTTATGAAAATCACCATCGCACGGGTAGGGAATAATTGTGTTGATGAGCTTATGTCAAGAGTAAAAGACGGGAATACCATAATCCGTAAACGTGCAATGTGGCTTCTCCCTCCACCATACAGTAATCTCTCCCCTGAAATTTTTGAAAAAATCGCCGTAGGCGAACAATATGATGCAGCAGCAATGGCTGTTCTTATTCTGGGCAAAATCGGAAACCCCGGCTCGGTTAAAACCATTATTGAATGTTCCGGTTCATCGGATACCAAACTTGCCGAATGTTCTATTTATGCTCTTGGTGAAACAAGGGAGAGGGAAGCTGCCGCCATATTAAAGGATATACTGGATAACAGCGGCGATTCCGTTAAGAAACGAGCTGCAGCACTATCTCTTGTAAAAACCGGAAAATTTACCAAATCTGTATCATCATATATCAGCAGCAGTGATGATCTTGTGGTGGCTGGATTTGGTTTGAGGTCAGGATCACCTGGTTTGAAAAAAGAAATAAGAAAATGGCTCAGAAAGAAAAAGATCAATGAGACTGTTTTGCTTACTCCTGTAAAGGATTAGAGCTTTCAGTCCAATACTTATTATACCGCAAATTTAATGTGAAAAAAATTCAAAAAAATAAATAAATAAATTTTAAAATTTTTGATTTTAACGGGGAGGATTTTAAGGCGAACAAGCTAATTTTAGTCTTTGAAGTGGAGTAAGGTTGTAGTTTTCCTTGTCGGATGTGGTTTCCGATTGTGAAGTTTCGGAAGTCGTCAATCCCGGGAAAATGGTTGTCATGGTTTTTTGAAATACCAAAAATTGAGCAAAATTCAACACGAAAATTATAAAAAGCTGAAAAAGCTCGTTGAGTTTTGAATCAAAAGGTTTTAAGGAGCCGAATGTTGTTAAAATTTGATCCAGCGTCCGGGGAAACTGATATTCGTCGGGCTTAGTTTGCCATCATCAGTAAACCTCGGAGGTGAATGAAGTGCCTAAAAACACTGTCGTTGCTGTAGACATGGGTACTTCCAAAATTAGTTGTCTGATTGCGGAATACAGTCCTGAAACAGGACTCGAAATTATAGGGAGAGGCCATACACCCTCCCACGGAATAAAAGCAGGAGTGGTCACAGACCTCAAGGAATGTGCACGCGCTCTTGAACTCGCCGTCATAGAAGCGGAAAACTCCGCCGGTATGAGGGTCAATTCGGTGTTCGCCGGAATAACCGGAGAGCATATTCAGATTAAGAACAACAAAGCCAAAATTGACATTACCGGCAAAGGTTACAAAATAACCGCCGAAGATGTCACCAAAGTTGTTCAGATGGCCGGCGGTATATCGCTTACGGCTGACAGAAAAATACTGCATGTGATACCACGTGGTTTTTGCATTGACGGTTATATTGTCGTTGATGATCCGGTGGGTATGCAGGGCAAAATTCTCGAAGTCGATGCCTTTGTTGTTACCGGCGCAAAAGCATATATGCAGAACATTAATCTCGCTCTTGAAATGTCAGAGCTGGAGCTGGAGAAGGATGGATATATCTATTCCACCATCGCCGCCGCCGGCACTGTTCTGAAAGACGAAGAGAAAAAAGTCGGCATATTGCTGGTTGATATCGGAGCCGGTACAACGAAGATAGCCGCCTACAAGGGTGGAAGTCTGATAAGCTGCCGTACTATACCTATCGCAGGCGATAAGATTACTTATGATATAGCTCTGACTTTCAAAATTCCTCTCTCAGAGGCGGAAAGACTGAAAGTGCAGAAAGGTTCAGCTTGTGCGGATCGTCTCAATAACGACGAGCAGAATGAAATCATCGAAGCAGAGGATTTCGCAGACAGCGGAATTATTGTGGATGTTCAGCGCAAGTTGCTTGCTCAGACCATAGAAGCCAGACTTATGGATATTTTTGAATTGGTCGGCAGGGAAGTCAGAAAGCTCAATGAAATAGGAATCATTCCCGTGGGAGTGATTCTCACCGGCGGCACAGCAAGGCTTAAAGATATTCATTACCTCGCATCAAGAGTTCTCGAACTCAGGGTAAGAGTCGGAAAGCCTATTAACATCGCAGGACTCAAGGAATGGGAAGGCAATCCTGAGTTTGCAGGTGTGGTCGGAGCATTGAATTGTGCTATCACAAGGAAGAAGACCAGCACAAAGAGTCCTGTTGTGAAGGCAAATATCTCTCACGGCATGTTTACTTCATTTAAGCGGGTTTGGGACTGGGTAATTCAGGCTTTTTAAAAAATCCGGTTATCCACAAGGTATTTTTTGCTTATTGAAGAAGTAAATTTTTGCTTTCTGATTAATTAGTTAAGAAAAGATTTGTATATACAGACTAATAGTTGTACTCTATGGTCTTTGGAAGGAGAATTTTTATGTCGGATACCCTTGATCTGCAGGGACAGAAAACGAGTCTTGAATCTTTTGCAGGAATAAAAGTGGTTGGCATTGGTGGCGCCGGCTGTAATGCAGTGAGCCGGATGATTCAGGAAGGTTTGAAGGGCGTTGAATTTCTCGCCATAAACACAGACGCCCAGGCATTGTTCCTGTGCGACGCCGATCAGCGGATTCACATCGGCGGCAATATTACCAAGGGTCTTGGCGCCGGCAGCGACCCGGAAATCGGCAGAAAAGCTATCGAAGAAAATTCTGATGAAATCAGACAGGTTCTTGATGGCGCCGATATGGTTTTCATCACCTGCGGAATGGGCGGAGGAACGGGAACAGGAGCTTCTCCGGTGCTTGCGGCTGTTGCCCAGGAAGTTGGAGCGCTGACAGTTGCCGTCGTTACAAAGCCCTTCTCATTCGAAGGAAGAATGAGGATGATGATGGCGGAAAAAGGCATCAATGAACTTAAAGAAAGAGTTGATACCCTCATCACCATCCCCAACGACAGACTTCTTCAGGTTGTTGATAAGAAAACATCACTCATAGATGCATTCCGGGTGGCTGACAATGTTCTGAGATACGGAGTTCAGGGCATTTCCGATATAATCACCACTCCCGGTAAAATCAATGTTGACTTTGCAGACATACAGTCGGTTATGAGAAATGCCGGTTCAGCCCTTATGGGTATCGGTATCGGCACTGGCGAAAAGAGAGCAGTGGAAGCGGCTCAGGCTGCTATTTCAAGCCCCCTCCTCGAAGCTACAATCGAAGGAGCAAAAGGTGTTCTCTTCAACATCACCGGCGGCGAAGATATGTCCCTTATGGAAATCCACGAAGCTGCGGAAATTATTTCCAAGGCAGTTGATCCCGATGCAAGAATCATCTTTGGTGCAGTTGTTGATGAGCATATTGAGGGCGAAATCAAAATCACGGTTATTGCCACAGGCTTCTCAGCTCCCACAGAGCTTGGATCACCCAGACACTACATCGAAGAGGAAGAGATTGCATTCAGACCCAGTCTGGCTTCGGAAGACTTTGAAGTACCTGCATTCTTAAGGAGACAGGGAGGCTAATAATGCTTTGCCCCCACTGTAAACATACCGAAAGTAAAGTTGTGGATTCCCGCCTCGTTGAGGCGGGAACCTGTATCCGGCGCAGAAGGGAATGCCTCGGCTGCCAATACAGATACACAACTTATGAGCGCTATGACGGTCTTCCTCTGATGGTCATAAAAAAAGACCGCAGAAGAGAACCTTTTGATCGCAGAAAACTTGAAAAGGGAATTCTCAGTGCATTCAACAAACGCAGGGTTGGTAAAGATGCCATCCTCAATATTGTTGATTGTATTGAAAAGAGTATTAGGGAATCATCCTTATCAGAAATTGAAACTATTAAGATCGGACAATTTGTAGTTGAAAAACTCCGTCAGGTAGATGAGGTGGCTTATATGCGGTTTGTGTCCGTATATAAGGAGTTTGAAGGGGTTTCTTCATTCATTGAGGAAGCCAGAGAATTCGAAACAACAGAATGCAGCTTTATTAACTTGCAGTAAAGCTGCATTTTTTACTGCCTTTGGTGACTGTGGAATTTTACTGAAAAACTGAGTCTGACGACTGCACTTTCCGACTTTTTTAATTTAACTGATAAATAAATATATTTGTTTTTCTATGAGGATGAATCCAGGGAGGGTGCAAGTGGTAGATTACACAGACAAATCAGGAAATAATCCTGCCAGAAATAATGATTTATTGGATTTCGGAAAAGAAAAGCAAGCTTCAAAATACAAAATATTATGGAGCTGGCAGTCAACGGGAAAAACAGGCTTCACAGGCAATCCTGTCCTTGCTCCCACAGGTCTTATATTTATCAAAGACGGCTCCAACAGGATCTATATAATCGACTCAAAAAACGGAGTGCTCAAAAACACCATTGACGAAAGGCGGGAGTTTACCGCGCCTGTGGTTAGCGATTACGAAGGTAATCTTATTGCAGGAGACAGACAGGGATATGTTCATTCCATAGAACCGGTATCAGGTCAGGAAAACTGGGCGCACAAAATCACCACATTTTCAATTTCATCCAAACCTGAACTTGTTAATGGGAATGCAATCTGCGTAGGTGAAAATACTCTGTTCTCCCTTAATTGCAAAAGCGGCGAAAAACAATGGGAATATGTTACGGGCAATCATATTCAGGGCCATCCGGTAATCGGATGCGCGGGCAGCATTTATATAATAAGCTGTGATGGAACCCTGAGAGCTATGGATGCCATAACCGGCATTCACAAATATGAAATCAGAATCGACAATCCCCATAAATGCACAAACATAGCGGTTAGCAGAGAACAAACCCTGTATTTCGGAAATAATCAAAGCAGAAAGATTCAGGCTTTTGAATGCAGCACCGGAAAGGTAAAATGGGAAACTGATTTCAAGGGAGTAATTACTTCGCCTGTTGTTGACAGAAATAACAACATTCTGTATAGCTGCAGCGATGGAAAAACTTATTATCTCAACGGCAGCAATGGAAAGAAATTATGGGATGTCAATCCCGGACTGACCACCGCAAGCCTTGCCAGAAAACCTTATGTAACCGAAAGCGGACATATACTTATAAGCGGCCAGGGAAAAATTCTCATAATCAATCGAGATAATGGCGAAATAATTCAGGAAATCACCACAGGAAAAGCAGTCCCGCATTTCCACTATAAACAGAATGTCCTGATAACCACTGATTATGATAAGATTGCCGTAGGAGAACTCAAACTTTAAACTGCGCTGCTCTTTGGATTAATTTTTAAAGCTATATTCGTGAAATCCATGGGTTCTGCTGCAATTAAAAGCACATCTTCTTCATTTATTGTTGTCGTTCCAAAAGCAGAAAGCAGGTTTCCATCTCTGTTTATAAGAAGAACCCTTGCATTTTCAGGAAGACCGGACTGGATTATCTGCTTTCCTGCAACGGGCGAAGTACATTCAACTTTTATTTCAAATAGTTTACATTTGATACACTCATCAGGATTCAGATGGATCAAACCGTCGTCATTTTCCTTTTCCTTTATATCAAGTTTAAGGAGGCGGGCAACGAAAGCTACGGATGTCCCCTGAAAAAGAGCTGAAGTTAAAACTATAAAGAAAACAAGATTAAAAATCTGTTTCGAACTTCCAATCATTGCAACCATGGGAAATGTTGCAAGGATTACCGGAACTGCGCCTCTCAAACCAAGCCAGGATATAAAGAGTTTTTCTTTCAGGCTGATTCCCGATTTTATAAGAGAAACAAAAACTCCCACAGGTCTTGCGGCAAACATAAGAAAGAGAGCTATCATCAGTCCGGGCGCCATTACATGGGGGAGCTGGGATGGGAAAACAAGTAAGCCCAGTGTGAGGAACATCGTTATCTGCATTAGCCAGGACATACCATCGTGAAATCGGATTAATACCTTTTTATAAATCATTTTTGAATTGCCAACAATGATACCGGAGATATAAACTGCAAGAAAGCCGTTTCCACCGATATATGAAGTTAGCCCGTAGGTAAGAAAAACAAGTGATAAGGTAAGGACCGGATAAAGACCTTCGTATTCGAGTTTAATTTTGTTTACTGCAATTACTGATAACCTTCCGAATAAATATCCTCCTATGGCTCCCAATGTCATCTGCAGAAAGAAACTGGTGATGAAGTTTGCAACAGATAAGTGCTGGGTTTGTATGTAATGAATCAGGGTAATAGTTAAAAATACCGCCATTGGATCATTGCTTCCTGATTCAAATTCAAGTAAATCCGTGAGATAGGTTTTTACATTGACTCTGCTTGCCCGCAGGATTGAAAATACAGCTGCGGCATCGGTGGAAGAAATAATAGCACCAATAAGAAAACTTTCCGCCATGGAAAAATCAGTCAGATACTTAATAAAAAATCCGCATGAAACTGCTGTTATGATAATTCCGATTGTTGAAAGGGAAATTCCCGGAAGAAGAACTTTTTTTACATTGGAAAGTTTTGAATCAAGACCACCTGAAAAAAGGATAAGGGTTAATGCAACAACTCCTACTGCCTGCGCCACAGATGCATTATCAAAGGCTATACCGCCTATTCCATCGGAACCTGCAAGCATTCCTATTCCAAGATAAATTAAGAGCAGGGGAGCTCCGAGTTTTCCTGAAGCTTTGCTGAGGAGAATGCTGGTAATGATAAGAATCGAGCCAATGAAAAGAAAAAGTTCAATTTGATGCACACAATACTCCTTTTGGGGATCCTCTTTAAAAAGACATACTTAAAAAGGCAATAACAATAAAACTCAGTTATTTAGCCAGGTCAGTATTAATCACAGTTAATAATATCAATAACAGTATTTTGTAAACAAAGAGTCCTATCTGAGAATCACTCCCCATTTGGGTTTGATTTTTATCAGAAAATGGCCGTTTACGCTTTTAATTTCTTCATTGTTGAGAATATCAGTCATACTCTCTTTTCCGAACATTGGTATTCCGAAAAGCAGAGTGTATTCAGTGGAGCCGTTGTTGAGGATAACATAGACTTTTTCACCTTCATACTCTCTTACAAAGCTGAATATTCCGGGGGTATCCTCAGCTACCAGCGACTCAGTGGTTCCTCTTCTTAAAACCGGATTGTCCCGGCGGATTTTAATCATTTTTTTGTAGTGTTCAAAAAGATCCATGTCGGGTTGATTCTTTTCCACAGGTCTTTTCATACCCTTTACAGGATGAACTTTTTCATCTTCATAAACAATATCATCCCACAGCATAGGCTTTCTGCAATCAGGATCATTGGCGCCGGTCATTCCCAGTTCATCTCCGTAATATATCATAGGAGCGCCGGAATATGTCATCTGGAAAAGCACTGCCAGTTTGTGGATTTGCCTGTGTTCCTCATCGCCTCTGTCTATTCTGTATTTATGATTCTTTTCAAGCTGTGATTTGGGGTGGTGCGTGCTCCAGTCTCTCGGATTCATATCGGGGTTTGTGATAAATGTGCGCAGCCTGGGGGTGTCGTGGGATGAAAGGAGATTCTGCATAACAAGGCCTGTTTCGTTATCGTATGCATTTCTCAGTTCAGATAGTCTTTTATCAAATTCCGTGGCAGTAATCTGATTCTTTTTATCAAACATGAATTCAGTAACGCAGAAGAGGAACGGGTAGTTCATCATTGCGTCGAATTCATCGCCCTTTACATACTCAGGGGCTATTTCGATAATTTCTGCGGTTGTGTAAGCTTCAGGATTAATCTCCTTGACAACCTGCCGCCATTCCTTCCAGAAACCGTGGGGAATGCAGAAGGCAACATCAAGACGCCATCCGTCTATGCCTTTTTCAACAGAGTCGTTGGGAGCCATCCAGCGTTTTGTGATATTAAAAAGATACTGTTTGTATCCGGGGTTAAGATTATCCCCTTCCTTGCGGAACTCAGGCAGATAGTCAAACCCGAACCAGCCTTTGTAATAAAAGCCGTCAGGTTTCGATTTGCTCCAGCGTGTAATATTGTACCAGTCTTTATACTTTGATTCTTTGCCATTTTTCAGAATATCCTGAAAAGCGAAGAATCCTCTGCCCGAATGGTTGAAAACGCCGTCAATGATTACTCTGATTTCTCTTTTATGAGCTTCTTCCAGCAGGTTTAAAAAGAGCTTGTCTGCAGAAGTCCATACCCATGTTGCCGGATCGTCTGTTTCGCAGGCTTCTTCAATCATCCTGCGGTCTCCGTCGGGATCAGGCCCAAAGGTTTCATCTATGTGGTGGAAGCTGACTCCATCGTATTTATGCAGTGAAACAGCCCGGAAAACCGGGTTGAGATAAATGGCGTTTATCCCCAGATCTTTCAGATAATCCAGTTTATCAGCAACACCCTGAAGATCACCGCCGTAGCGCCGCATATAAATGGATTTGAATACTGACGGAAAGTTCTCTGTTTCCCACTGATCCGCAGCATACCAGTCTGAACCCCACTCACGGATCTTCCAGTTTTTGATAGGTTCTCCGTTATGATGTTCGATATTTTCAACTCTGGGATCATTGCCCGGATCACCGTTACGGAATCTCTCGGGAAATATCTGGTACCAAACTGCATCTTTTGCCCACTGGGGAACAATAACTTCTGTCATAAACAAACCCTCTCCGAAATTAAACTAAAAAACAAGAAGCACAAACCGTATCGCAAACCGTATCGTAAAGCTTCAGCTTTGCTGAGAAATACACCACACCTCACATTGCAAAGCTTCACAGGCTGTGCCAAAACCCAGGGCTTTCTCCCGGATTGTCGTTCTCTGCGGTTAATCTTCCGTATCCGGCACCTGGGTTTAATCCGGTGGTAGTCAAAACCTCATAACCACGGGTTTTAAACCATTTTAATAGTTTTCCCGTTTTTCACAATGGGGTTTTCCGGTAAACTGTAAAAACAGTTTGGGCCTTATGGTTGTAAGCTTGCAGTCCAACAGGCTGAAGACTGGTATTGGTTCAAGAACCATGCCGTAAAGATTCCTGTTTTGCAACTCAATTGGTAAAAACTTTATGGTATTTACCGGATACTAAACATCAGCATTGCCATCAACCGCCTGATCCCTGTGAAGCAGCATAAAGCAATCCCGTTGATATAGCACTTTGCCATCGCCTCGCTCGCAGCCTTACCATAACCGGCATCCCGCCCGCTCAGGGATTTAACCGATTCCTACGCTTTGTGGTATTTCGCCTCGATGTTCATCATCTTTTCAACTCTGCGGCCATGTCTTCCACCTGCAAAGGGAGTGCAGATAAACATCTTTACGATTTCCTCGGCAAGGCCCAGTCCAATCACTCTGCCGCCAAGGGTTAGAACATTGGCATCGTTGTGCTCTTTCGAATTTCTTGCTGTAAATGTATTGTCGCAGCATGCTGCTCTGATACCGGTAACTTTGTTTGCGCAGATAGCGCTGGCTATACCGGCTCCGTCAATAATAATGCCCAGTGTGCCGTTTGAAGCTTCCTTCGCCGTAGCTTCAGCCACCAGAAGAGCTATGTCGGGATAATCAACGGGATCTGTGGAATAAGCGCCGTAGTCCTTTACTTCAATGCCTTCCTTTTCAAGGAACTTCTTTATATACTCTTTCATCTCAAATCCGCCGTGATCACTGCCGATTATGATTCTCATAAAATACCTCGCATAGATTGATACCAGTTTGCATTAATTATTGCTGCTTGCTGATGTTGCCCCCCCCTGTTTAAACGGGGGAATCAATCCGGTTGAAACAGCAGATATTTTGCCAAAATGGTATGATTTTTATTGATTAAGCCTGAATAGTCAGTTTTGCTGAAATTTTGTGTCAGCAGGTTTGAAATTCCCGCTGAATGATAAATTTTAAATGGTAAACCGGTTCATTTATCCATTGTTTATTTTTTCCGACAAGCCTTAATCCCTTCTTTGATGACAATCTTTATTGGATTTTCTTGCACAGGTTAAAAATAAAAAAGGACGCAGAGTCCGTTTTCTTTTGCGTCCTTTTTCTGGTTTTTGTTTACCCATTAGTATTTGTAGTAATATACGCAACTGTGGGCGAATTTTCCAACTTTTGTCGGTGTAGAACCCGGCCTTGGGGCAACTCTGTAAACTGTGTTGTTGAAGTGGTAAGCAATCTCGCTGTTCTTAGTGTACTGGGGCCTAATGGTGTCGTTGCTGTCACTTTCAATTTTACAGATTGTTACATCTTCGTTATTTTCATCCATATTGATAGAGTGGATTTCGATATAGCCGTTGACATAAACCGAGTAAGTTATACGGTTTCCGTTGTTATCAGGTCTTATAGCCGGGCTTTTGGGCATATGTGAAAACTGGGAGTAGGGGAATGATTTGACAACTGTAGGGGTTCCCTTGAAGTCGTTGTCTTTGATTGTTACGATTGAATACTGCTGATTAGCGTCATCCTCTACTACAAATATCAACTGTCCTGTTGCCGGATCATAGTCGGTGTAATGGTTGCCGTTGGGTATATTATCGAAGGGAGTCATTGTCATTTCGTCGGTATCAAGAACATATGGTCTTGTATCCGAATCACCTGACATCCGGATGTTGACTACAGCCTTCCCGCCTGATGTAAAGCTGCTCATAACGCCATCGTCATAATCCTTAACATGTTTAGAAAATGTACCTTTGGTTGAACCGTTGGTTTTGCAATATGTCAGGATCATATCCTCATCCTGATTACCCATTGCGCTTTCGATCATTATGACATGTTTACCATCTGTGCTGAGAGCGGGGACAAACCAATTTGTATATTGCTCCTTATAGGTTTCATAACATGCAGCAGCTCCATCGTCGCTATCGGGATCCATTCCCCATATCTGCCTGTACATCGTGCCGGAGAATTTTGAACCTATTGTTGTTTCACCACCGTCGAACTGGAAGATGCATCTGTTGCTGGGAATCTCATCATCTGAGCCACCTGCCACAAGATTGATTTCTCCGCTGTCTGAATCCTTTGAACCCGATGCAGTCAGGCTTGTATATGTGCCGGTGATTGCTGTTCTGTTATCAGAAACCGTTGCATCCCACTGAAACTGTTTAGTGCTATCTGAATTGGTTACTGTTGCAGAAATTTTTCCGTTTTCTGCTGTTCCGCTGATTGAAAATATATCATCTTTCCAGAAGAAATGTCCGGTTATTGTGTTGTTTTCATGAAGAATAACTGCTTTCATTCTTATATCCGTTGTACTGCCTGTATTCCGGTAATCACCGTACCAGTCACCGGTCAGTGAACTTGTGGAATCGCTGCCGCTGTCATTGCTGCAGCCTGACATCAGCATTACTGATGCTGTGAGTCCCATAATCAGGGTGAGAATTAAGAAAAAAGATATTTTTCTCATATTTACGCTCCTTCATCATTTGTTTCTTCTCATTTATTGCTCTGATAACTTGCCATTTTGTTTGCAGGTGGTCGCTCCTTTCGATTATGTCTGTTTTATTCTTTGGGCTTTTAGCTATATAATCCCTTTTCTTTCTCTGAACAGAACCAGGACCGGCAGGGAAAGAAAGAAAAAAATTGCATTTTGTTCTCAGGAGTATTTGTATGCAGTATTTTTTGCTGATTTTCACTTTCATACTATCAGCAGTTCGGAGCAGTTTTGCCTTAATTTAAATATACGGATTGATTTTTGCCTGCCTGGTTATCTTTGTGAACAATTCCGATAAATCACCCTGTTAACCGGATATTTAAAATTGCGTTTTGTAGTAATTCTGAGGGGCAGGTGCATAATCCTATCAGAAAAAAGGCATTAATAAACTAAGGTTGTGTTTGTTATTATTTAACATAGTTTTCCGTATTGTTATCAAATCGGAAAGCCTGCTGTTTTTTTCCTGCAAATACCGGTTTTTTGCCGGCTATAGTTTAACCTTACGTACTATGGAGCTTTTCTCTGATAAAGTCCCTGTTTCAAGTGAATACTTTTCTATTGCATAGCTCAGTCTGTAATAATATTGCATTAGTGGATTCAAATTCTACAGGAATTCTGCACTTAACCTGTCAGACAGTTCAGACAATCTCTACTGAATAAAGGCTGCTTTTTCCGCTGCCGGCCTTTCTTCAGCATCTTTGCGAGGTTGAAGCAATTTTCTGAAGCAATCCCATCACTACAGATGTTTTACCAGGTGCTTCAGGCAGTTTTTTCGTCCTGTGGCAATGCTTGATATTATAACTTTCCCCATTCAAATCCGTATGGACGATGCTATCTGCCTTTTATGTTTTAGCTATAGTTTAGAAAATTTTGCTCCTTTTCATTATATGCATCTGTTATTTTTTTCGTGTCCGGCATATAATTTTCTGTTTTTTTATTCATCTCTCTTATGATGTTATGATACAAAAAAAGATTCGGCAAATAATCAGTTAAAAGAACTATTCTTTGATACCTGTTTTGTTGATTTTCGAACTATATCCATCGATACCTATCCCAGCGAAATTCTGAGTTTCTTTCCGAGGCCCTTTGCCACTTTTTTCAGAAAAAAATAAAAAAAATATTCTGAACATTTTTCTTCCCCGGATGTTTCAATATTATGGAAGCGTTATTTTTGAAGGTAACGAGGAATTTGGATGTTTATCGCCAAATCACTGCCATATACCGCAGTAATAAATTTAGGGGTAAGCGGCTTGGAGAAGACCGACAATGAACTTATGCTCGCCGCCGCCGCCGATGATATGGAGGCGTATAATTTACTGTACCAAAAATACAGAAAGCCCCTTTACAATTATATTCTGCGGCATACACTGGAAGCTGAGGCGTCGGAGGATATTTTTCAGGAAACCTTTCTCCGGCTTTACCGCACCCGCAAATCCTACCAGTCAACTGCAAAATTCTCGGTTTTTCTTTATACCATAGCCCACAGGCTTTGTATAAATCATGCTAAGAAGAAACAGAGATGGGGTTTTGTGAAGCATCTCAGTGATATGGTTTTTGGCAGGGACAGGGAAGATTCTCCCACAGTGGAGGAAACCATAGCGGACAATGAACCTCTCCCCGTCGATATGCTTGTGACGGGTGAGATGGGGGAGGTTTTAAAGAATGCGCTGGAGAAATTGTCGGAAAACCACAGGACAACATTTATTCTCTACGAAATCCATGGGTTTCAGTATAATGAAATATCCGATATCACCGGCGCCAATATGGGAACGGTGAAATCCAGACTCAATAACGCAAGAAAGATACTTCGTGACCTTCTGTCAGACTACCTCAAGGAGGAGAAAAATGGATAATAACTGCATCCAGTTCAGAGATATGCTCCCGGATTTCCGGGATAACAACCTCAGCGTCGAAGACCGCGCAAGGGTTCAGGAACACCTCGCAGTTTGTGATAACTGCAGGCATGAAGTTCTTGAAATGGAGAAGCTGGGCAGACTCTTCCGGGATAATCTTCCCGAGGAGATGGTTCCTCCTGTTCTTCTGGTTTCTACTTGGAAAGCAATAGAAGACAGCAGAAGGAACTATTCGATGTTCGACTTCCTGTTCACCCGCAAAGGGCTTGCATGGAGTATGGGCGCTTATGTTGTCGGATTGTTTATTATTGCTATGGGCTATTTTATGAACCCGTCGGACAGTGTTTCCAAAAATTATAATGCCAACGCAGGAAACTGCTCCAATGCACGGATTTGTATGACCGATACTTCTTCAGGAACTACATCTCCCGGCTTTGGAGATTTTTAACCGGAATTTCATAGGTATGTAATTATTTATTATTTTTACAGGCGGAAAACCGCAAATTTTTATCCGCCTGCAGCAAACCCTGTGAAGATCCTGTTTTACGGAGGACATCCTGAATCATCGGAATTTAACAGAGATTACCGGACGGAGGCTGAAGGTATCCGCAACAGCGGTTCAGCTTTCCGTTTTGGTATTGCTGTTTATTCTGGGGGCGGGAATATGTTTTGCTGAAGACGGACAAGGCTATCACAACAGGTTTGTTTTCCAGTCGGGTTATATCAGTGTGAAGCCTGTGGCAGATTCGTCGGGGCTGTATGTTGCAGTGGATAACGACGGCGTTTACAAATTCAGCCCCGGAGGAGAAAAGGAACTTTATTTCCATCTTCGGGAAAAGTTTGTTTCCCTGACGAGGATAAAAACCAACAATTATGCAGAACCTTACGATGCCTTGCTGGTGATAACCAGATCCGGAAACGGGGTGGAAAACAGAATCTGTCTGTCTGCCAGAGATTTCAGCAGGCTGGATCTGTCTGAAGTGAAAGGCGTTGTCATCAGGGATGAAAAAGCAAAGGTCCCCGGAGTGGATTATAAGGTTCCAATGGGCTATACAGCCGATGATTTCTCATACCTCACTTCCGCTTATGTTTCTGCCGGAGACTGCTGGCTGACAGTAATTAAGGCAGTTAACACAAAAAACGGCATAACTGAAGTTCTCTTAATTGATAAAGATGGAAAAGTTCAATACAGCATACCTCTTTCAGGCAGATATGGTAAGGATTCGACAGTTGTTTCCGGAAAAAGCATTTTTATAGTGCGTGAACTCAGGGAAGGTATAAAAATTCTCGACAGAATTAATACCGAAAATGGCACAGTTACCGATGAAATGCTGATAGGTGAAACCGGTCCGGCATTTCTGACAGCCTCCCTATCAAATGACTACCTTTATTTTGTGAATAATAAAGGCGGTGAAAACAGCCTTCTTACATCAGTTATAGTTTTTAAAACCGATTTAACCGGCAGTAAGAGCTTTATAGGGATTCCCATTGATAAAATCAATTATACCTACTCCCAGCTCCTTTTTGCATCAAACCTCAACCCATACTTCAAAAAATACATGGCCACTAAATACGGAAAGACCCCTGAGCCTTATGACAGAGCCATGATTGATGATGCAGCCGCTGAATATAAGAAAGCGTGGGCTGCAGACCCCTTCAATCCATTTTTTGGGATGTATTATATCCTTGCAGAAACCGAACTTGGTAAAAAACCTGCAGAGCTGAAGAGCGATTTCGACAAGCTTGAAAGCCAGTGCGGTTATAATGTTTACAGCCTTTCCCTCGTAGGAGGACTCTTCTGCAGATACAGACTTGACGGACAGGGAGCTGATTTTTTACAGAAAGCGGTTGATTATTCCCCGGCGTCGGAAACAGATTTTGCAAGAAGCTTCACAACAGGAAACAATTCCCCTGATGCCTATCTTATGGGTATTCTGGGCAGAATGTCGGAGGACAGGGATCCCTCAATGGAAAGGATTGTTACCCTTGTCAGCTATATGAGTTCAATGATGCCCTCCAGCGAGTTCAATTATTACCTGTGGTCCGGCATTTCAAATTATTACGGTTCAAAGGGAAACCGGCAGCAGTCAAAACAGGCTGCGGAAAAAGCCAGATTTTACTATAAAAACAACAGCTATCTTTCACCGGGCAGAGTGGCCGGTTTTGATGTGATTTCAAACCTTGCCGTTGTTCTCGGCATTCTTTTCGTAGTTCTTTCCTTCTGGTTCAGCTTCAGGGCAAACAGGAAGAAAAGACATTACCTGTCGGAAGTCTCCGGCGTGAGCGAAATGGGAGGCGTTCTGGAACTCCTTAATCACGCCCTCAAGCCTGCAGAAAAGACTCTCCTTGGGGTTTTATTCAGCATTGGCTTAATCTCAGTTCTTGTTGATACGATTCTTCTTTTCCTGATGCAGAAAAGCGGCAGCTTTTATGGTACGATTCTTGCTGTTTCATTAGTGGTGGGGATTTTTGCCGCAGTCTATATGTTCGCGGTTCTTCTCAGGGTGGAAAGAAAGCACTATGGCTTTGCTACGGTTACCGGAAGCAGATCTTTCAGGGATTTTCTGAATAATTCATTCCTGCCTTTTATGTCTTATCGTGAGAAGGTTGTTCTGATAATAATCTCAATCCTTGGTCCTCTTTTTGCCATTGTTTTGCTTGGTATGCTCGGAAGCTCGGTTTTTACCGAAAGAGTCCCTGCATCCATCGCAGGCGGAGCTTATGGTACCGACAGCAGCAGGGTTTTTCTCGAAAACCGCCTCCGTCAGGACCCGGGAAACCCATATCTTCAGCTTATCCTCGGTTATGATTGTCTTTTGCGTAAAGAATACGACGAAGCTGAAAAACACTATCTTTCATTTTTGTCTTTCAATCCTGCGGATCGGGGAGCAGCGGTAAATCTGGCAATTTCCCGTTCTTATGGAAATCCTGAGGAAGCCCGTCAGATGATGGAAAAAATAGTTCAGAACAGAAAGATCAGTCAAAACTGGAGATTTGCAGACAGGCTTTATTACAATCTGATACTGCTTGATAAAAATATTCTTGGAAAAGATTCTGTCAGCCCATATCAGGCCGAGCTGGATAAAACAGGCTCAAAAACTGTGGCTGCCAACAGTCTTATTAATCCGGGGAAACTTCTGCCCATTCCTCCGGAATGGGATCAGGAGAGGGGAGCATACACATCCGATACGGATCTTTCCAGAATGGTTTATTCTTATTTGTTCCCATTTGTAATGCTCAATGATTTGTACAACGGACCCCAGGGCACCTTTGGTTACGGCAGGGTTTTTGTAAATTTTGCCGCCGCCATGGGATGGCTCTGGACTCTTCTTTTGATAATTTCCTTTTTTGCAGTCAAGGATCCGCCTTTTATGCCTTCAGTATGTAAAAGATGCGGCAAAATAATATGTGAAAAATGCACAAAACAGGACGACAGGGGTTGGTGTCTCAGATGTGCTGAAAACACAGGCTTTGTCAGCCCTTCGCCTTTATGTTTCTTTGTGCCGGGGACAAGACAGATTCTCCTTGGTGAAACCGTGAAGGGAATCCTGTATATGATACTTTTCTTTTATGGTGTGTCATATTGCCTTCTTATGATTTTCCCATATCGGAATATGTTCCCCGGAGGCGCACAGGGAAGGTATCTGGGGATTCTTCAGTCCATTATGGCTCCAAATACGATTTTTCCATACAATGTGATCACTGATCCCGTTTTGTGGGTGTTTGCAGTATTTGTCATATTGCTCTGTGTCGGAATCTTTGCCCTGAATGCATGGGAAGTTCTCAAAGGCGGCAGATACAGGGATAAAGGTGTAAGAACCGATGTGGAAACCCAGCTCATCGAATATAAAGCAATGCGCACCCGCCTCATAGGTCAGAGCAGGCTTTTGTGATAATTGCATGAAATATGTAAAAAGTTAACATTTTTGTAATAGAAAACTTGCTCAGGTTTGGTATAATCTAAGTAGGTAATTCCCAAACAAATAAGGGGGAATAGTAATGTCAGAAGTACTTGGCAACTATGGCGGCAATTATGCCGGAAAAACAGATGAATACAGGTATGCCCAGAAAAAGCTTCCCATATCAGGTGAAGATTATAAGTTCAGAGTGGACAAAAAGGGCAGCACTGACGATTTTTCTATTGAGAAAAAAGCAGACACAGTCAGCATTACAAAATTTGATCATACAAAAGATGTGACCATTACCAATGATCTTGAAAAGAAAGCCGGCAAGGTTGAAGGCAAGATCGTTATCAAACGGAATCCCGAATCAGACTCAGAAACCATTACACAATCCGGCGACCGCATTTTTATCGACAGAGCCGGAACTGACAAAGATGTGGAAATTCTCAAAAAAGGGAATGAAATCATCGTCAACAGGATGAGCACCGCAGTTTACACCAAATTCAGAAGCGGTGAGGAAAGCTGGGAAATAGACCGTGAAGGTTACCGCAACGATGTAAAGATATTCAGGGATGCGGCAAATCCCAAAGTTATCAAAGTTGATCGGTATGGCGATGCTGATGATATTTCAGTGGAAAGAACCGATGACAAAGGTCTTGATATCAATACCTGGTATAAAGAAGTTACAATGACTCCCGAAGGATTCAACCTTATTACAGGATGGCTCGCCAACGGGCTGAATGCCGAGGATTTGGTATTCCTTACCGAAGACGGCAATGTAAAACTTCTTGATGAACATCTAAGATAAACTGATATGACAACAGGTGAAAAACAAAACGGAAACAATAGTCTTTCGCCTGTTTTTTATTTTCTTTTTTCAATATGCCTTGTTATTGCTGCTGTTGCTATGTACAGACAGAACGCAGGGGTATTTATCACTTCGAATCCCATCACAATGTCCACTCTGGAAATCATCGAGGATTTCCCTTTCAGCCCTCAAAGGCTCTTTTCAAATTTTCCGAAATACTTTGATCTCTATGTCAAAGGAAGCCTGATTCCGTATCTTCTGCTTCTGTTTCCTGCACTGGCGCTGCTTGCAAAGGGTCTGTCCGGCGCTTTCGGAAAAGAATTTTCCATCGAAGACATTCTCAGCAATGAAAAGAATGAACGGATTTTCAAAATTGCGGTTTTTATCCTCGGCCTGACAGCCTGTGTTGCGGTTTACTTTAATGTATTGATGGATATTCATCCTTTTGAAGATGAATATTCGTACCTTTTTCAGGCAAAAATTATGGCTGGAGGAAAACTTTTCGAAACACCTCCGGTAATGCCCCAGTACTTTCACAAACCCCATATTGTGTGCCATGATAAATACTACAGTAAATATACGATAGGAATGCCAGCCCTTCTTGTGCCCGGCGTTCTGACCGGCCTGGTTTTTCTGATTTCTCCTCTGATGGCAGGGGGAACTTTGGTCTTTCTGTATCTAACCGCCAAACGAGTTTTTAACCGTACCGCCGGTTTTATTGCTGTCCTCATTGGACTTTTCTCTCCTTATTTCACATTTCTGGGGGCAACAATATTTCCCCACACTGCATGCGGATTTTTTGGCATAATGGCGATGTATTTCGCAGTCCGTTTCAGGGATGACAAGAAGCCTGTTCTGGCGTTTATATCGGGTCTTGCCATTGGAATGACCGCCCTGATAAGGCCCGGCGACGGAATGTTTCTGGCTGTGGGATTTCTCCCCATAATCATATGGGGGCTTAAAGAATCGTTCTGTCTGAAAAAGTCTGTTGTTTCACTTGCTTCCTATGGTGCAGGTATCGCAATTTTTCTTGCGGTTCTCGGATATGCCAATTATATTCAGAATGGAAGCCCCTTTGTTATGGGGTTCACCAAATATGATCCCGACGAACTTTTTGGTTTTGGAGCCAATGGGCATACACCTGTAAAAGGACTCTGGAATATCTTTGTATCTCTTGTCCTGCTCTCTTTCTGGACTGTTCCTTTTGTGGGGACAGGAGTCCTTTCGGCATTCAGAGACAATATGAAGAAATCAGTTGTTCTAGTTTTTCCTTCGCTTCTCATTCTTTGTCTCTATTTTGCTTTCTATTCCATAGGCAATGTAGGGTTTGGTCCAAGATATCTATATCCCGGATGGGTTCTGCTGATACCTCTTGCTGCAGGCGGACTTTCTGCTATAAATATTCAGATACCTGAAAAAATAAGGACAGGCTCCGGTTGGGTCGGAGTTTCTGCAGCTATTGTCTTTGCAGGATTCATGATTTTCGCCCCCCTTTATATGGCAGTGCCCAAATTCCGGACAGAATTCGGAAAACTCAGAACAGGTGCTGACAGGTTCAAAGCAATTGAGCCTGCGGAAAAATCGCTGTTAATAACCGTCAATTTTGATTCAAGAATTGTTTACCTTGATCTTTCCGATTATCCCAGACCTGAAAAAGAAAAGACCATTGTTACATATTATCTCATGCCCGAAGAGAATTATGAGTTGATAGATAAATATCCCGACAGAAAAGCTTATGTGGTGATTCTGGATCCGGAAACGGGAAATTATATCAAACAGCCTTATCCGGGAAAACCGGATGTTCCGTATTCAGCAGATGATTATAACCTTGCTGCATTAAACTACCATAAATTCATTGTGGATTTGCAGAAATCCATGCCTGCCTTCAAAAAAGCCTATGAAGCATCAGGAGGGAATATCAATTTTCTTTTCAACCAGATAATAATATGCCACCAGATGAAAGATTACGGCAAAGTGGAAGAAATTGCAGGAAAGATTATAAGTGTTGAACCTGGTTTCGCACCTGCATATTACTATCTGGCAAGAAGTGTTGGAGAAAGAGGAGACAATAAACAAGCTCTTGGGTTGATGACCGCATTCCTGAAATCGAACCCGCCTGCAGGTCTTCAGGAAAAAGCCAGAGCCTGGATTGAATATTATTCTTCTAAACAGTAGATTTTAGAGGATTTATAAGGTAAAATTAGAAAAATAATATAAAGATAATATAAGGGGTGGTTTTATGAAAATCTCCGGCGGTATTCAGGATTCCGGTTATGTCCGGACACCTGCGGCATTAAATACTGAAAAGAAAACCAATACAGAAGCCGCTATTGCTCCACAGGGCGATGAAGCTGTTATTTCGGGCGGAACAAACGACTGGCAGCCTAAAATAATCGTAGGCGCACCAACCGGCAGGCTTTCGCCTATGTCGGAAAATGTTAATGTTCACCCTTCACCCATCGCTGTGGAAATAGATCGCGGAATCGGCATAGGTATTGATGGGGAATCCATCGTAATAGCGCCTTATCCCAGAAACGAAACTATCGTTGTTGACGGTAAGGTTGATAATATGTTTCCCCAGCGTGAATATAAAGTCAGCAGGGAAGGCAACACCACCGTTATCGACGGCTTCTACGACTGGCAGGATTACAAGCTCCAGAAAGATGGAAACACTACCAGAATTACCGGTGAAACTCCCAGAGAAGGCTTCACAGTTGTTGATTCAGGAGCTAATACCACAGTTGACGGCGCATATCCGGTTCAGAAATACAGCATCGAAAGAAAAACCGGTGAAGCTCAGGTTGACGGATATGGCACTGAGTTTGATGCAAAAATTGCATGGTCCGGAAACAAGGTAACCATCAAAGGAGATATTCCCGAAAGAGATTTTACCATTACAAAAGAAGGCAATAAGTTCAAAGTTGATGGCAAATACGGATTTCAGGATTTCGAAATCACCGTTGACGGCGATAATATGAAGGTTACGGGACTCTATGACCATCAGACCCAGAGAATAACAAGGGAAGCAAAATAGACAATTTCAGATTGAAATGGAATTTCTGAAAAAACATAGCTTATTGATTATATTAATATTGGCGGCTGCGGTTTTCTGCGCCTCCAATATTTTGTTTATAACTGAAGATACCGGCACATTTGATACGGATACCCATTTTTTCTGGGCGCTCGACTACAATCGTGTGCTGTTCGAACATAAAAACACTCTGAGTTGTGAAAATCTTCAGGCTCTTTGTTATCCCCCTGTTGTATATGTTATTACACAGAGCTTCTTCGCCTTGTTCGGAAAAACAATCATTGCAGCAAGGATCAGTTTACTACCATTCTGGCTGATTTTTATTTTTTCTTTATATGGGCTTTCTGAAAGGATAGGGGGGAAGGCAGGAGCTTTTCTTGTTCTTGGACTGGTTTTAAGTTCTCCTCACATTTTGAATGTTTCAAGAGCCTATATGTGTGATTTTCCTCAGATTGCAATGATTGCAGCCACAATTATGTTTCTCCTGAAATCTGAAACATTCAGCAGTAAAAAATATTCCATTCTGTTTGGAATGTGTATGGGTATAACATTGCTTGTAAAGCTGGCGTCGGTTTATGTTCTGGCGCTGCCCGTAATCATTGTCTGTATTATTGCTTTAATAAGAAGTAGAATTCAGATTGGAAAACGGCTATTTTATCTACTCCCTTTCCTGACCGTATCACTTTGTTTTTTTATCGTTTACAGTTATAATAGGGCACATTTTATGGTGGCTACTGATATTTGGCTATTCTCATTTGTTGTGCTTGTTCTTATTCCGTGTCTGATTACTCTTTACAAATATATTCTTGAATGCAGGGGAGGGAATAAAGAGGAAGATTGCAGGTTTCACAATATATCTTGCAGTTTTGCCCTATTTTCGCTGATTGCCAGTCCATGGCTCCTCTGGGCATCAAAAACAATTCTTGTTAAAGCAAGAAGTGATGGAGAATTTATAGCTCTAAATAGCGCAAATCCCGAGGTTTTTAGTAACTTCTTTGCCACAATGTTTGTTTTACCGGTTTTCTGGCTCCTTGTTGCATCCGGAGTGTATGCGGTTCTCAGAAATATAAAGCAGAAT
>JAJTBE010000202.1 GCA_021287065.1 Bacillota bacterium
AGTCAGATGGCAATGCCCATGGATTAAGGCATGGATTGGTCTTGTCAATCACGAGTTTTGAAGCGGTTTGCCCAGCTCCCGGAGAAAACTTTTTGAAAAAAGTTTCCTCCGGACCTCCATCCCAAAACTTTTGAATTGGGGGACCGACCGGGGACCGTGGGGATTGGAGACCCGACCGGGGGGGATTTGGGACCGACGGGGAGTTGGGGACTGACCGGGGGATTTGGGACCGTCGGAGGGAACCACGCTTTTTTGGAAAAGCGAGGTTGCCCTCCGAACCTCCCTCCTTGAAAAACAAGTGTATGGAGGTTGAGGTTTTAAGCGAATTTTGCTAATTCAGTGACATTGGGTTTTGGTGGACAGTCAGATGGGAATGCCCATGAATTAAGGCATGGATTGGTCTTATCAATCACGAGTATTGAAGCGGTTTGCCCAGCTCCCAGAGAAAACTTTTTGAAAAAAGTTTCCTCCGGACCTCCATCCCAAAACTTTTGAATTGGGGGACCGACCAGGGACCGTGGGGATTTGAGACCCGACCGGGGGGGATTTGGACCGACGGGAGTTGGGGACCGACCGGGGGAGTTGGGCCGACGGGAGTTGGGGACCGACCGGGGGAGTTGGGCCGACGGGAGTTGGGGACCGACCGGGGGATTTGGGAGGTTCGGAGGGAACCACGCTTTTTTGGAAAAGCGAGGTTGCCCTCCGAACCTCCCTCCTTGAAAAACAAGAGTATTTAGCTGGAGGTTGGAGTGACTTTTGCTAATTCAGTAGCATTGAGCTGGGAATTAGAGTTTTTTTACTAATTAATTAAAACATAAATATAATATGAGTTAAAAATAGCAATGAAATCGGTATGCAGGAAATGACTTGCAGAGACCTGAAAAATTATTCACTGAAAGTTTTTGCCGGAAGGGTTTGGGAAACAAGCTTTTTTCAGAAAGGATTTCATTGTTTATAAAGCAAAATCTTTTTATAATGCTAATGTATTTGTAATGCCATTTTCATCAGGAAAAATCAGATGATTTATTGTCCGGGTTGTGGAAGAGAAAATGAAGACGGAGCCGATTTCTGCGAGGAATGCGGCTGCAAGATGGATGCGGAAGTTCCTGCCGGGGCTTCTCAGAGTTTTATTATGCTCGAAAACAGGTATAAGGTTCTCAACATCATAAAGTCCGGAGCTATGGGAGCTGTTTACAGAGCTGTTGACATGAAACTCGATAATGTCGTTGCTGTTAAAAAGATGTTCAACAATCATGCAGACCCCGATGAACAGAAAAAAGCAGAAGAAATGTTCAGAAGAGAAGCAAAGATACTCGTTTCACTTCACCATTCAGGGCTTCCAAAAGTATCGGATTATTTTGTTTCTCCCGACGAAAACGGCGTTATGTCCCATTTTCTTGTCATGACTCTTGTTGAAGGCGAAGACCTTGAAAGTATCCTGAAATGGAAACCTGCGCCAAAACCTCTCCCGGAAGTAATGGATATTTTCACCCAGATTCTGGATATTCTCGAATATCTCCATACAAGGACGCCGGCAGTGGTTTACCGGGATCTGAAGCCTTCTAATGTGATGATTGGCGATGGACGGGTTTTTCTTGTTGATTTCGGAATCGCCAAAGCAATGGAACCGGGGAAAACAGGGACGATGATGGGAACGGCCGGTTATGCTTCACCGGATCAGATTCGGGGCAAGGATATGCCCTCAAATGATATTTATTCTCTGGGAGTCCTTGTTCACTATCTCCTTACAGGGCACAATCCAGAAGACAGCACACGGACTATGTTTGTTTTCGAACCGGTACGCGCACACAACCCGAATGTTCCCCCCCATATTGCTGATCTTATCGCCTCGATGGTTGATATTGCCAGCACCAACAGGCCTCAGTCGATTCAGCAGATCAGGGATATTCTGAAAAATGCCTCCCCTGCCCCGCAACTGACAAAACCTGCAGCGACACAGGTTTTTCCCGGCAGAAAAATTTCACAGAAAAAAAACACCCGGATTCAGAATCAGAATCAGCCGACGCAGAAAAAAAGCTGGGTTTCAGGATGCCTGCAGGGCTGTCTTGTGTTTATCGCTCTGATAATAATCCTATCGGCAGGTGCTTATTATTTTATCAATAACAAGCCTGCGGACTCGGAACTTCTGAGTGCAGCAAGCAAAGGTGATATTCCCGCCATTGAAAAATGCCTCGCAAGGGGAGCTTCCCTTCAGTCTGCAGACAATGAAGGCAGAACAGCGCTTCACCTTGCTGCATACAACGGACAGTTTGAGACAGTTAAATTTTTAATAAAAAAAGGGGCTGAAACCAACGAGAAGACAAAAGACGGAAGGACGCCCCTTCATCTTGCCGCTTACAACGGAAACAGGGATACGGCGGACTATCTCCTTGAAAAGGGAGCAAACCTTAATGCAAAGGATAAGGACGGCGAGACTCCCCTTGATTTGGCGGAGCAGAGAGGGAACAAAAAGACTGCTGATTTTCTGCGGGCTAAGGGTGCATTTCCAAAGGTAAATGAAGATGAGTTTATGAAAGCTGCTGAGCGCGGAGATCTGGAAAAGGTGAGAGCCGGTGTTTTCAGAGGGCTTGATGTAAATTATAAAGACAGTAAGGGAATGACTCCGCTGCATTATGCGGCAATGTCCGGAAATATCAAGACTGTGGAATTTCTTGTTTCCCATGGCGCTCTGATCGATCCCCAGAGTAATGACGGATACACGCCACTTCATGCCGCATCGTCCAAAGGAAGGTCTGAGGTTGCAGATTATCTGCTTTCAAAAGGAGCAAAAACAGAAACGAAAAATGTTGACGGTCTGACTCCACTGCACATAGCCGCCGACGGCGGATTTGACGATGTTATTAAGGAGCTTCTCACTGCAAAGGCAAACATCAATGCCAAAAGCAATGATGATGTTACTCCCCTTCATTTTGCAGCGTTCAGGGGACATGATAAAACAGTCAGACTTCTGATAAACAAAGGCGCCAATTTCAACGCTAAAGACAAGCAGGGCAAGACTCCCCTTGATTATGCAGCAGGCGAAAGTAAAGAAGAAGTTGTAAGAATTCTGAATAGTATTGTTTTAAAAAATGATTCTGCGGAAATCAAAAAAATAACGATGACAATGTACGAAGCTCTGAAAGACGGGAATTCTGATCAGGTAATACAGTCATTCACAACAAATATGCAGGATCAGTTAAGACAACCTCAGGGGCCGGAGAATCTGGGTGATTCGGGTTCACTGGTGGTAATTTCTAACATGATAAAAGCAGGCAAGGCAAAGGTCAGTTTTAAGGATCTTGCTGTTAAGGTTATTTCCCTCGAAACCAATAAAGCTTCCGTAATGATAAAAGGCACAGCCTTTGTAAAGCTTGAAACCGACGGCGGCAATGCCCCGTCGGAGCAGGTTGTTGAAGATACGGTAACATTTGAAAAAGAAGACGGACAGTGGAGAGTTACCGGGGTTGAGGGGAAAAAGCAGCTTTAGCCTGAGGCAAGGGAAGACTGATTTAAATCCGATGAAGGATAGTTTACAATAAAATTACTGCTTTCAAATTTTTGCGGACACATTAAAAAGACTTTGTTAATACCGGCTTGCTCAGACAATCCTGAATTTATATTTTCGTAGTATTCTTTCATTTTGAGTCTGATCAGTTCATTCATAGATTTATCCTGAACACATCCATGCTCCCATTTTTTGATTGTCTGAACATTTGTGCCGAGGAAATCAGCAAATTTCTGCTGGCTTAAATTCAGTTCCTTTCTAAAGCCAAGCAATTCAGATGTAGTAAATAAGCTGTATTTTGTTCTGTATGCATCAGCAAAGGCAATATTCAGGCCATCGGTTTGATCTCCCTGAACGGTTTTATAACCGCATTCACAGAGATAGCCTTCGGTGGAAACCGTAAAATCTTCGTCTTTAAATTTTCCGGTAAATTCCACATTCTGCCGAGTCATAATTCTTCCGCATTCCCAACATTCCGCCATAATCAGCACCACCTTCTGTCCTTATGAAAAGAGACTAAATAAACCTGTTCAATGCCTATTGCAAATTTCACATAGATTATATGTCCTGTTTTTTCAGAAATAAATCTGAATTCAAAAAGTTCCCGACCTTTTATTCCTTAAGAATATGCTCTCTTTGGCGGATGAGAACCAATATAGTTTTCTGCTTCAACAAGTTCCAGCGCTTCAGTAATTAATTGATTCTGTTCATCCATAGTATAGATATCAAGTTCTTCAAAATCATTTATAATTGCCATCGGATTGATCCATTGGAGTTTTCCTTCTGAAAACAGTTTTCTTGCTAACAGAATTTTTCCATTAAGTTCTTTAACAGTCGGTCTTTCACTCGTCGAATCTTCTAATTTCCGGTATATTAATATACCATTAATTCTATTTTATGATAAATCAGAAAAAAAATAATCCTCCAAAAGCACTATTTTTTAGCCATTCGTTACAGTTTTTTTCTTACAGGATCTCCCTTTTATATTTCATTCTGATATAGACGATATTGAATTCCGCTCCGAGGAGAAATACTGTTGAGGCTATGTAGAAGAGCATCAGAATGCCGAGCATGCCTCCGATGGAGCCATAGACTGCGCTAAGGTTTGCCATATTTTTCATGTACCAGATGTAGCAGAATTCTGCAATTTTCCAGCAGATTGTTGAGAAGATTGCTCCGGGCATGATTTCTCTCAGTTTTACTTTTGTGTGGGGCAGAACTTTAAAAAGCAATAAAAAGACAGTGAACATGAGGAGTGTGGAAATGAGCCATTTGTTGATTACTCCCCAGAATGCCAGCTGATGGAGGGTGATGTTGAGGACAGGGACTTTGAGATGTTCGACATAGACTATGACTGCTGAGGCTGAGACTGAAATCCCGAGTATGATGCCGATGGTGAAAATAAGGAAGAAAGCTATCATGTTTCTGCCTATAATTGAGCGGTAGGATGGAGTGCCCCAGGTTTTATTCAGGCTGTATTCCATGGCGAGGAACAAGCCTCTGGCGGTCCACAGGAGGATGAGAATACCGAGGATTCCGAGGCTTCCTCTGTCTCTGGCGATTGTTTCCACATTGCTCATGATCATATCTGCCTGTCCGGGCAGAATTCCGGTCATAATTTCCCTGATTCTTGCCGCTGCTTCAGGTCTTCCGAGTTTGTAGCCCATGATGCTTATGGTGATGATTAGAAGGGGGAAAATGGAAAAAATACCGTAATAGGCGATTCCTGCGGCAAGGTGAAAACAGCCGTCCCTTCCGAATTCGAGTATCATATTTTTTATCATACGATACCAGAAATGAATGGTTGGATGCTTTTTTATATGGTTAAACATTGTAAGTCTGAGTTCGTCAATAAAAGCCATTGTGGATTGTTTTCCACGAAACTGGAATTCCCTTTGGGTATAATGTTAAAAACTGCATTCTTTCATCTCCTGCGGTTACACAAAAGTATTATTTTTGAATTATAAGCAGGGTACAGGGCATTGGTTTAAAATAATAGAAGGTAGGATTTATTTGAGAAAGCAGTATATCAAGACGGTAGAAAGCAAAACAATTACATCTCAAAATGGCGGTATAAAAATGGCGGATTACAAAGAAAATCAGGGTTCATCAGATCACGATGCAGGCGGCGGTTATGTTCAGGAGGTTCCTGAAAATCCGGCACCGGATAATGTTTTGAATGCCTGTGACGACAAGCAGAAGAAGCTGCTTGAAGCTGTACTTGCAGGATCCCCTGACAATCATTATTTGATTGATATTTCAGGAAAAATAATTTATACAAGTTTAAGAACGAAGAGTTTATTTGGCCATCATCCGTGGGAGTTGATGGGGAAAAATATTTTTGATCTCCAGCTGCCTGAGAATCTCAAACAGGCTGCCGAATACAAGTTTTTTAATGTTGCAGAGAGCAGGTCTGCCATAAAGCACATTGAGAAAGTTGACACAATTGACGGATTAAAAACTCTTGAATTTTCCCTTACCCCTGTTATTGAAGACGACAAAGTAGAGTATCTCAATCTTACCGTAAGGGATATGACAGAACTTAAAGAGACTGAGGAATATCTCAAGCAGACAAACCGGCAGCTAAAGGAATTTGAAAATATCATCAATATGAGTCCGGCTGTGGTTATTCTCTGCAGAAATGAAGAAGGTCTTCCCTTTGAGCATGTTTCTGATAATATTTCTCAATTTGGGTATGAGTCGAAAGACTTTGTTTCCGGCAAGCTAAAGTTGTTTGATTTGGTTCACAGGGATGATTTGGAAAGACTTGTTAACGAATTTAGCATTTACGGGAGCAAAAAGAGCCGTGAGGAAATTTTTCACTTCAGGATCATCACAAAGCAGGGAGTGGAGAGGTTTGTTGAAAACCGCGTTATTGCGAGAACCGATGACCATGGACGGGTAACCCACTACCAGTCTGTGCTTCTTGATATAACCGAAAGAAAAACTGCACAGGAAGCTCTGGAAAAGAGAGATGAACTGCTGGTGGAGATACTTCGTTCCCTTAACGAACACATAGCAGTTCTGGACAAGCAGGGAAATATAATTCTGGTGAATGAAGCCTGGGAGAAATATGCCGTAGAGAATGGTGGTTTTTTTCAGGCAAAAAGGACCGGAATCGGTGAGAATTATCTTGAAAGCTGCCTTCAGGCAGAGGGCAGAATGCAGAATTATGCCAACAGGGCTTTTGACGGAATAAGGGCTGTTCTGACCAGAATGATACCAAGTTTTACAATGGAATACCCTGTGTTTTCCAACAGGTTCAACAAATGGTTTCTGATGACGGTTACTCCTCTGGACACTGAAAACGGCGGCGCCGTGCTTTCGCATCTGGATATTACGGAAAGAAAAATGACAGAGCTTACAATCCGCAAGTCCGAGGAAAGGCTTAACCTTCTCAGCAAAGCTATCGAGCAGTCTGCGGATATTATGATGATAACGGATCCTGACGGAACCATTAATTATGTGAATTCTGCTTTTCTCAGACTGACTGGATTCAGCGGCGAGGAAGTAATAGGTAAAAAGCCAAGCATAAACAAAAGCGGTCAGCATGATCCTTCTTTTTATTCAAATCTCTGGGAAACCATACGCGGCAGAAGAATCTGGACTGGGCATTTTGTTAACAGGAAAAAGGATGGCGAACTTTTTGAGGAAGATGCGGTGATTTTCCCGGTTCTGGATCAGAATGGGAATATAATGCATTTTGCCAAAGTCAGCAGGGATGTTACTGAGAAAATGCGTCTTGAGCGGCAGCTTGCCATGGCTGTTAAAATGGAAGCTGTGGGAAGGCTTGCTGGTGGAATCGCCCACGATTTCAACAATCTGCTTGCAGCTATTACCGGTTTTACGGAGCTTGCCATGCTGGAGACAGATCCGGATCATCCGCTGATGGGTTATTTCGAAGAGATCGGAAAGGCTGCAAAGAGGGCTTCTGACCTGACGAGGCAGCTTCTTGCGTTTAGCCGTAAGCAGATAACTTCCCCAAAAATCATCAATTTCAATGAAGTTATAAAAGACCTTTACAAGATGATTTCGAGGCTGATTCAGGAAAACATTGAACTTCAGATCAATCTGGATCCTGATATTCTGCCGGTTAAAATCGATCCGGGCCAGCTTGAACAGATTATCGTAAATCTTGCAGTCAATTCCCGGGATGCTATGCCTGATGGCGGCAATCTGATAATAAAAACGGGAATGGTAAAGCTGGATGAAACTTTCTGTAAGGATTATCCCTTTGTAAGACCGGGTAATTATGTAATGCTGAGTGTATGCGACAGCGGTATTGGTATGGAAGAGCAGATGCTTCCGCATATTTTTGAGCCTTTCTTTACGACAAAGGAAAGAGGGACGGGAACGGGTCTTGGTCTGGCTACAGTTTATGGAATCGTTAAGCAGTCCGAAGGGTATATTTTTGTGGACAGCAGTCCGTGCAAAGGAACTCTTTTCAATATTTATTTCCCGCCTGCTATAACCAAGCAGGGATTTAAGGCTGAAGAATCATCTCTTGACAGAAATCTGCCCATGGGCACTGAGAAAGTTCTTGTGGTGGAAGATGATGAAATTGTAAGAAACACTCTTCGTCACATAATGAATAAGGCGGGTTATAAAGCCTGGTTTGCGGATAAGGGAAAGGAAGCTCTGAGGATAAGCGAGGAGCTTGGCGACGATATCGAGATGGTTCTTACTGATATTGTTCTGCCTGATATCAACGGACTTGACCTTGCAGTTCAGTTCAGGGAGAGATACCCGGGCATTAGGGTTCTGTTGATGTCCGGTTATACTGACCGTTCGATAATAGAACACCTTGAAAAGCATGAAGAATTTGATTTCATTCACAAACCTTTCAAGGTGCAGGATTTGTTGCAGCGAATAAGAGATCTGTTTAATAAGCCTAAAAATATTTAATCGTGTATTTCGATAACATCGCCGTCTTTGAGAACCTGATGCCGATCTACAGACTGTCCTTCATAGTATCCTTCGCCCCAGATTCTGGCATATTTCATGTTTCTTGCTAAATCCTTATGGATGCTGACAGCAAGATCTGCCACAGTCTGTTTTGTTTTCAGGATGAATGGGTGGTTGTAGTCGGGTTTTTTGCCTGGTGCTTTTGTAAAGACTCTGATTATGCCGAGATTTTCGAAAAGAATTCTTTTAAAATCTTCAATTCCCGCTCCTGTTTTTGCAGAAACCGGAATAATTCCGAACCGATCGGGGAAAAACTCTTTTAGAATGTCAAGATGATCTGAAGCTTGAGGGAGATCTGTTTTGTTGGCAACAAGGAGTGTCTTTTTTTTGCATATACCGTATTCGGTATCATCTTCCGGAGGAAAATCGGAGATGAGTTCCACTCTGCCTTCTTTAATGATTTTTATGGTTGTTTCCATCTGATCAAGGAGATCAGGACTTCCCAGATCGAGCATAAGAAGCGCCACATCGGCAACCCTGATAAGACCTAAGACCCATCTTTCATAGTAATCGGGGTGGAATGCGGGGGTATCGATAAGTTGAATCTGGAGGTTTTCGAAAGGCATCATGGCAGGCTGCATTATTCTTGTGGTAAAAGGAAACTCTCCAACAGCAAGGTTTGCATTGGTGACTGCATTTATGAGGGATGATTTTCCGGCATTTGGAGGGCCAATGATAATAACCTGTGAGGCTCCCTGTTTTTCAACATGGTATGAAAAAGTCTGTTTACCGCTTTTTTTGCCTTCTCCCTTTTTGAGTTTGGAAATGCGACGTTTTATATCAGCCTGCATTTTTTCAGTCCCCTTATGTTTGGGGATATTAGCCATCATCAGCTCCAGAGCCTGGAGTTTTTCTTCGGGAGTTTTGGCCTGTTTGTATTGTTCTTCAGCGCGGGAATAATCGGGTGTCAGATTGGCGGGCAATTTTTTCCGCTCCTTCACTAATAATATGATTGAAGTAGAAAAATTAACTAAAACCTGATATTCTTCCGAAATTGCTTTTCTCCTGTGTTCACGGAAAGGGTTGGAGGATTTCAGATCTTTGATATAGAATATTATTAAGAAGAGTTAACAATGAACGAAAATCTGATAATTGCAAAAAACGAATTAATACAGGGCAGTTATGCTATTGTTGCCGTAAAAGAAGGAAAAGTTTCTTTTTCCGGCAAAGAGAAAGGTGTAGCGGCGTTGTTAGCCGCGCTGCATAAATCGCCTGCATTGCTGGAAGGTGCTGATGTTGCCGACAAAGTGGTGGGCAGAGCAGCGGCTCTTTTGATGCGTTACGGGAAGATTTCCTCCGTATTTGCTACGGTTATTAGTTCGGGAGCCAGGGAGACCCTTGCCGAGGGAAATGTGGAAACTTATTTCGAACAGGAGGTTCCATATATCTCCAATCGTGCTAAAGACGGAATGTGTCCGATGGAAAACAGGTGTTTGCAGATATCGGACCCCGCTGAAGCTTATGAGGTTCTTCTTGACTTATTTAAAGGAGGAGTAAAAAAGTGAAAAAAATCGTTGCCGCCTTGCTGATATTTTTGTGTTTTGCCATTGGCACAGCCAAAGCAGCGTCAGAATTCAAGCAGAGGGAACTTATTCATCTTTATCTGAATTATCCATTAGAGGACTGGGAAAAACTGACCAAAGCCAACAGAGATCTGATTGACAACAATCTGCTTATTATGGTTAAGGATTCTATGAATAATCTCATTAAAGAGAGTATAGACAAAGGACCCAAAGCCGACGACAAGTTATCTGAAGCTTTTGTTTTTGCCAATCTTGCCGACTATATCGGAAAACTGATGCGTAAAGACGAGCAGAACAGGTTTTATCTTGCAAGAATCAACGAAAGAATGGGCAGAATTGAAAGAACCGTTGATATATGCAACAACATCGTAATGACCGACCCCAAAAATATTGAGGTTATGCTGTATCTCGCTTCTCTTTTTGAAAACCTGAAAATGTATGAAAATGCATATATGACTTATCAGAAGGTTCTTAAAATTGACAAGAACAACAAAATTGCCCTTTTCCAGACGGGTGCGCTTTTTCTGTGCCTCGGTAAATACAGCAACGCTGTGGATGAGTTCAAAAAACTTCTGAAAGTGGATCCCCGGAACGAAGTGGCAAAAAGATATGTTGAAATCTATGAAGGTAAAATCAAGAGTAATACCAAAATAGATGAAAAGAAGGAAAAAGCAATCAATTTCTTCTTCCTCGGAGAAAAGCTTTTTGACGACAACAAGTTCAATGATGCCGCAGAGCAGTATTCAAACGCTATCGAAGCTGACCCCGGTTTTTCAAAAGCTTATGTTTATCTCGGCTCAGCTCTGATGAATCTGAAAAAGTACGATTCAGCTATTGATGTGCTGAACAATGCAATAAAGCTTGAAGCTAACGATCCTGAAGCATACAACATCCTCGGACTGGTTTACGAAAAACAGTATGCTTTCAACCCGGATATAAAGCTCCTTGATAAAGCGATAGAATGTTATTCAAAGGCTGTAAGTATTGATGCAAAATACTGGAAAGCTGTTGATAATCTCAAAAATGCCAATGAAGCTAAAGCAGCGGCTGAGAAAAAACGGTAGTTAATCTTTTTAAGATTAAATCTTATTTCCAAATGGAACATCTGACTATCCATCATAAAATGACTATGGAGGGAAAAAAACATGCAGACAGTTGTAAAGGGTAAAAACCTGACGGTTACCGATGCCCTGAGGGAATATGCCGAAGAAAGGCTGCGCAAAATGGCGCGCCATTTCGACGGGATTATTTCCGCCGATGTTACCCTCTCCACTGAGAGAAACTGGCATATTGCAGAAGTAACGGTTTATGCCAGCGGGTTTGTTCTGAGAGGCGAAGACAGAACCAATGATATGTACGCCACCATCGATATGGTTCTGGAAAAGCTCGAAAAGCAGATGAAAAAGCAGAAGGGTAAATGGGAAAAGAAAATCAGAACCCACAGACAGGGTGAAATGGAATCCTTCCGAGTTGAAATGCCCCGTGGTGAGGACGAGGAAGAAGGGGAAGAAGAACTCGTTATGGAAGAGCCCCGTGTTGTCAGAATGCCTATGATGTCCCAGAAACCCATGACCATCGAAGAAGCTATTAAGGAAATGGAAGCACTCGGATTTTCATTCTTTGTATTCGTCAACGAGAAGACAGACACCCTCAATGTTATCTACCGCAGAAAAGGCGGATTCGGAATCATTGACCCCAGTCTGGACAAAGGTGAATAAACCATCCATTCCTGATTGTTAATAAACTCTTTTACAGGGGAGGGCTTGAGCCTTCCCCTGTTGTATTACAGGGGTAAATAACCTGATTCAGGAAAAACCTTTTGGGTTTTTCACAAAAAATATTGTATGTTTCCTATTTCTGAAAGGAGATGCTTTTTGATGAAAGCCGGAGATTTTGCGAAGAAAAGCCCGGGAGCGGGTGCGAACGGACTTGATGCTATTTTTATACATATAGATTCTTTCTATAATATCCAGTATTCGTATTTTAACATGGGCCTTCTTTACATGGCGACAATCCTTTCCAAAGAGGGATACCGGGTTAGATGTATGGGAGTCGGCGATATACTCTGGCTTTCGAGGGAGAAAACAGAAAGACTTTTCAGGGTAACAAAGCCAGCTATTGCCGGTTTTTATACTTTATCGGACAATATATATCAGGTTCAGGAGTTTGCCTCAAGAATAAAAAAATATTCACCAGCAACAAGAACAGTAGTTGGAGGACCTCTTGCCACCAGTCTTGGCGAAAAGATTCTTGATTATAAAGATTTTGACATGTGTATTGTTGGCGAAGGCGAAATTCCCATAAAGATGCTGGCTGATTTCCTTGTTAAGAGCGAGGGAAAGCTCGGAGAGATTCCGGGGCTGATATACCGCTATAACGGCAATATTCTTAAAAATCCGCCTGCTCCGCCCATCCCGGACCTTGATGCCCTTCCCTATCCTGATTATGAAATGGTAAACACACAATACAGTTTTCATGTTGTTTCAGGCAGAGGCTGCCCCTATAACTGCATTTTCTGCTTTCAGGGCGTCCACGGGTTGAAATACCGCTACAGGGATGCTGATAAAATTATAGATGAAATCAGGGGAAATCTTGAAAAATATCATGCAGTGACTTTTGATATTATTGACGATACTTTTATTTCGAACCCGCAGCGAGTGGGAATTATCGCAGACAAGCTGATTCAATACAGGCAGGAAACAGGCAGGGATTTCCGATTCTTCTGTCAGGGCAGGGTGGATATTATGGACAAACATCCTGAAATGGTGCAGAAGCTTCAGAAAGCAGGGTTGTGCAGGGTTCAGGTGGGCATTGAATCAGGTTCTCCCGATACCCTTGAGATGTACAGAAAAAGAATCAAACCCGAACAGATAGTGCGGGTTGCCCGTCAGGTTGCTGATGCCGGTGAAATGGTAATGGCAGGCAACTTTATCCTTGGAGGACCTTTCGAAAACGAAAAAACATTCCGGGCGTCAGTAGAACTGGGAAAGCAACTTGTAGAAGCTGCACCGGGAGCTTTTGAAATGGGCAGTGCTTATCTTGGACCTTATCCGGGAACTGATATTGCAGAAAATCCCGGGAAATACGGGCTGAAAGTTTATGATGATAAGTTTATGAAAGGGCTGACACTCTCAGACTGCCATCTCACCTCTGATTCATTTGGAGTTAACGAAATCAGAAGGCTTGGACCGCGGTTCGCCGATGAAATGTACGCCGCTATGGAAAAGCAGCTTCCCAATATACCCCGCAAGCTCGTCGAAACCCATTTCGAATGGGCGCGCAAATTCAAGTTGTTTTCACTGTATTACCTGAATTTCTTTGCTAAGCGGGAAGCTCTTGCGGATTATTTCAACAATGCCATGAATCCCCGGTTTAAAAAACTGGGAGAAATTCCGGATGCCGATTTTGCTGATTTTTTTGCGATGAGAACAACGGAGCCGCGCAAATACACGGAAGACGGAAAAGCCCTCATCCTTCCCCTGACAATTCAGGAGCAATCACTGACTGATCCGGCGGAGATCCTCATTTATGAACTTTCTTCAGGCAAACTTACCATAGGCAGAATGGCAGAGGAATTTGCCGCAGAAACAGAATGCAATCTCAGCAAACATGAAATTATTGAAAACATATTCAAACCATTTTTCAGAAAAATGGAAGAAGGATATCAGGTGATTTTCTATTAGGAATGGAAATAAGAGACTGTTCAAAACCATTTCACAGGGGCATTTTTCAGGAAAAAATGACAAAAACCGACAAAATTACCGGAATTGGGGACCGACGGGGATTTGGGGACCGTCAGAGGGAACCACGCTTTTTTAAAAAAGTGAGGTTTCCCTCCGAACCTCCCTCCTTGAAAACAGTAGTTTTAGGTTTGGGGATTTGATTATATTTTACTAATTCAGTGGCATTTGAGGCAGGTTCAATGTGCCCTCCCGCAACCACCGACTGCCGGCAAACCTGTCTCACCACTATGGCAAACACTCCATTAAAATGATATAATATCTACTGTAAATATAACGAATACAAAATTGAATAGATCACAAAATCCCGATTCAAATCATACTATTAAATAAACACTACAACCTTAATGGCTATTATCCGAAAGTTGGCTGACAAATGAAAATCAGAGAAATTTTTGCCAGAAAAAATCATAAAAAACTCTCAGTAATTCTCATCCTCATCACTATTGCAGTTTCTGCTTATCTTTTTTCAGCGAGAACAACAAACAGTTTTCTCTTCTTCCCCACAGAAAATCAGATTCTCACATTCTCCAACAAAACCATCTCAAAGGAAAAAGGAAAGGAATCTTCTGAATTCAATGTCTATCTTTTTAAGGATCTGAAATCACGCAGGCCTGAATCCACACAGATTTCAAGCTTCAGAATGCCTTTTCACAAAGATGAAATTGATAGTCCCTGGAATGAGGATACTGATTATAAATGGTACACAATTGCTGAAGTCGGTGACAATAAATGGATTTTTGCAAACTGCATCAATGATGGGAGCTATTATCTGTTTGACATTTCATATTCAGCGGGAAAGAAAAAACTTGTTGTTAGTAATTCAAGAAGAAGTGGAAGTCTTGCT
>JAJTBE010000014.1 GCA_021287065.1 Bacillota bacterium
AGTCGGCTGCAACCAGACCGCCGGTGTTATCTACATCCAGGTCCCCAACAACGACACCCCCTTCAGCGTCGAAAGAACCGTAAAGGATGTCCAGGGCAACACCTTCACAGTAAAGGCAGTCAAAGGCGAAGGCAGCGTATACAGTATGAAAATCTAACAAAGTTTGAAAGTTTTGAGAATTTGCAGATTCAATGCGAATACCAGTTACTTAACTTGTAAAACGGCCCGGTAAGCACACACCGGGTCATTTTTTTTGTGTTTAATTGTGGGTAAGCAACCACTGTCATTGATCGAAATCATGCAGATATGCTCCAATCTTCATAAGAGAAGCTTCATTTGGAGGAAACCTTTGCGATAAATATCAGAATTTTTCTGATAGGTGAGTTATTCAAAAGTATTCTCCGGAAGTTGGTCTGCTGATGTGATTTGGTATTTGGGTCTTTTAAACATTAAAACCAGCAAAATGTTGATTCTGCTGGTTTGTAAATTAAATTTGGTATAGTCAACGATTCTGTTGTTATTATCAAAAGAGCTGCCATAACAACAGGATTGTCTGATATTTGCGAAAATGTCAGGCCGCTAAGCTTCCCTGGTTCCGCCTGTGAAGGTGATTTTTTCCTGTATGTTGTAGGGGCCTATGTTTCTGTTGATAAGGATTGCTCCATCTACCATTGAAACGACGCCGCGTTCTTCCATATTTCCCATCTGGCCTTTAATGTTGGCTCCGCCTGTGGCGTAGTCGGGGGAGATTTGGCGGGTGAATTCCTGTCCGGCTATGATGCCTGACTGGTAGAGGTTTCCATAAACATCAAGGTTCATGGCGCCCTGAACATTAAATCCGTTGATTTGTCCCTGAATTCCGAATGTTCCGTAGCCTGCCTGTGTTTTTATTGTTTCGTTCTGGGTCTGGTTCGCAGGATCAGGAGAGACGGTTCCATTGATGTCCGTCATAAACATGTTTGTGGGATTCTGGGTTGTGCGTTCTTTTATGAAAGTTCCTTTGTTTGAAGCTTCATCGGCAATGAATGCGCCTGTTGTATCCAGAGCAGTGTGCGCCTGATCGGGTTTCATTTCGAAATCGATTTTGGCGAGCTGTTTTGCGCCGTTGTCAGTTGTTATTTTACCTTCGATTTTGGCGGTGCTGCCTTTTTGTATCTTTTCTGAAACAGCCTGCCCGATAATCATGTCAACCGATGGGAGAAGTGCAAGTTCCACAAGATTATTGGCACCGTCTGTAAGGTCCACTTTATCAGAGAGGACTGGAGGTGCAGAGGGCCTTGCGGCTGAGTTGCTGCCTGTGGGTGCAAAATAAGCCGGCATTGAACCGATTTGGCCGGGATTAGTCCGCATTTCCATTGTGTAACCCCATTTCTGTATGCAATAAGAATAATTTCAGATATTATACCATATTCTATGGATTTCGTTCAATACAGAAAATGTTAATGTTTTGTTTCCATGTTTTTAAGAGCAAATGCAGCCATTTTTCTGATGTCGTCATTGGGTGAACTGTCCCTGAGTTTTTTCAGGACAGGGATGTCTGTTTTATCGTTCCTGTTCATTGCCACATAAATTGCGAACATGGCATTCAATGGCTTTTCTGCTGTCAGGTATTTTTTGTAATTTTCTACCTTAACAGTTTGATCAAAATCATAAAGTCTCATTGCTGCAATAAAATTTACTTCTCCATTTTCATCGTACATTTTCTTAATTAATGCGGAAGTATATTCTCCTTTATTGGTATCAGCAAATAAAATCACAGCAACTCTTCTGACCTCCGGGTTCGGATCGTTTAGAAATCTGAGGCAGCTATCAGTAGTTTTTTTATCATCTACTGCAATAAGATGGAGAAGGCAAATTGATTTGATTTTTGGATCTGTGTCCTGTATATTCAGTTTTTCGGTAATGAAGTTTTTTGTATCTGCTTCAGTAGGGTTCATCATGTTTATCAGGCTCATTCTTTTTTCCACAGGATAGTCATCTTTATAGAGTTTTATATATTCGGAAGCTGGTAGTTTTACCATGAAGAGAAGAATGTTTTTTGCTGCTTCTGATTTATTCTTATCATCTTCAATAAAATGTTTGAAAAGAGTTGTTTTAAAGCCTTTAGGGTCGGATGCAAAGATAGATTCAAGTTTTTCTAAAACGAAATCATCAATTTTTTTGTTATGGGTTAATACCTGTTGGCTGCCAAACCTGGAAAAAAGCTCAAAAACCAATTCATAGCGGAAAAAATAGATCGATGTGAGAACCAAAGCTACGGAAATTGTAATTATTATCAATATTTTTTTTGTCATATAAATACTACTCCTATTCTTTTACACCAGCTCAACCAACGGCAGTATAATCCTCAGGCAGCCGAAGCATACGAAGTAGCCTATGATTGCAGCGACAGTACCTGTAAATAACATGTATTTTTGGGGTACATATCCTGTGTTAAAGATAATTGCGTTTGGGGCTGTGCTGAAGGGGAATGCCACGCCTAAACCTATGCCCATTATCATTGCGAGGCAGGGGGCTATGGGGTTTATATGTACTGCGGAGGAAAGTCCGATGCATACAGGCAGAAGGGCAGAAGCGGCAGCAACATTGCTTGTGAATTCGCTGAATATTATGCCGAGGGCGAGGACCACTGCAACTACGCTCCATACATCATTCATTTTAAAGACATTCAGAAGAGTTATTCCGATAACTTTTGCCAAACCGCATTCGAAAAGGGCATTGCCCAGAGAAACACCTCCTGCGACAAAAAGAATGAGGCCCCATTCGATGGAAACCGCCTGTTTCCAGTTCAGAGGCGTTCCGCTTTCCGTGTCTTTGCTTGGTATAACAAAAAGCATTAATACAACGAGGACGGTTACAATATTTACACTTAGTTTCAGATATATCCATTTTACGAGATCAGGATAAAGATTGTGTATCGAATGATAAGCTAAATCAGGGATTATCCAGAGGATGACTGCTATTGTGAGGATGAAAATTGTTACTTTTTCAGAAGATTTGATTTTCCCCATAGCTGCAAGTTCATCTTTTGCCATTTTCATAGCACCGATAGTATCAATATTTTCTTTTTTTATAAGAAATTCGACTACGAACCAGGTTACTATTGCCATGATAATTGTAATAGGAATTCCGAAAGCGCACCATTGTCCGAAGCTAATATCCACCCCTGTTGCATCTTTTATATCCGAAAGTGCTATTAAGTCAACAGGAGTGCCTATAGGTGTGGCTACGCAGAAGTTTGCTGCCATTGGGAGGGCAAGCAGCATTTTGATTACAAAAAACGAATTTTTTTTGTCTTTGATATTAAGAGCTTCGACAAAGCTCAAACTTATCGGCAGCATCATAGCGGCTGTAGCTGTGGTGGATAGAAGAAGCGCTATGACATTTGTAATGATGATGATGGTAGCGATGAGTCTTCCCGGAGTGCCTGCGGTGATTTTGTGGGTCATCATCCAGAGAGCGAACCGCCTGCTTAACCCGGTAAATTCCAGTGCCTTCGCCATAATAAGGCTTCCTATGAGCATAGGGATAATTGGTGCTCCCAGCCCTGAAAACGCCATTTTTTCGTCAATTCCTGCAACGAGGCCCAGAAGTGCCATGCTTCCCAGAGCGGTGATTCCAAAGGGAAAAGCTTCTGTTGCCCAGAGAATCACTGCCAGTATAAAGACAGAAGCTACTCCCCGTTGTTCCAAAGTAAAGTTTTGCATTGAAAAATACAGAATGAGAGAAATCAGAACTGCAGCAATTACTTTCCATAGTTTCCTATTATCTTTCAATACACTTTCCCCCGGATTTCTTATTTAATTTATTTGTATTTAGTATATTATTAATTCATCCGGAGTTATTGAAACCCTCTATAATAAAAAAACACTGCTTTCAGAACAGTGTTTTCTTCTTGTTTTTCCGTATGATTCATTATCTTTTCCCGGTTATTGTTAAGAATCCATTATTACTGATATTGAACTCCCGCAGTTTTTGCATTTTGAAGCTCCTCTTACTGCATCACCCTTGCAGAATGGACATTTGATTATGTCTTTGAGGTTTGGTAATAATGCGACAACCAGAATGCCGAGTGGACCAAGGAGTATTGTCCATACAATTCCTGATGCCAATTGTCCTTTTTCTGCGCCGTAAACAATACCAGTAAGAACAACAAAAAAATAGATAACTAAATATAATTCCATTTGTTTTCTCCTGTAAGCCGGTTTAACCGGTTTTTTAAAAATTTTCCTGTTAGTAAATCAGATAGATGTTTCTCTGAAAACCTGTTACTTTTTTCTACCATTAGTTGCAACTATTGAGATTGTATCAGATACAGGTTGCAGTATATGCGAATTTGCCGGCTATGATCGAAAAAAATAAAATAAAGAAGCTTTCCCTGCGATTGGTTTTTTCTCTGGGAAAGCTTCTTCTGTGTTTATTGGATTTTATGGGTGGTTTGCTTACTAAAACGGGAATTTGATTCCGAGAAGCTGGGCTATTTTCTTCGGGATGTCGGTCTGGTCATACTGGCCTGAGAATATGGATGCTCCGGGACCTTCCGCTACCAGAACGACGGGCGTTCCGGTGTGTCCGCCGGTTGCAAAATTAATTCCGGTTCTTTTGCAGACTACTTTAGAGATAATAGAAGCACCGTAGCCCCATTCATCTTCCATTTTTGATTTGCCTGAAAGTTCATCGGCTATAACCGTTCTCTCTCTGGTTGTGAGATCGGTTATACCTGCATAGGTTTTGAAGATTTCGTCAATATTGGAGCCGTCTTTTTTCATCATCTGTGCCATTTTGCCGGTTGTAGCTTTAAGCTGCTGTATGGCTCTGATGTTGACCTGCTGTGTGATTGCCAGTCCGCCTGTTTCATGGTCATTGACTACTATAATCAGGGTTTCCGGATGTTTTTTCTGAAAATCGAGAGCTTTTTTCACTGCTGCATCCAGTGCAAGGGTGTCATGAACTGAACCTGCAACATCGTTGCCGTGGCAAGCCCAGTCAACTTTGCCGGCTTCAACCATCAGGAAAAAGCCTTTGGGGTTTTTGCCGAGGGTGTTTATAGCGGTTTCAGTCATCTCAGCCAGAGAAGGCTGCTCTGATTTGTTTCTGTCAATTTCATAGTCCATATCGCCCATGGCAAAAAGTCCGAGGATTTTTGCAGATTTGCCGTTTTTGATTTCGTTGAGCTGGGTGAGGTTTTCAACAAGAGTATATCCGGCTTTTTTATATGCATCTATGAGATTTTTGCCGTCTTCTCTTTCTCCGCCCATTTCTTTTGTGGTGAATTCTCCTTTTCCACCGCCGAGAAGGACATCGATATTGTTTTCAAGATATTGGGGAGCAATATTCAACTGTTTTTTTCTGTCAGCTTCGTGAGCGCCGAAACCTGCAGGTGTAGCGTGTGTGATTGCCACTGTAGTGATTAAGCCTGTGGATTTACCCTGCTTTTTGCAGGCTTCCAGTATAGTGGGTTTCTTTTTTCCATCGGGTGATACACCGAGCATATGGTTGTTGGTTTTATATCCGCTTGAAAGTGCCGTGGCTGAGGCGGCTGAGTCTGTTACCAGAGCATCTGCCGACTGATTTGTTGCAAGGCCTACAGCCTGAAATTTTTCGAAGGAAAGTCTGTTTGCAGGATTTCCGTCTCCCTGAACTATACCGGCGATTCTTCTCTGCTGGTTTCCCATTCCGTCGCCGATAAAAACTATGACATTTTTAATTGCCTGATGTTTGTCTCCGGCAGCTTTTTCCGCTCTGATGGATGGAGAGCAGGCTATGCCGAGAATAAGAACTGCAATTAGTATCAGTAGTGTTACTTTTTTTGAAATCTTCATTTTTTTCTGCCTTTCTTTTAGTATGTATTATTGTTTTACTTCGTTTTGAGGTGCCTGAGCTGCCTGAGCCGATGGAGTCATTTTTCTTTTCAGGCCTATAAGAAGACTTATTACTTTAATGAAAAGGAGCACTCCTCCATAAAATACAAGGCTGAAAAAGAAAGTGGGGACTTTTGTACCCGGTGAAATCGCAAGCATACCGAGGCTTCCTGAAGGATCCCAGATTGATTGTATGCTGAGGGCCGGCTGTGCAAATATAAATGAGAATATGGAGAGCACTTTTTGTCCTCCCATATAATATGCATTCTGGTCGGGAACCTGTTCTGCTATAACCCATGTAAACATTGGCAGAACGCTTACTGCAATCAGTAATGGAAAATAGATGAAAACAGGTCTTACTTTGCCATTGAACCAGGTATGGATTTCATTTGCCGCCATTACAATAAATATCATAAAGAATGAAAAAAGTCCCATTGAAGCGAGCACTTTAAATGCATCTCTGCCATATCCCAGAAACAGGCCCACCAATACTAACCCTGACATTAAGAAGAAAAGCGGGAAGAAAAGTTTCTTTGATGTCAGTGATTTTGCAAACATAGCTTCTTCCTTGTTTGATGGAAACTGAATTCTTTCTATAAAGCATCCCATAAAGAACATTGATCCCACGGTAAACAATGACCAGATTACTCCGATATCCTTATCATCGGTTGTACCGGGGAGAAGGTTGGGGAATGATGAGTATCCTGCTGTGGAAGCGTTTCCTGACATTACAAGTATGGCAGCAAGGCTTCCCACTATGTTTATCAGCCATCCTGTTATGAAGAGTCTGTGTAGGGCGAGAACATGTCTTGCGGCTGGTCTTACATTGTTGGCTGTTTTATAGAAAAGAAACAGGAAAGCCCAGATTATATTGAAATAAACCGCCGCCCAGAGAAGCACTTCCGGCATCTGGAGGCTGTATCCTATAAACTGGCCCGATTCCCAGAAATATGCGAGGTAGGGACCGATAACGATAAATCCGAGGAGGATGAGCAAGCCGTAGCTCTGGCTGGTGGCAACGGAACTTCTGTGCTCCCTTGAGGAAAAGAACAGAGCCATGGATGCGGATAGTATCCCCCAGGCGAGAAGACAGATATAGTTGACCGTTATTTCAAGTGGGGTTACGCCGCCGATGAAAAATACAAGGGCAACCAGAGGCAGAGAGGAAGCAAGAAGCAGAACCAGGTACGAAGCTGCATAGGTGAGTTTGCCGATGATTATGTCAGGGGCGTTCAGCAATGTAACAAGCAGCATATCATAGGTCTTTTTCTCTTTTTCCGAGGAAATGGAGTTGCTGGTGAGTGAAGGTGAAATAAGCACTATTAAGAACCACTGGATTATGCAGATGGTTTTAAAGAAGTTTCTTCCGGTTTCCGCATACTGGTATGCATAGTTTCTGGATGACATATCCAGAAGGAAGAAAAACGAAACTATACCGAGAACCAGCATATAAATGGTCTGTATTATAAAGACTCTTTTTTCCCTTAAACCGATTCGCATCTCTTTCAGCAGAACCGGGTTGTTGAGAAGAACCCTTTTTATTCCCTTGAGGCGTTCAACTATTGCAGCCATCAGCTCACCTCTCCCTTGGTAATTTTCATAAATACATCTTCAAGATCTGTCCGTTCCTCGTGGAATTCAACTATTTTAAGTTTGTTGTTGACAAGCCATTCGAGGAATACCTGAATATCTTCAAGTTCACCGTGGAAATCGGCAATTACTGTCTGGTTTTCTTCTTTTACCGATTTTACATTTTTGTATGATTTGACTGCTTCCGCAACCTTTTCCCTTTCCTCCAGGCTTTTTATCCTGAGGGTTCTTATGGAAAGGGTGTCGTGGACTCTGGATGTAAAATCGTCCACTTCACCGAATGCAAGCAGATTGCCGGCTTCGATAATGCCTATTTTATTGCACATATCAGAGAGTTCGGGCAGAATATGGGAGGAAATGAATACGGTTTTTTTCATCCGGGTCAGTTCCTTCATCAGCTCCTTGAGTTCGATTCTTGCCCGTGGATCCAGCCCTGATGCCGGTTCGTCAAGTATAAGAACTTTAGGATCATTCAGGAGTGTTTTTGCCACGCAGAGTCTCTGTTTCATGCCTTTCGAAAGAGCTTCGATAAAAGCATCTTTTTTTACGGTTAGATCGGTTATTTCAAGGACATCGGAGATTAGCCCGTTTCTGTTTTTTGTCGGGAGGCGGTATGAAGAAGCGAAAAAGTCGAGGAATTCCCATACTTTCATTCCATCATAAACACCGAAGTAATCAGGCATAAATCCGATTACGCTTCTTACGCCTTCAGGGTCGTCAACTACGGAAATACCGTTGATATGGGCTGAACCTCCGGAAGGTTCGAGGAGCGTGGCGAGAATTCTGATGGTGGTTGTTTTTCCCGCACCGTTCGGACCTATAAACCCGAAGGAATCGCCTTCATTGACGGTAAAAGTAATACCTTTGAGGGCGTCCAGATTTTTATATGCTTTTTTAAGGTCTTTGACTTCAATCATTGGAATACCGCCGTTGCCCGATGAACCGGTTCTGATCAGCGGAGCGGCAGCTTCCTGGGGATTGCCGTTTTGGATAAATTCCGATATATCTTTGTCCAGAGAATTTTCTTCAGCTTTCATTTTACCTCCGGGTTATCTGACATAAAAAAGGTTTGTGTTGTATATTCTGGGCTGTTTGCGATTGAGTTTTAAATCCACAATATCATCCTCGTTCCATCCCAGCATCATAACATCGTTGCCTGCTCTGAGAACATTGTCGGACAGAGTGGGGAGGATCTCGGTCTTCGCTTCATAAAGGGGGATTTGTTTTTTCAAATCCGGATTATCAAGACCCCAGACTTTGGAAAGATACTGCTGAAGTGCGCCTGTAACCACCATTCCCTTTGCAGCAAACGGAAGGCTGATCTGTTTTTCTCCCGGAGGCAGATCAAAAGGCTCCGAGATGTTGCCGCCGCATAAAACTACACATTTCTTCAGTGTTTTTCCGGTGTCGTTGGTGATTTTTCCGGTGAACTTATCCGCTCCGGCGCTGATTTTTACAGAAAGTGGACCGTCAAAGTTCTGTATTTTTGCTGTGGAAAACTGACGCATGTTCCACATCTGTATTGATATTCCCTCGATTTCGAGATTGCCGTTTTCTTTCATGCTGATTTTTGGAGCATCATATGAATTTCCCATTTCCCAGGCTACCGATGAGGGATCTGTAAATTTTACGCTATAGTCCGTTTTTGTAGGTGAGAAAATCGAGAATACCGAATCAACCACAGATGATGACTGTTCGTTTTTCATATAAACAATGTTGAATTTGCGCACGATAATACTTGAACCCTTTATAGAATAACCTGTTGCGAAAATTCCAAGGGAAAAAAGTATCGCTATGATAGGGACTGTTGCAAAAAGATACATCAGTTTGTCTTTTTTCTTCAGGACGAAATAATTTATGGGACCAATCAGGAGGATATAGAAGAAAAGAGACCAGAAAATAGCAGAAAGGGGAGGGGAGGCCATTTCAGGCTGGTTAGACAGAATATTGTTCTTGTCTATGCTGGGGCTCCAGTTGGGTCTTGAAGGAAGGAGTTTTCCCCATATTTCCTTTTCTTCAAATGTATCTTTGAAAGGTTTTTTGGAAAGATCGGCTGTTATAAAATAAATGCTGCCTTCGCCCACTTTTCTCTGAATCAGCAGAGGGGTTGAGCCGATAGTTGCCAGAACTGTTCCGTTGGGTTTTCCCTTCATAACCACTGTGGAAGGTGAGGCGAATACATTTTTTGTTTCTCCGCCCACAACCTGAGTTGTCTCGGGAGTAAGGGGAAGATAATCCCTGAAAGCAGAACCGTTGAATTCTGCAGGATCGAGATTTGTTGAGAAAACCAGGGAGCCGCCGCTCCTTACATAATCGAGAATTGCCTTTTCCCTTTCCGCATCAATATTGAGAGAGGGTAAGTCATTTATAAAAATCACATCAAGGTTTTTATAACAGTGCCATAAAATAGGCAGCTTCTGGGGATCGGGGTATGTGGCGTAGATTGACGAGTTGGGAGGAATCATGGATTTATATCCGGTGAGATATGCAAGCCCGCCTTTTTGCCTGTTGAGAATTGCTATGATTGTGTCATAGTTCTGTGCCATGGTATATTGAACTTTTTCATCCCTGAAATCCTTGCCGCTGCTCACCCGCAGTGTTAGATCCGCTGTGTAGTATGTTGCAAGGGGTATGTAGAGATAAAATCTTTTCTGTCCGTTTGCCGGAATCTGAATATCCTGATAATAACTGCTGAAATCATCCTGCTTATAGCTTCTGTTGCTCAGCAAAGTTATCCGTCCGTTGAAGCTGCTGCCCATATTGTAAATATCAACAGTAACCGGAATGGGACAATTCTGTTTGATGTATTTGTCAGTGGAAACTGTAACGGTAACATTCATTGGGTGTTCAAGCTGTTTTGCCATCACCGGACTGAATGCCGTTATAAATATGAAAATTGCAAGAATTATGAATATTCCTGATTTATTTGTCTCCAACAGGCGCCTCCTTAATAAGCTCATCGATTATGAATTCGACCGGGATTCCCTCTGCCTGAGCTTCAAAGTTGAGAAGTAGTCTGTGCCGCAATGCAGGTTTTATCATTTGTTTTACATCTTCAAAACCAACATTGAATCTGCCTTCCATAAGGGCGTTGACTTTGGCTGCAAGAGCCAGAGACTGCGCTCCTCTTGGGCTTGAACCATAACGGATATATTTTTTGCAGACTGCGTTTGCCTGCTCGTTTTCCGGATGAGTGGAAATAATGAGTTTTGCTATATAATCCCTTACAGGAGACGACATCAGAACATCCTTTGCCAGCGCTCTCAGCTCTGTTATATCCTCGCTGCCAATAATCCGGCTTACTGAAGGTGTTTCGAAACCTGTGGTTCTGTCGAGGATGAAGCCTAATTCGTCTGCTGATGGGAAATCAACTATAACCTTAAACAGGAATCTGTCCACCTGAGCTTCAGGCAGGGGGTATGTGCCTTCCATTTCAATGGGGTTCTGGGTTGCCATCACGAGGAAAGGCTGGGGCAGCTTATGTCTTATCCCTGAAACTGTAACAGTGTGCTCCTGCATGGATTCAAGGAGCGCCGACTGGGTTTTGGGCGTGGCTCTGTTGATTTCGTCCGCAAGAACAAGGTTCGCAAAAACAGGACCTTTCTGAAATTCAAAAACTCTTTTTCCCGGTTCTCTTTCAACCACAAGGTTTGTGCCTGTTATATCTGCAGGCATAAGATCCGGTGTAAACTGAATTCTTGAAAAGCTGAGATCCAGCACTTCTCCCATTGTTTTAACCAGCAATGTTTTTCCGAGACCCGGAACACCCTCAAGGAGGATGTGGCCTCCGGCAATCAGGGCTATAACGGCGTTTCTAACTACAGCATCCTGACCTACTATAACTTTGTGGATTTCTTTTTCCACCAGATCGATTTTATCCCTGAAAGATGCGATTTTGTCTTCTACTTTCATATTTTTGCCTTTTCTTTGTAATGTTTTACCTGTTTCTTTTAATCGGACAACAGGCATGGCTGAAGTCTGCAATATATGCACAATAAATATTTTGATGAAAGAAGCAGGGCTTTGATATATTGTAAATAAAAAAACAGTGTTTTGACAGGTCTGATTATTCTGCCGCTTTCGATGATTATATTTTACTGTATAGCTTGCGGACAGGCTGAAAAACAGTAAGTTCCGTATGATTTAGATAATAAACGGTAAAATCCTGTCATTACTCAATACAGTCGCAATAATGATCTTTTTATTACGAAGGAAAAATACCGTATTTAATAAAAGAATCAAGGGGAAAACGGACAGCCCCTCCACCTCTGTCCAATATCGAAAGGAGCCTTTATGAGCAAGATCGACAAACATATCTATGGACCTACTTTTGAAGAGATGCTTCATCCCGAGAAGATAGATCCCCAGATCAGGGAAAAAGCTTTGAAAGCAAAGAAAGAAGCCCCCCTGGATCCTATCAATCTTTTTAATATTACCTGGAAAGACGAAAACAGCATTCCTTATCATATTGTACTCCCCAAAGAGTTCACAGGCGTTGATGCCAATATTATCGTGATGTACGGCAAAGAATTCCCCACAGGAAGCCACAAGGTGGGAGCTACATATTCAGTAACCCTCGAACATCAGATTTTTGATAAAATCGACTCAGATAAAGACACCCTCGTATGGCCCTCAACCGGCAACTACGGCATTGGCGGCGCATTTGTAGGAACCCGTATGGGTTATGACTCAGTGGTTATTCTCCCTGAGCTTATGAGCAAAGAGCGTTTCGAAAAAATCGAAAGCTACGGCGCCAGAGCCATTAAAACACCCGGATGCGAATCCAATGTTAAGGAAATCTACGATAAAACATGGGAACTCCGCAAAGAAGATCCTAAATACAGAATTATGAACCAGTTTGAGGAAATGGGCAACTACCGTTTCCATTATCATGTTACCGGAAACACAGCAGTAGAACTGGTTGAATATCTGAAAACCAAAGGAATCGGCAACGGAAGATGCGCAGCATTCTGCTCATCAATGGGTTCATCAGGAACAATCGCTGCCGGCGACAGACTCAAACAGGTATTCCCCGAGCACAAAATCATCGGTCTCGAACCTATCCAGTGCCCCACGCTTTACAACAACGGCTACGGCGGACACGACATTCAGGGAATCGGCGACAAGCATGTCACCTGGATTCACAATGTATGGAACATGGATGCCATTATGTGCATAGACGATGTTGAATGCAAAAAAGCACTTCAGGCAGTTTATGAAGAAGCCGGCCAGAAAGCCCTCATTGAAGATTTCGGATGCGACGAGGCAACCGTTAAGAAGATGAAGGAACTCTTCGGCATTTCAGGTATCTGCAACATTCTCGGCGCCATCAAGACCGCCAAATATTATGAAATGGGCAAAGATGAAAACCTCATCGCCATCGCCACCGATTCTATGGACAGATACTATTCCGTAATGGAACAGATGACCGAAACCTACGGCAAAATGGACCAGCAGGAAGCCCGCCACAGAATCGACAATATCGTTAAAGGCGCAAAACTTGACTGGATCAGGGAAGGCGATCACTTCTCCCGTTCATGCTGGCACAACCTTAAATATTACACCTGGGTTGAACAGCAGGGCAAAACGGTTGAAGAACTCAACGCTCAGAAAGATCCCCAGTGGTGGGTCAAACATCAGCAGCTCGTCAGCGAAATGGATGCTCTTCTTGTGGAAAGACGCAAACAGCAGACTGCTCTCGTTTAATACCTTAAACAGTTATTTACGGTTTGAAATAAAAAACAGAAGCTGCCCTTTTACCGGGGTGGCTTTTTGTTTTGTCCGAACCATCCCGGTTTTATCATAAAAGGAAATTAAAACCTTATATCCAAATAAATCGAAGTGAATAAATAAACCGGAAGGTGACTTATGGATAAAATAAATATCGGAAAAACTGCATTTATAAACCCTATGCCAGTGGTAATAGCGGGAACACATAGCAATGAAAAGCCAAACTTTATGGCAGTGGGATGGATTTCCAGCGTTAACCTGAATCCTCCGCTGATTGCAATAGGTATCGGTTCTCACAGATGCACCGCAAAGGGCATTGAAGAGAGCGGAGAATTCAGTATATGCGTGCCTGATGCAAGCCTTCTTGAAAAAACCGACTATGTGGGCGTAGTCTCCGGCAACAAAGTTGACAAATCCGGAGTTTTTGATCTTTTTTACGGCGAGTTGAAAAAAGCTCCCATGATCAGGGAATGCCCGATATGTATGGAATGCAGGCTTTACCAGACAGTGAAACTCCCCACTCATACAATGTTTATTGGTGAGATTATGGGAACATATACCGAGGAAAAATATCTGACCGATGGAAAGCCGAATCTGACAAAAATTAATCCTTTCACCCTTACCATGCCCGACAACAATTACTGGTCTATGGGTGATCCTATAGGAAAAGCCTGGAATATCGGTCTGAAATTGAAACAGAAATAACGGAGAACAATAATGAAAGTACTGGCGATAAACGGCAGCGCCCGTAAAGACGGCAATACTGCCATTCTGGTAAAACATCTCTTTAAGGAACTGGAGCAGGAGGGTATTGAAACCGAGCTTATCCAGCTTTCCGGTGAGACCATCCGGGGCTGCACAGCCTGCGGAGCCTGTTATAAACTTAAAAATAAAAAATGTGTAATCAATAATGATATTGTAAATTCACTGGTTGAAAAAATGACAGAGGCAGATGGAATTATTCTCGCTTCGCCGACCTATTTTGCTGATGTTACCACCGAGCTGAAAGCTGTAATAGACAGAACCGGTTGTGTGGCAAAAGCCAATGATGATTTATTCAGGAGAAAAGCCGGCGCTGCTGTTGTAGCAGTGAGAAGAGGAGGGGCAATCCATACTTTTGACACCATAAATCACTTCTTCTTTATCAGCCAGATGGTTGTTCCCGGTTCTTCATACTGGAATGTCGGCATAGGCAGGCTTCCCGGAGAAGTGGAAAACGACGAGGAAGGCCTTCGCACCATGGAAAATCTTGGCAGGAATATGGCCTGGCTACTGCATAAGCTCAACGGGTAAGGGGAGTCTGACGGTAAAACGGATTCCCTGGTTTTGACCGTTGCTGCAGACCAGAATTTCCCCATTGTGGGCTTCCACAATTCTTTTTGCAATAGATAAGCCCAGACCGTCTCCCGGGCGGTTATGGGCTTTATATCCCGGGTCAAAAATAAAGGGAAGTTCGTTTCTGCTTATTCCGATGCCATTGTCGTCATAAGATATTGCAACAACATTATTGAAAACCGCAGCGCTGACTTTAATTTCGAGGGTATCTTTGTTGGAATCCCTGAATTTGAATGAATTGGAAATAAGCTGTTCAAAGAGTCTCTCTATGCTTTGGGGATCGCAGCATATTTCTGGAATTGACGGTGAAATTTCGAGGTTTGCGTTGAAAGGTCCGATATTGTATTTATTAAAAACCTGTCGGATCAGATACTCGATATTTACCGAATCGGTCTTTTTCTCCTCAACAACCGTGCTTGAAAGGCTGAGAAGATTGTCGATGTAACCGAGTAGATGATCGGTTTTTCTTGATAAATTGTGATTTTCATTTGTTTTCGGGGTGCTGATTTGATCTGGAGTCTCACATCCGGGTGTTGATAAGGTTCGTTTCAGATCATGCATGACCATTTCCGCAAGATTGGCAAGTTCACGGTTTCTTCTTACCAGTTCCTGTTCAATTTTAATTCTTCTTGCGTTTTCTTCATTCAGCAGTTTTATGGTTTTTTCAAGATCAACAGTTCTGTCTTTAACTTTCTGCTCGAAATCGGATCTTGATTTTATAAGAATATCCTCTGCCTGTCTTCGCTTTGTCATGTCTCTTGCTATGCCTGCAGTGCCTATTACTTTTCCATTGTCATCGGTTATGGGAACTTTAATGGTTTCAATCCATATTGTCCTGCCGCTTTTTTCAACAAGAGGTTCTTCAAGTCTCTTGGGATGGAGCTGCTGCATAACTTCTTTATCTGCTTCAATGTATTTTTTTGCCAGATCAGGGGGCCAGATATCAAAATCTGTTTTGCCTATTACATAATCAATAGGGAATCCGCTTGCTTTGGCAAGGGGTTCATTAATGGCAATAAACCTCGACTCGGTATCCTTGAGCCAGGCGATATCGGTAATACTGTCGAGAAGTGCTTTCTGACGGAGCTGGGTTTCCCTTAGCTTTTCATTGGCATCCATCAGTTCGCCTGTTCTTTCCCAGACAAGCCTTTCAAGTTCGGATTTAAAATCCATCAGTGCTTTTTCTGCTCTGGTTCTTACGAGTGTGTTGTTTAAAACTTCACCAATAATTCTCAGCAGTGATATTGTTTCTTCGTTCCATTCGCCAACGGAATTAACCATATCAAGGCCAATAACTCCTGAATAATAATCCCTGTAGATAACCGGAACGGCGAGTATGGATCTGTTTTCCCAAACGCATTGAAACTCTTTCTCGAAGGCAAAATCTCTGGGCATTTCAGATAAATCCTTAATGTATAAATAACCAGTCTGCTCCATTATCTGCCTGATTTGAAGAAAGCGGTTTCTTACCTTCATGTTTATGGTTGGTTCAATCTGTGAAGGAATCCCTTCGTTAAGCCATTCGAATGTGGCTGCCACTTTTTCCTGATCTTCGGAAATCATAAAAGTATAGCATCTGTCAGAGTTTGTATATTTGCCTGTAAGTTCAAGGGATTTATTTATCACCTGATCTACATTCTGGCTGTCGCAATTAAGACAAAGGCTTGAAATCTGGTTTATGAGCTGAACTCTTCTTTCCCTTTCGAGAAGCTTCTCCTCTGTCTCTTTTCTCTGGGTTATGTCGTAAAGTGAGCCTTGTATGGATGTTGTTCTTCCGGTGGAATCAACGATGCTCTGAACCATCATCTGTATCCAGCGGATCTCGCCGTCTTTTCTTTTTATCCTTATTTCTTCATTGAAAGATTTGCCCGGAGTTTCAAGGAGTTCTTCCGCAATTTGACGATAATCGGCAATGTCTTCCGTAATATGGATTTTTTTGAGTATGTCGG
>JAJTBE010000015.1 GCA_021287065.1 Bacillota bacterium
TTTTGAAAAAAGTTTCCTCGCGCTCACCCTGCGGGCGGGCACCCGCCATCCCAAAACTTTTAAATCGGGGGGACCGACCGGGGGCAATGCCCATGAATTAAGGCATGGATTTACCTGATCGCTCACGAGAATTGTAACCGCATGCCCAGCTCCCGGAGAAAACTTTTTTGGAAAAAGTTTCCTCCGGACCTCCATCCCAAAACTTTTGGATTGGGGACCGACCGGGGACCGTGGGGATCGGGGACCGTCAGAGGGAACCACGCTTTTTTGGAAAAGCGGGTTTCCCTCCGAACCTCCCTCCCTTGAAAAACAAGAGTATTGGACTGTGGATTTGAGTACATTTTACTAATTCATTGGCATTGATGGCAGGAGGGGATGCCTATGATCCGGCGGTCGATGGCAAAGCTTGCGGTTATTGGGTTTGCTGGTGGCTGGCGGTTTTTTTGGGAAACCGGGCGGGCGGAGTGGTTGGGATTCGGCAATTATTGCTGAAAGTCTGTGGTTTTTATTTTTGAGCCGAGTATTGAGAATACAGCGGACAGGATGCACACTGCTGCGCCAAAAAGGTAGGCATATCTGAATCCGGCGAACATTTCCGCCAGATGATAAGCTGAGTTAGCGGTTATATCCTGCAGGGACCCCATGTTTTCGGGGAGTGGTATTGAGAACACTGTTTCGAACAAGCACACCCCAAGAACAAGGCTCAGATTAACGGCTACTTTCAGAATACTTGATCCAACACCGAGTTTTTCCTTCGGAGTCTGGCTTACAACGAGTTTGTTGTTGGGCGAAATGAACATAGCATAAGAAACTGCACGCCATATCAGATAAATTACCACCACAGTGAGGCTCAGCATTTTCAGATCAAAAGCAAAATACACACAGGCGCCGGCGGCAAGGAACATCCCTGTGAGGCAAAGAATCCGGGGGTGGATTTTGTCGGAATATTTCCCCATAAATGGGCTGATTGAAGCGTAGAAAACAGAGTATATGAGCATAATCAAGCCTGTTTTTTCGGGTTTAAGCCCCATTCCGACGATGAGGTAAAAGGGAAGGAGAAAATTGCATCCTGCAAGGAGCATATATGCAAAAAGAGTGCTGAGATTGGCAAAATTGAAATCCGGATTTTTGAAGATACTGAGATCCATAATGGGATCTTTTACTTTTCTCTCATAAAGAATAAAGAAAACAGCACAAATAACCGATGCAGCGAAAATTGAGATTACATAAGGGGATGTCCATCCGCCAAGTTCCTCGCCCATATTGAAAGCGTAAATCAGACAGAAAAGTGCTGCAAAACTGAGAACAGCTCCCACATAGTCGATTCTGAAACCTTTTTTCTCATTGTTTTCCCTGTGTTCATGGGCGGGCAGCGCTTTATTCGTAACCAGAACCGCGGCGATTCCAAAGGGTATGTTTACCAGAAAAATCCAGCGCCAGTGAGCTATACCGGAAATAATGCCTCCCAGAGGAGCGCCGAGGGTGATTCCCAGTGCGCAGCAAGTGGTAAGAATTCCAAAAGCCCAGCCTTTTTTTTCAGGCGGAATGTAGTATCCCACAATGGCGGGACTCATAACAGAAAGCATAGCTGCGCCCAACCCCTGAAAGCACCTGAAAAACACCAGACTTTTCAGACTCCATGCAAATCCGCAAAGAAGCGAACTTATGGTAAAAACAGAAAAACCGATAATAAAAAGCTTTTTGTAGCCCAGTTTATCCCCAAGTTTGCCAAAAAGAAGCAAGCTTCCGGTAAGGCAGAGAAGATAAGCCAGGGTTATCTGAACAGCTTCACTTGTGGAAGCGTTGAAATACCGGCTTATGGTGGGCAGTGAAACATTGACTATATAATCATCCAGAGTAGAAATAAAGCCTGCGAAAGATACGCAGGCTATTATCCATATATATTCAGAATGTTTTTTAATCATTCATTTCCTTATGCTGTATGATTCTGCGGTGCGCCCTGCTGAGGCTGCGGTGCAAAATTTTCCACTACATGGTCAACAAGCGCCATTTGTCCCGCAAAAAGTTTCTGGCAGGTAGGTGCTATTTCCTCTTCATCGGGAGCAAATGATGTGCTCAGTTCGATGGTGAAACCGAGGATATCGTTGACATGCTGAAAATCTTCGGAGCTGCCGCTGGCGGGATAAAGTCCGCTGCTCTGAACAACTTCGTAATAATCGTGATCAGGAGTTGCGCCTTTGATTGCTTCTGACATTCTGTTGCCGATACCCACGAGCTGAGCTTCGTTTTCAGCTTTTTCATAGCTGTGTCCGTAGGGGAACAGAATCTGTTTGCCATAAGAATGGAAATCAATGGCTGCCTTGACATTGTTGTGTGTCTCAAGATTCTGAAGAGCGCTGACTTCTGCAGTGCCGGCTCCAACCAGTCCTCTGAACTGTTCCGATCCGGGGCTGTCTGAAGCGCCGTCGTCATCTCTCACCGACTGGGGAGTATCTCCGTCGGGTCTGTACATATGGAAGTTTTCCGGTCTGCTGTCCAGGTAATTGCGGTTGAGATCAACGCCGATGCCTTTGCCTCTTTCGCCTTCAAATTCCTTAGGTCCGTTGGCGGGAGCGGGATTCACCGGTTCGCGGTTCTTTCTCCACCAGGGATCTTTTGTTCTTGCATATTCATATCCGTCAGGATTTACAAGGGGGACAAAGTATGTAACCGCATTGTCAACTCTCTTCTGCATAGCCGGATCTGTGGCACATGTTTCAAGCATGGTTGTGGCTGCATAAAGAGGAACTTCGAGGGCTATCCATTCTCTTGCGTGATGAAGTCCGGTGATAACAACGCCGGGTTTTTCGTTTGAAGTGTGAGGAGGGGTTACTGAGTGGGCGGGACCCTGTTTGCGGTCTTTGCCGGGTGAAAGATTCCATTCTTCGCCTGCTGATTCCTTAGGCTGCTGGGGTGTTGTGGGTGCGGGGGCTGTTGTATTCTTATTGGTAACCTTGAGTGCCCATACATCTCTGCCTTCGGCGGTTTTAGCTATGGAGATAAGTTCCGCCTTATCAGGATACTTCTCAGCCAGTGATTTGAGCTGAGCGGTTACTTCTTCGTAAGAATGATACTTGCCGGTCTGTTCAAGAGGCTTATTCTGAAGGGTAAGCTTAAAATCACGAACCAGATTAGCTTCATTGGGCTGATAACGCTCACCTCTGATGAGTTCGTTCTGACGCATATAATCTTTGATTTCCGCATCAGTCAGCTTGCCGTCGCCATTTCTGTCGATCTTTGCAGCTCTGTCGTATTGATCGCGATGGACTTCAATTTCGCCCTGTTTAGTACCGAATAAAGTGTATTTTATATTTCCGGGGGTTGACAGGTTGTCATTGATATTTCCGATATTCATAAAATATTCTCCGTTTCTGGAAAACACAGCTTCGTTTTCTACTTCTTAAAACATGATAACACTTGCATATTGGGAAGACAACACACCCATTTGTTAACAAAATGTTACCATTCGGCTAATTTTACAATAATTATCAACTCACCTTAAAACCTGAACTTCATGTTGCACAATTACTGCGGAAATCATGATGATAACAGCCCTGAAAGTGATTTTCCGGTATGATCGTGTAAACTGGCGTTTTATAAATAGATTGTCATTTTTTGCTATATAAATCAGAAAAAATGAAAGCTTCGTTACCTCTGATGATCCCTGATCCCCAAACCCCACGGTCCCTGGTCGGTCCCTGATTCCAAAAGTTTGGGAAGGAGGTCCGGAGGAAACTTTTTCAAAAGTTTTCTCCGGGAGCTGGGCAAACGGTTGATGAGGTTGTTTACCGCTGATGTTTGCCTGTGGGCGAACCTGCGGGTTCGCGTCGGGGTTGCAAACCCCTCCTACGATCCCTGTCGAATGTTTACCGTTATTAGGGTTGCCGGCGGTTCAGGGTGATTAATGGGATCTGGGGCAGTCGCAATGCCACTGAATTAGTAAAATTCACTCAAATCCCCAAGCCCAATACTCTTGTTTTTCAAGGAGGGAGGTTCGGAGGGTAACCTCGCTTTTTTAAAAAAGCGTGGTTCCCTCTGACGGTCCTAACCCCCTGGCCGGTCAAAAAATCCCCGTTGGTCCAAATTCCCCCCGTCGGTCCCCCAATTCAAAAGTTTTGGGAAGGAGGTCCGGAGGAAACTTTTTTCAAAAAGTTTTCTCCGGGAGCTGGGCAAACGGCTGATGAGGTTGTTTACCGTTGCGTGTTTACCTGTGGGCGAACCTGCGGGTTCGCGTCGGGGTTGCAAACCCCTCCTACGATCGCTGGCGAACACTTGCCGTTATTGAGTTTATCAGGTCCGCCTGCGCAGCAAACTCAAAACCAAAATCCCCTGCATTAACGGCAATCCGGCGCCAATTGCAGAGGAGAGCCTGTGTGCTCCCGCCCCCAATTATCTCCAACCGCCAGGCACCCCTCATCACCACAAACAATGCTAATGATTACCAAACCCCAGGTATTGCCGCCAGTCCTGAATCACCAAAACAAATCGCATACCAACTACCAGCAAACCCTATAACCACAGGTTCAGCAGGGGATCGTTGGCGAAGCTTACGGTTGTGCGGTTTGCTGGCGGTTGGCGGAAGGTTGCTGCGGGAGAGCATGGAGAAGTTGCAGGCAAAAAAAATGTCATGAAAGATTAGCACATTGGCTCTCCCCTACTGTTGGCGGGAGTTTGCCGTGTTTCTGGAAGGATTTGAGGTTTGAGTTTGCAGTGAGAGCGAACCCTTGCGGGTCCGCGTCGGGCTTACAGAGATTGTTCAAACCTCTCCTGCAGTCGCTGGCGAAGCTTACGGTTGTGAGGTTTACTAGCGGTTGGCGGAAGGTTGCTGCGGGAGAGCACATTGGCTCTCCCCTACAGTTGGCGGGAGTTTACCGTGTTTCTGGAAGGATTTGAGGTTTGAGTTTGCAGTGAGAGCGAACCCTTGAGGGTCCGCGCCGGGCTTACAGAGATTGTGCAAACCTCTCCTGCAATCGTTGGCGAAGCTTACGGTTGTGAGGTTTACTGGCGGTTGGCGGTGTTTTTGGGGACCAATGGCATGAGGCAGGCGGGGTGATCCGGGATACGGTAAGCGCCGGATGACCGGTTTGAACATCAAAACGGGTTAAATGTTTTGAAAAGCGTGCTTTTCACACAACTCATTATTCAATAGGAAAGTGGGATAAAAATTATGGACGGCATTTATTGCGGAAAGAGGCGGCAGGAAACCGGAAAAATGGCAGGGTTTTAGCTTTGTTTATATAAAATGAAGCAAACCTCTCCGAATATCCGGAAAGGTTGTCAAAGCACTTTTTGGAAAGACGGTGTTAGCTTGCCTCTCATAGATCTTTCAGCTGTTTCCTTTTTATATAATGGAACAATCAAAGCGTTGTCTGATATTAATATATCGGTCAGCGAAGGTGATTTTCTTGTGATTCTCGGACCGAACGGTTCCGGTAAGACAACTCTTCTGGGAATAATGAGCGGAGTTCTCAAACCTTCCGGAGGCAGAGCGCTTCTGGAAGGGAAAGCATTTTCTTCCCTCGACCGCAAAGAGATAGCAAGAACCATCGCCTATGTGCCCCAGCATATTCAGGTGGATTTTCCATTCACTGTAAGGGAAGTTGTGCTTATGGGCAGATTCGCCCATCTCAAAGGGCTTGGTATAGAAGGAAAAGCTGATATGGAAATTGCAGATGAAGCAATGGAAATGACAGGAGTTGCACATCTTGCCGACAGGCTTATTCATCAGCTTTCAGGCGGAGAGAGGCAGAGGGTTTTCATAGCTCAGGCTATAACCGCGGAACCTAAAATTTTGATGCTGGATGAACCTATATCCAGTCTGGATATCAAATACCAGTCGCAGATGATGAAACTGGCTCAGTCCCTGAACAACAAGGGGATCACAATTGTAGCCACCATACATGATCTGAATTATGCGGGTATGTATGCAAAAAACATCATTTTGCTGAAAAAGGGAATAATCTCCGCTTCAGGCGCGCCAAAAGATATGTTGAACCGGGATATCATCCGGCAAGTGTTTGATGTGGAAGTAACGACAATAGAAAGGGACAATGGATCTGCACCGTTTATCTTTGCTCAGTGATTGGCTTTTTTGACAATCAGTAAAATTATGATATAATTACAGGGAAATTCGGGAAGGTTCCTTATTTATCAAGGTGGCGTTAATATGTTTGAAATGTTGAAGAAAATATTTGATCCCAATGAATGGGAGATCAAGAAACTCCGCAAGCATGTAGAGAAGGTCAACGAGCTTGAACCTGAAATAGAGAAATTGTCTGACGAACAGCTCAAGGCAAAAACTCCCTATTTCCAAAACCTTCTGAAAGAGGGTAAAACTCTTGATGATATTCTCCCTGAAGCTTTTGCGGTGGTGAGGGAAGTTTCAAGAAGAACTCTTGGACTGCGCCACTATGATGTTCAGATGATCGGCGGACTTGTCCTCCATCAGGGCAGAGTAGCGGAAATGAAAACCGGTGAAGGTAAAACACTGGTCGGAACTCTTCCTGTTTATCTCAATGCACTTACCGGCAAAGGCGTTCATGTGGTAACCGTCAACGATTACCTGGCAAAACGAGATGCCCGCTGGATGAGCCCTATTTATCATTTTCTGGGCCTTTCAACAGGCGTTATTCAGCACGAAGCTGCCTATATATACGACCCTGACCACATCGTAGGCGATGAAAGCCTTGATATGCTGAAAAGCGTATCCCGCAGGGAAGCTTATCATGCCGACATCACATATGGAACCAACAATGAGTTTGGTTTCGACTATCTACGCGACAATATGGTGATGGATCTGGAAGACAGAGTTCAGAGAGAACTGATTTTTGCCATTGTTGACGAAGTTGACTCCATCCTTATTGACGAAGCCAGAACACCTCTTATCATTTCCGGCAGAGGTCAGGAATCTTCAGACGATTACAAAAAGTTTGCAAGAATAGCCGGCAGGCTCGAAAACGAAAAACACTACACAATTTATGAAAAAGAGCATAATGTTGCTCTTACCGACGAAGGCTACAGAAGAATAGCCGAGTATCTCGGTCTTCCCAAAAAGCGTGAAGGCAGTGAATATGCACTTTCACCCCAGTTTGTTTTCCCTGATGTATCCACTGCGGTTTCCGACAACGGAAGATCAGCTTTTATCGAGCTTTACAACAAAGCCAATGCAGGCTTGCTGGGCAATGACACCAGAAACGCAGTCAACACATATCTGAAAGCCCTTGAGACGGAACCGGACAATCCGGAAGCCCTTAACAATCTGGCTGTGGCATACACAACCCTTTACAATTTCACCGATGCGGAAAAAGCTCTGCGCAAAGCTGCGGAAAAGCTTTCCGACAGTCCTGAACTCTGGTTCAACCTCGGCTGTCTGAAGATGGCTGACGGCAAGGCTGAACAGGCAATAGACGATTTTAGAAAAGCTTATGAAAAGAAACCTTCGTTCTCAGCAGCATATAATAATGAAGCTGTGGCGTGGGCAAAAATCGGGGAATTCAACACTGCTCTGGAACTTCTGGAAAAAGGCGAGGAAGCTCTGGCGGAAGAAGCAGTTAAGAATGATTTGACAACAACGGATAAAAGTCCAATCCACCGCAACTATGAAACAATGAAGAACCTTATGGATGAAGGTTCTGCAGAAGTTCATGGAAAATTCCCCGGCTACGAAGTGGATGAAAAAGACGAAGCCGACATAGAATATTACATTTCCAACGCTATGAGAGCCAAGGAAGTTTATAAAAAAGATGTGGATTATGTAGTCAAGGATGATCAGATTATTATCGTTGACGAATTCACCGGTCGTCTTATGTTCGGAAGAAGATACTCCGACGGCCTTCATCAGGCAATCGAAGCTAAGGAAAATGTAAAAGTCCGCTCAGAGGACCAGACTCTTGCTTCAATCACATTCCAGAATTACTTCCGTATGTATGAAAAGCTTGCAGGTATGACCGGTACCGCAGCTACGGAAGAAAAGGAATTCAGAGCCATTTACAATGTTGATGTGGTGATTATCCCCACCAACAAGCCGATGGCAAGGCAGGATCTTCCGGACAGAATCTACAAGTCGGAGGAGATTAAATTCCGCGCTGTTATCACAGAAGTAGAGGAAATGAACAAGGAAGGCAGACCCGTCCTCGTAGGAACCCGTTCCATCGAAAAGTCGGAAGTTCTTGCAGCGATGCTGAAGCGTAAGGGTATTAAACATAATGTCCTCAACGCCAAACATCACGAAAAGGAAGCTCAGATTATCGCAGAAGCGGGCCGTGCCGGTGCTGTAACCATCGCCACCAATATGGCGGGCCGCGGCGTTGACATTATCCTCGGAGGAACTCCCCCAAGCGCAGAAATCGAACATCGCAAATATCAATCTGCAAAGAATCATCTTGATCTTATCAGAACCCAGCTCGATGAGATGAAATCCCAGCTTTCGGGCGAAGAGGAAAAGCTTGAGGAATCAAGGAAGCTTCAGCTTGAAAACCAGACAAGAATCGGCGAATTAACCAAACAGGCAAGAAATACCCAAACCGACGCCCAGCTTGAGGAAGAATCGAAAAAGGCAAGAGAATACGATCTTGCTTACAGAGAGCAGAGTGAAAAAGTCAGGGAACTCAAAAAGAGAATCCAGACTAATGTAGAGATGCTGCCCAGCCTTGAAAAGAACTACGAAACATCCGGGAAGGAATATCGTGAAAGGGAGAAGCAGGTTGCCGAGCTGCTCAAGGAGCACGCAAAAGAGCAGGAAAAAGTCCGCAATGTAGGCGGTTTGCACATCATAGGTACGGAAAGACACGAATCACGCCGTATCGACAACCAGCTCAGAGGCCGCGCAGGTCGTCAGGGAGACAACGGTTCCACCCGTTTTTATGTTGCCCTTGATGACGAACTTATGCGTCTCTTCGGTTCGGACAGACTGCCTGAATGGCTTAAAGACTGGTCAGAGGATGAAAATGTGCCTCTCGAACATGGTCTGTTTACCAGATCAATCCACAAAGCACAGGAAAAAGTGGAATCGCACCATTTCGATGTCCGTAAATCAGTTCTCGATTACGACAATGTAATGAACGAGCAGCGTAAGGTTATTTACGGCCAGAGAGACAGAATCCTCAGGGGCGAAAACATTAAGCCCATTATTGAAGATTTTATCGAAACCTATGTGGAAAAACTCATTTCCATATATACACCCGACGGCTTACCCTTTGAGGAATGGGATCTTGAATCCCTTTATAAAGCCTGCAGGGAAGCTTTCATACCAATGCCCAAAAAAGCTGCGATGTCTGATATTGAAATGACGGATCGCAAAAAGGTCAGGGAAGTGGTCCTTGACTGGGCTAATTATGCTTACAACTACAGAGAGGAAAAACTCGGCGAGACTGTTATGAGAGCACTGGAGAGATGGATTCTTCTCCAGATCGTTGATCAGAAATGGATGGATCACCTTGCCACCCTCGATCAGCTCAGAGAAGGTATCGGACTTCGCGCATACGGTCAGAAAGATCCGCTCATTGAGTATATCAATGAAAGCCATGAGTATTTCCAGGCAATGAACCAGTCGATCCAGAACGAAACCGTTAAGTTCCTGTTCAGGGCGCAGGTCAGGGGTGAGGAAGTGGAAGAACCCCATCACAAAAAGAAAGTAACCGTAACCAGAGAACACAGGGGCGAGGATGCGGGACAGACCACCGTACGCAAAGGGCAAAAAGTGGGCAGAAATGATGCCTGTCCTTGCGGAAGCGGTAAAAAATTCAAGAAATGCTGCGGGAGGTAAACTTAATGCTGGAACTGGATCGTGATATATCCGTATTAAAGGAAAAACTGAATAAAATTAAGGAGTGTCTTTGACCTCCCTGGCAAAAAATCAGAAATCGAAAAACTCGAAGCTGAGACTTCCAGAGAAGATCTATGGAATGATCCCGACAACGCAAAGGCACTGCTTCAGAAGCTCAACGATCTGCGGGATATTGTAAAGAAAGTTATCAATCTTGAGGAAAGGTTCGATGACCTTGATATTCTGCAGGAAATGATGAAAGATGGAGAAGCCGGAGCTGAAAAGGAACTGGAAGATTCATTCAAATCACTTCGTCAGGATATAGAAGATCAGGAAACAGCAACCCTTCTGTCAGGCGAATACGACAGCGCACCGGCGATTCTTTCGATTCATGCCGGAGCAGGCGGAACCGACGCTCAGGACTGGGCGGAAATTCTGCTGCGCCTTTATACCCGCTGGACCGAAAGGAAGAACTTCCGCACCCGTATTATCGAGACCATGGACGGCGAAGAAGCTGGGCTTAAATCCGCCACAGTCATGGTTGACGGACCCTACGCATACGGCTTGCTTAAATCAGAAAAAGGCGTTCACCGCCTTGTCAGACTTTCGCCCTTTGACGCAGCCCACAGAAGACACACTTCTTTCTGTCAGGTGGATGTTATGCCTCAGATTGATGATAATATTGAAATTGACATCAAAGAAGAAGATCTTCGTGTTGATACATACCGGGCAAGCGGAGCAGGGGGACAGCATGTCAACAAAACAAGTTCCGCAATCAGAATAACACATCTTCCCACAGGTATAGTCGTTCAGTGCCAGAATGAGCGTTCACAGCATTCAAACAAAGCTACTGCGATGAAAATCCTGAAATCCCGCCTGTTTGAAAAACAACTGGAAGAACAGGAAAGAAGACTCGCAGAACTCAGGGGAGAACATGTGGACATAGCCTGGGGTTCCCAGATTCGTTCTTATGTAATGCATCCTTACACACTGGTTAAAGATCACAGGACAAATACTGAAAACGGAAACATGCAGGCGATTCTCGACGGCGAAATCAATGTATTCATCAGAGCATACCTCGAACACAAAGCGATGAAAACATCAGGCTAACCTGAATTTGGCATATTCTCATTTTTTATATAGTTTTATTTCGGACCCTCAGGGGAAACCTCGTTTTTAAAAGAGTGGTTTTCCATGAGGGTTTCTTATTACAAAGTTTTTGGGAAACCCGCTTTTTGTAAAAAGCCTGTTTCCCAAACCCTTCCCGCAAAAACTTTCAGTACATCATTTTTCTGCCCTCTTTAATTCTATTTTCTGCATATCGACACAAACTTCAATCGATATCGGAATTCCTGCAGGAGAGAGCCAATGTGCTCGCCCGCAACAACCTCCCGCCAACCGCCGGCAAACCTCATAACGACAGTAAAACGCCAGCACTGCCGGATCGCAGGCGTCCCGCCTGTCCCCCGGTAAAACAATCCCGCATAGTCTGTATTTCCTATAATGTGGATATAGGGCTAATAACAGGAGTTTCTGTGCATTCGGGGATTTTGGGTATAAGTTTGCGGTGTGGGCGGACCTGCGGGTCCGCGTCGGGGTTGCAAACCCCTCCTACGATCGTTGGCGAAGCTTGTGGTTGTCGGGTTTGCTGGCGGTTGTAGTTTGTTGCTTGACCGGGGAGGCAGGCGGGACGCCTGTGGTCCGGCATTTGTTGGCCGGGGTTACCTCGTTTTTTGGGGGATTTGTGATTTTTGTTTGCGGTGGGGCGGACCTGCGGGTCCGCGTCGGGGTTGCAAACCCCTCCTACGATCGTTGGCGAAGCTTGTGGTTGT
>JAJTBE010000042.1 GCA_021287065.1 Bacillota bacterium
GGGTCGATGTCCAGCGATGTCAGCGGTTCGCTGTCTGGAACCCAGTGTTGGGAAAGCTTTGACCTATCTGAACTATGACGACAGCCTCTGGACTTCTTTGAGGACAACCAATCCAATCGAATGACTCAACAAAGAATTCAAACGCCGGACAAAACCAATGGAAATCGCCGGCGGTGAAGCCAGCCTGAATAACATCCTGGGATTTATCTCAGTAAAAATGGAAATAGGCTGGAAACGAAAACCAAAAAAAAACAGACAGAACAGGAAATGCTGAGCAAATTTACAAATTCTAAGGAGCCTGAAAAACAGTGAAAGAATTTACACAAAATGATTGACAGTGCCAATAAAACTCACTCTTCCATAGACAGAAAACACCGGTCAAAAAACAACCAAGATAACAAAACCCAAGTAGCGCAAGGCTTCAGCCTTGCGCTACTTGGGTCATAACTGAGATGTTTGGTGTTATATGTTATATGTTATATGTAACATGGTGAAAAATAACCACTCTCTTAATTCCTAAAAAACTAAGAAGAATTTTCCCTCAGATTCAAGAAAAACTCCTTGAACTGATTCATTTTTAAACTGATTACTTTCATGGCGGGCAACTCCTTATTCTGTTTTTTGAGCAACTACAATATTCCGGAGAACCCCGCCTTTTCCTTATCTGAATTTATATAATTTATTTTGCACTACCCATTAAGTGTTTACTTGTCTTATGAATTACTACCCGAAGTGATTCATTATCAGCAGTATTTTCCGCTAATGTGGAGGACTAATTTTAAATCTGCGCAGAAAACCTGCAAAAACTAAATTATGAACAAGGAGGTTGTAATGATAAATGTCTTAATTGCATTAACGGTTTCTCTATTAGCAAACTATTGCGAAAGAACTACTTACTCTTTTCCTAAAGACTTTGCATTTACCAGAAGAATTGCTTGGAATGAGGAAAGAGAAATAGAGTTTACGATTAGTGGCTTAAAGAAGAGGTTCGCATGGCTCTATGGTTTCGATACAACAACAGGCAGAATTTGTAGGAAAATACAGAATCAAGTCTATAGTGAAGTGTTTTCCAGCAGTCATCCAGAACTATATATTACCTATGATTATGAATCAACCAAACTCAAATTGATAAAAGGCAATGAAATTATGCAGGAGTATAGCATAAAAACTATTATTGACAGAAAATTTCTATGCTTGGATTCAAATAGTTTTCAGATATGCAATGATGATTATATTGCCATATATGCACAAATATACAATAAAGACCCTGATGGCTTGTGGGCAGAAAAGATTGTTGCTCAACCTGTACTAATAATTATTGACATTAAACTAAAGAAACTGGATATAGTGGAACAATCTCAATGTCAATTTGGTGCCTCAATGTCTTTAGATTATAATGACAAAGTTGTCGGTTTTTATAATTCTTCAATCTATACCTACAACCCCATTTTAAAAAAAATGATACTCTTAACAACACTCCCTGAAGTCAATCAGATTACTGATGTAAAAAATCGAGGAGATAATTACTTTCTTCTACTAATAGAAAAAAGTACATCTAAAAAAACAATGGCTATTTATGACTTTGGATCGAATACACTAAATATAGTAGACAATGATGTAGAAAGCTTTTTTTTAGGAAAGGATTTCATTATCTATGCAAAATCAACAAACAACGAAAACGAAGTGGAAATAATTTTCACTAAAGATTTTTCAAAAAAAATTTCTATTCAAAAAGTTAAGGAACCTTATGGATTCTTTTATTATACTGCATCCCCTTCGGGAAGAAAAATTGCTATTATCAAACCTTTGCATGGAATAGATATCTACAGTATGAATAATGAAGACCTTAAACATGAATAATTTGGAAGCTTCTAATTATTGCTTTCTATATAACAACCGCACCTACTTCCTCGACTGCACCGATGCGGATTCCGCTTCGCTTCCCGCCATCTACGGCTTGCCACAATACGACGAGAATTTCAACAAAACCGGGTTTATCCCCACATCCACAGGCGAAGACACCGGCTACACATACGACCTCCTCGACCACCTGTTATAGTTATCCCAATAAATCAGTCATGAAATCCGGTATCGGCTTAGTTTGCAGGTTGAGCGAATTTGGGCTTTATCTTTGAATAGCTCCTTTAACACAATTATGATTCTGTCCTGGTGTTCTTACCTCGTCTTGGCGGGAGTTGGGTCGCATAGGCGGTCTTTTATGAGTTTCCAGAGTTCTTCTATGGGGTTAAGCTCGGGGGAATAAGGGGGCAGATAGATGGGAGTTATGTTGCCCCAATTGAGCTTTTTGGACTTATGCTACGAGGCGTTGTCCATAATCATTACAATTTTGCCGGAACTGTCCTCGGGCGAATCTGGCTGTAATCCATTTTTTCGAGCCAATTGTAAACAGTGCTGTAGCAAACCTCTATGCCGAGCTTTTTTTTAGCTTCGCGCTAATCCATTTTCCCGTAATTTTCTCGCCTGTCTCAGGATGGGTAAACTCCACTGATTTGACTATGAAATCCCTGGCTTCATCAGTCATTTTGGCCGGTCGACCAATTGGCTTCTCCACCTGAATCGACTCAATTCCTCCTTTGTTCCAGAGCCTCACCCATTCCTGAAGAGTCGTCCACTTGACGCCAAAGCTCTCCATCACCTGCTCCCAGCTATGCCCCATCATTAACATCCACAAAGCAAGAAAGCGATCACGGAGCTTTGGTTCTTCAGTCTTCCTCGATAATGCAAGTAAATTTTCAGGACTTCCAAATTTCTGATTAGGTTCTATACGTTTTCTTCCCATACAAAATAGTATTCAAGACCAATTAAAAAACTCATGCAAACTATACCAAAATTTCTAAAATTTTTCATGGTTTATTTTTTGGGATGACTATAACTCCAACTATAGATTAAGTGCCAATAATCCGACCCAAAACCAAAACTATCTCCAATATAAATTAAATTGTGGTAACTTGAGGCTATTAGCATGATTTTTATGATTGCGAATGATTTGAGGTTTGAGTCTGCTTAGCGGGCGGACCCTGCGGGTCCGTTTCGGAGTTGCAAACTCCTCCTACGATCGTTAGCCAAGCTTGTGGTTATGGGGTTTGCTGGCGGTTGGCGATTGGTTTTGGGACCCGGGGACAGGCGGGACGCCTGCGATCCGGCAGTTGTTGGTCAAGCTTGTGGTTATGGGGTTTGCTGGCGGTTGGTGATTTGTTTTGGGACCCGGGGGACAGGCGGGACGCCTGCGATTCGGCAGTTATTGGACAAGCTTGTGGTTATGCGGTTTGCTGGCGGTTGGTGGTTTGTTTTGGGGACCCGGGGCAGGCGGGACGCATACGATCCGGCAATTGTTGGTGGAGCTTTGTAGTTATATGGTTTACTGGTAGTTAGAGAAAGCTTATAGAGGGCGGGCACATTAGCACCGCCCCTGCTAAAACAGAATTATTTCTACACCAGTAAAGCTATTTCTGGCTACTTCTTGCCCGAGCCTGACAAGTTTTTTGCTAATGCTTATCTGAACCTGTGAAGCTATAAATCTTTTTACCACCCACGATAAAAATGTTTATAGTCTTTCCAATAAACCAACACCAAAAAAACTCTATCCAGAAACATACCTGATACAGGATTTCATTACCGATTTAATGGGATATTTTAAACCTACTGGTTGTCAGTAGCTGCAGTAAGAAGTGTTACATTGCTTTTTGTGAAAAATCCGTCGAAATCGCCATATCTTTTAATGTATTCGTTGACGAGAAGTGTATATTCAGAGGGCTGGCTGAAGGTTTGTTTCAAGCCTTCGTCTTCGGAGCCGACTAATTCTACAAGGAAGCCCATTCCGTCTTTTTTCAGATTTTCGTAGGTATCTTCTATATTTTCAGTCAGAAATGCCATATGGTGGACACGATGGCCGTAGTTGTGGACAAATTTCTCCGTTGGCCCTGTTTTTTCATCACTTTCATAGGGTGAGATGCCTGCGGTAAATACCATGGCATATTCATTATCTGACAATCTGGCTACATTTGTTATTGAGTTTAGATAATCGACATAAATAGCAAAATCGAAATGATAATTGGTAAGGCTCAGAAATTCACATATTGCCGCATCTCTGTCTTCGCATTTCACTCTTGTTGCGCAATGGTCAAGTTTGCCTATGTTTTTCAGATGAGGTCTGTCGGGTTTTCTTATATCCCATTCAAGCCTGCGGGTTCCTTCGTTGAAGTATTCCCTGTCTTCTTTGAGCCATTCGATGAAACCGATTGAATTGCCGGTGTATTGTGACGGCATAGTCTGGATAAAGTTATAATCGTTGTAGTGAATGACATCTTCCGTCATAAACTTCACGCCGCGTTCCTGCTGAATTTCCACAAATTTTTCAAGATCCTTTGCCTTAAAAACAAGGGTTTCGAGCCTTGTGTTGGGGTAAAAAGCGGTTTTCACAGCTTTATTTATTTCTCTGAATGGATTACAGTCATGCCTTCTTGCTCTGATGAGGAAATCGGCGTTTCCGGGTTGTCTGAGAATACAGGTATGATAATTTTCGGATTCAACTGTGCCTTCGTATTCGAGGCCTGTTGTGGAAACAAGTTCCTGTGCAGCTTTTTTCTGATTTCTGCGCTCAGTGTTAATAATAACGCATTCAAGCCCGCCTATCAGGTTGCTGATTCCCAGTTTTTCCCTTTCTTCCATGATTTTATCAACTTCTTTACGGAGCAATTCATCGCTGTTTTTGATTTCATACACTTCCGGATATCCAGCTCCGCATTGGGGGCATTTTGCCCCTTCGTTGCCGTCAGAAAACACTTTGGTGCATTTTGTGCAGATAAATTTAGCCATGATAATTCCTCCGTAAAAACATTTTACACCTAATTAAACCGGACATTATAATTCGATTCATAATCTTTCTTCCCTCCGGGAAAAACTATTTTTGCAGGAAGCTTTTATTATTTATCAAAATTTACTTTATGAGTGAACAGAATGAGATTAGTTTTATTGTCCCTGAAGATATAAGATATTCATGTATTTTGTGCGGCAACTGCTGCCGTCACTGGAGTATTTCCGTTGAGCGGAAAATTTTTGAGCATCTGTCAGATTCCAGCTTGTGGGAAAAACTGAAAGCCAGATACCCGGATAGTTCCATAATAAATATCAAACCGGGTGACAACAGCGGACAAATGGAAAAAGATAGCGGAAACTGCATTATGCTTGATGGCAATTATTGCATGATTCACAGTGAGATGGGAGTTTCATCAAAACCTTCGGTTTGCAGGATGTTTCCTTTCATCTGCAAAGCTTCACCTGACGGTATTTATGTCAGCGCATCATTTCACTGCCCTGCTGTGCGTCAGGGAAAAGGTGCACCTCTGGCAGAATCGGTTCCTGAACTTATAAACACTCTGGTTGATGCAGAAGAGGAATTTGCTTATGATGAATCCGTAAAACTGGCTCCAAATCTTTCCACCGACTGGGAAGGCTATCTGATTATTGAAAACTATATTACTGATTGTATTGAAAACGGAGATTTTATGGATGGATTGTGGGAGAGCATTAAAACAATTGCTTCCCTTGTTTACATGCAGCAGTCAGCAGGTTTGCAATATGCGGATGCATCGGCTATAGCCGGTTTTTTGGAAAATCCCCCTCCCCCGCCCTTTGAAATGGACGGGCAAATCGCTTCACATCAGGTTCAGTTTGCTACATCCATGATTTCCGTTCTGGAGTTGTGGAAAAGAAGTTTTGAACCGGGTTATTCGGATATAATAATGAATGGCGGAACTTTTCTCAGCGATACTTTCGAAAAAACCATTAAAACCCAGCCTTTTCCATTGTATCTGAAAGAAAATGGCGATATATGGGATTCTCCTGAGTTTATCAGGTATATCAGACATATTCTTATCTGGCGTAAATACCTGATTTCCGATGACAATCTTTTTTCGGCTCTTACGGGCCTGACATTTTTCCCTTTGATTTATGTATGGTATGCAAGCGTCAGCGCAGAACAGAATGGATGTAAGAAACCAGAGAAAAATGAGCTGGTTGAGACTCTTGGCATTATGGATTTGTATCTGTTTCATCTGGGATTATTCAAATCAATTTTCAAAAAGTTTTCAGAAGGAATCATGTGGTTTGCAGGGATAAAAATGGAATCAGTTTGAAATATTTGATTCTGTGCCGTCTTTGTCAATAATTATTCCTTCCAGCTTTTCTTTTTTCAGAAATTCCATGCCTTTCTTTTTTCCCATCACAAAAACTGCAGTGGAATATGCGTCTGTGGTTATGGCATCAGGGGCGGTAACAGTAGCGCCGTATGTTTTGTCTGCAGGTTCTCCGGTTGACGGATCCAGAATATGATGGTATCTCTTTCCGTTGTAGAAGAAGTATCTCTGATAATCGCCGGATGTGGCTACAGCTTTATTTACGAGAGATATGACGGCAATTACCTCGCCTTGTGTACGGGGATTTTCCACTCCGATTTTCCAGGGTTTGCCTTTTGGATTGCTGCCGAGAACTCCGATATTTCCGCCTGCATTAACCAGAGCATTTTCGATGCCATTTTTTCTCAACAGTTCAATAGCTTTATCAACTGCGTATCCTTTCAGAATTCCACCGGGATCAAGTTTTAGGCTTTCCGGTTTAGTGAGTTTATTGCCTTCAAACCTGACTTTTTTGTAACCTGAAACAGCCAGTGCTTCTTCTATTTTTTTCCGTTCCGGCGGGATTGGATCTTTTTTTCCAAAGGGATAGAGATCCTTGACAGCTCCAAGGGTCATATCAAAAGCGCCGTTGCTTTTTTCCGAGAATTCAATTCCTTTTTTGATTAGAAATGCGGTTTCGGGATCGTCAATCTCCTTAATTTCGTTATTGTTGATTCGCGACAGGTAACTGTTTTTATCATAATAATTGTATTTTTTGTCCAGTTCTGCAAATACGGCGAAAGCTTCCTCTGCAGCTTTTTCAGCTTTTTTCTCATCTTTATCGAGTACATTGATTTCAATATAAGTATCCATAAAGAACTTTGTGAAATGCGCCTCGTGTAGAAACGGTTTTGCGGTATGATTCTTGTACGAGAAATAAAGCCCAAGTGTGAGGAGAATCAGGGAGATAGCAGTAATCAGAATGCCCGGACGGTTAACCTTAATATCAGTCTTATCACCTTTGTCCGGAGCAGTAATGTTCACAGTTTTGCCTTTCTTTCTTCTGCAATTTTCCTCACAGCTTCATAGCCTTTTGAAGCCTGGGTGTAAAATTCGTCAGCCTTAGCTTTATTTTCTGTTGTTTTGTAAAGATCGCCGATATAAATATCAAGGCAGTTTCTGAAAACCGGTATTGAAATATCTTCATCGGCATAAAATGTTATGTATTCCTCAAGAGTCTTTTTCAGTTCGAGAGCAGATTTGATTGCTTTATTGTAATTACCTTTTTTCTCAGCTTCAAGCATTTCTCCGAATAAGGATCTGATTTCCTGAGAACCATCCGGGGGAATTATCCCTGTTCCATCAAGTTGTTTCAGTTTTTCGGTATTTTTCTTCAGAATTGCTGTATCAGGATTCTGGCCCAGCAGAATTCTTTTGAAAAGCAAATTCTGTTCATCTCTCGGCAGATAACGGTCGAATACCGGTTCCTGCCAGTTATCCATCATTTTGCTGCATTGGGAAAACGATTCAGCTGCTTTAGCAGTTTCGCCTGAATTTGCCTGCAATAACCCAAGAAGAATCATTGAGGCGTATTTGTCGGTAAAAGTAAGATTGTTGCTGCTGTCGGAGGGCAGCTCTGCGAGAAGTTCTTCCGATTTTTTATAATTGCCTTCCAGAAATGCTTTTTCCGCCTGACATAGTATATAGCTGTAATTCTTTGAAGCTGAACCGGAATTTATTTTTTTCTCAAGGTTTTGCGCAGCTTTAAGATGCTGCTCTCCTGCGGATTTTGATTTTGCCATAAAAGCTGCCCTGATTAAGCTTCTGTATTCATCAATGGTAAAATCAACAGCATAGGTTTTCACTGATGACAAACCTTTGAAATATTCCGCCGCTTTGGCGGGATCAGCAACGATATAAAACTGTCCGAGAACCTGACTGCAATATGTATCGGATGAATTAAGCCTTGCAGCTTTTTCGAGATACCTGCGGGCTTTGGTGAAAGCGCCCTGTTTCTGGTAAAGAAGCCCCATGGCAAGGTTAGCGTTAAAATCGTCGGGAGCAGTAGTCAGAGCGGTTTCAATTTTTGACATGGCATCGGTGAATTTACCTTCCGCTATCATTTTATCAAGTTCGGGCTGGTTAATACCTGAAGGACCTGAAGTTCCCTGAGGTAATCTGTTCTGGTTTTCTGAACCGGGAACAACGCTGTTTGCTCTCTGGCTGATTAAAATTCGTTTATAGAGTGAATTCAGAAAAAAAACAGAAAAACCGAACATTATAACAACAACAAAGAGAGCAATATTTGCTTTATTATCAAGCTTTTTATGCTCTTCTTTCGTCATGTTTTCCACTGTGAGTTCTCTTTGCGCCATCTGTACCTACTTTACGGGACCGGTTCTCTGCTGAAGAATATTCAGGCTTTCATCAATACTTTTCTCCCGGTATTTCAGAAGTTCCTCTTCGCTGAGGTTTTTAACTTCGTTTTCCCATGCAGCCATTTTTGATTCTATGATCTGCACCTGTGTCTGATTTATACCAGAGAAGAACATTTCCCTTGTTTTTGGTTCCAGAGCGTCCAGAGCTTCTTTATTTCCTGAGTTCTTTTTCAACTCCTGAAGAGCTTCGAGAAGTTTCTTTTCCCTTTCCGGGTTCATAAGGGTTGATGTATTACTTTCAAGCTCCACTATGCCTTTGAGATATGCGAACCGGGGAGCTTTTTCCATCAGTTTGATTCCTTCCATGCTCACAATATCCCTTGTGGAACCGTCAGCAGGCATAGGAGGCTTCACACCATCGGGCGCAGGTGATTCAGGATTCTGGGGGGGCAGGCTGCCTGAGTTTGCGGGGTTTCCTGTCTGAATCGGATTCTGTCCTGCAGCGGGAGTTCCCGGAGCAGGGTTGATTGTCTGAACTCCTGAAGGCTGTGCAGCCGAAGGAGTTATTCTGCCCTGAGTAACGGTGTTTTTTCCGGAAGGCTCCTGAAACCATAATGAATATTTATGAAAAAGGAAAAACTCCGCTATTAAAACCACAACAAAGATAATTATGGTTGCGGTCCACTTGCCTTTATTCCTGTTGGGTGTCTGATTTGTCTGATTCGCCGGATTCATTGGATATACTCTCAATCTTTTCAGGATCGGGCAGCTCCCTGAGGCTTTCCAGTCCGAATAGTCTCAGAAAATCCTTGGTTGTTCCAAAAAGAACGGGTTTGCCCGGAAGATCGGCTCTGCCCAGAATACAAATTAGTTTCATATCGAGGAGTTTGTTGATTACGCCGTCCACATTAACTCCCCTGATCTTTTCAATTTCACCTCTGGTTACAGGTTGTTTATAAGCAATAATCGATAAAGTTTCAAGGAGGGCGGGGCTCAGGCTCACGCCTTTGGTAAATGCTGCAAGTTTTTCTATATAAGGGGCGATCTCATGGCTCGTTGTCATCTGAAACGCACCTGCCACCGCCTTAACCTGAATGCCTCTTGTTTCGTAATCGTCCACAAGTTCCTTCAGACAATATGAAACAAGGGAAGGCTTAAAACCGGTCATTGATGAAATATCTTTTATTGCAAGAGGCGCCGGTGATAGAAACAGAATCCCCTCAATTATCTTTTTTGCCACAAATTCGTCAGACATTACAACTAACCAGCCAAATCCACATCATAGTCCTGTCTGACCTGACTTCTTTTTACAATATTGATTTCAAATTCTCCGGGATTCTGCATAAGGATGATTTTTCTCCGTCTTGCCATTTCAAGAATCACCAGAAATGTAACAACAAATCGAACTCTGTCCGGAGGAGTGTCAAATAATTCGTGAAGCCAGGCTGAGCCTCTGATTTTTATCTTTTTCTGAATTATCTTGAAAATAAGAGGAAACGACAGTTCTTCCCTCGGCATTTCCATAACATCCTCACCTGATTCCCTCCGGTTCATCCTTCTCAATGCCGCAACATAGTAATTCATGAGATCCTGTGCATTAAGCTGGGAGGCAAAGATGATCTCTTCCTGTTCATCCCTTGTGCAGTCGGGCCTTGGATGGCAAAGTGCGTGTTCTTTCGCTTTCTTTCCAATCTCAACAGCCAGTTCCTTAAACTTTTTATACTCTTTAAGCTGAAGAACAAGCTCGTGCTCGCTGGGAGGCTTTTCTTCCTCTTTCTCAATGGGCACAACAGGAAGCAGCAGCTTGGATTTTATCTCAAGCAGGGAAGCAAACACAGTAATAAACGAGGACTCAACCTCAAGGTTCAAGTCCCTGATCTTTGTCAGATAGTCCTCATATTCGCCGCAAATCTTCGTCAGTGAAATCTCGGTGATGTCAAGTTTGTTCTTGTCAACAAGATGCAGAAGAAGATCGAGGGGGCCTTCGAAAATTTCAAGTTTTACAGAATACATCCCCAAGATTCTAACACGATTTTTTGACATGAGCAATACCGGTTTGACAAACTTTTTTGACAATTTAACATGTAATATAAAAAAGCCAAATTGTTACCCTGTTAAAAAGGTATTTAAAACGAAAAACAGAAAGATCCTCAACAGGCTGCACATACAAGATACAGCCGACTGACTTTTCCAAAAAGGAATGAATGATATGGAACATAAGATCAGATTGACCATCAACGGAAATAAAGTGGAAAAATGGGTAAAAAGCCAAACCAGTCTTCTGGATTTTCTCCGGACTGAAATGGAACTGACCGGAGTAAAGGAAGGATGCGGAGTCGGCGAATGCGGAGCCTGCACAGTCATCGTAAACGGAATGACGGTCCGCTCCTGCCTTATGCTTGCTGTTGAAGCTGACGGAACGGAAATCACCACCATCGAAGGAATCGCAAAAAACGGCGAACTCTCAAATGTTCAGAAATCATTCGTGGAAAAGGGAGCCATCCAGTGCGGCTTCTGCACCCCCGGTTTTGTCGTGGCAGGCGAAAACCTCCTCGACAGAAAACCAGCCCCGTCGAAGGAAGACATCGTGGAAGCTTTCAGCGGACACCTCTGCCGCTGCACCGGATATGCACAGATTATCGAAGCAATGGACCACGCCGCCCAAAACCGGTAACAAACCATACGAAAATTACTGTGTTTACCTGTATTCGATGGATAAAGGTCCGAAGGAAAATTCACATGAGGAAAACCAACCTGAACAGAACCTGTTTCTTAAAAAAGTATGATTTCCTCAGAAGATCCTGATTCCATAAGGTTTGAGATGAAGAGTTGTGTAAAATCTGCATTTTTCACAACTCTGAACCATTTCAACATCGGATTTGTTAGTCTCTCGCAAAACCAGAGACCTCTGGAACCAACCCCCGATTTTAATCAGGGGAAAGGCAGAATCCCATAATCACAAGCCCAGACCATTTATAAAATGGTTTCCCTTTTATAAATTTACACCTAAACCGATGCCATGAATTTTTACCGGATTTTGTTATTTTTCCTGAAAAATGCCCCTGAGAAATAGCTTTTCACACAATCTCTGAAGACCCGGAAGTAAATTTGCAAAAGGTTTTCATCATAAAAATTCCAAAAAAGTATAAAAACAGTATTGCATTCCAAAAATGAATCTGTTATAATACATTCGCCTTAGGGGTATAGCTCAGCTGGTAGAGCGGCGGTCTCCAAAACCGCAGGCCGCGGGTTCGATCCCTGCTGCCCCTGCTGTAAGAAGCCCGTCAGATGAAGAGTTTGACGGGTTTTTTGTTTTCGGTGGGATGGGATGATTTTGCTGAAATCTACCTGAAAAACGCAGAATTTAGCAAATATTTGTACAAAATTCGGCAGAGTCAACGGTCTAAGCGTTTTTACACGACCGCACTTTATTATTAAGCATTACTCCATATATACCAATGTTTATTTACTATATTAATCTCGTAATTGCTAAGTATTGTATTGTTGCAGATTAGTTGTTGATTATTGGTTACCCATAATCTGTAAAAGTACCTTACATTCCTCGTCAGGCTTGACTGCGTGAGGGCACTTAGGCCATACCCTACTGGTTTTCCGATGATTCAAGCTGTTGGATTAATATTTTGATTTTATTAATTTCTTGAAGAGTTGTAAGCCACGAAACCCCATAACTGCAGTGATTCTGTAGGGGAGGGCCGATGTGCCCTCACGTAATCACTTAAAATAGTAAACCAAATTGGCAAGAGGCATAATCCGCAACAATGAATATTACTATCCTGATAGGATTATCAGATTGTCACAGATATTCGGCAAATCACATCAATTCTTTACCAACCCTTTATTTTCAACATACAGATGGATGAATTATTCTCTTAAGACAAGCTCATGTTTATCATTGTTTCAACTCACTTTCCGCCAAGGTAAAATGGAATTTCGGTAAAAAATAATCCTATCCTAACCATGAGATGGTCCCAGATGCCACATGTGAGGAGTAAAATATGGGATTTTATTACCCTTGATTATAAAGCGTTTGTTGTATTGATCTCTGTTTTTATATTTTATTGTTTTGAGATGTACATACGTAGATTTTTTTGCATTCCATTCAAATACTTCGGTATAAACATCATCAAGAATGCTATTCTTTTCCTCCAATCCGGTTTGAGGGATATAGCGAGGGCATTCGGTGCAAAACAGATGAGGCATGCCCTGATAACCTCCGAAATACGCCAATTCCATAAAACAATAATATCCAA
>JAJTBE010000067.1 GCA_021287065.1 Bacillota bacterium
TTTCTAAGGACAGGAAAGAGGCTTTGTCTTTGGTTAATGAGCAGTTTGCATTTCAGTATGATGAGTTATCCAGCCAGTCAGATGAAAATTTGTCAAAGAATGCGATCAAACTTAGGGATTTATTGAAAAGTGATGTCGAAAGAGTGGAGGACAATAATTAATGACCACATACAAAACAGCAGATTTTGAAAAAGCATTACTAAAAAAAGGTTTTAAGATTTTTAATTCTCATCATAAAATGTTTAGATTTTATCTTGATGGTAAGATGACAGATATATTAACTTATACGAGTCATAATGAGGGCGAGTTTGATGAGAACATGCTTAGTAAAAGAAGAAGGCAGATGAAACTGGGAGATAAGACACAGCTTTCTGATTTCATTAATTGCAGATTTTCTGAAGATGATTATAAAAAGTGGATCATAGAAAACCACGAAGAAGCCTAACTTGGCATGAAACCAGGGAGAATATTATATTATAGCGAATTGTAGCAGAAACAGCATTCTTGGGGGCAGATATGACAATTAACGAAACGGTTCTTGAAGAAGCAGCTATAGAATGGTTTAAGGCGCTGGGTTATGAATATTTTAACGGTGGGGAGATTGCTCCTGAGACACCGGGGGCTGAGAGAGACGGATACCCGGATGTAATATTAAGGGGACGGTTGACAGATGCAATTGGAAAGTTGAACGGGAATATTCCTCCTGAAGCTTTGGTTGATGCATTAAAGAAGGTAATGGTAACACAAAGTTCGTCTTTCCTGAAAAATAACAGAGATTTTCATCAGATGCTTACATGCGGCGTTGATGTTGAATATATGTCGCCTGATGGATATATAAAAGGGGATAAGGTAAAGTTGATTGATTTTGAGGATCCTGTAAATAATAGCTGGCTGGTGGTAAACCAGTTTACGGTTATTGAGGAGACTCATACAAGAAGGCCGGATATGGTTGTTTTTGTAAATGGCCTTCCCCTGGCGGTTATAGAGCTTAAAAATGCTGCAGACGAAAAAACGACAATATGGAATGCGTTTAATCAGCTTCAGGCTTATAAAGAACAGATACCTTCTCTTTTTGCATATAATGAGTTGATGATTATTTCTGATGGGCTGAATGCAAGGGTTGGTTCGATAACTTCAGATAAAGAAAGGTTTGTCCCCTGGAAAACAATAGAAGGGGACGGTTTGGCTTCTCTGTCTGTGCTTCAGTTGGAGGTACTTATAAAGGGGATATTTGATAAAAATAGGTTTCTTGACTATGTAAGGCATTTTGTTGTTTTTGAGGACAATGGAAACCGGGTGTATAAGAAAATTGCCGGGTATCACCAGTTTCATGCGGTAAGGAAAGCGGTTAAGGAAACGATTAAAGCAACAGGTCAAAAGGGAGACAGGAGATGCGGCGTTGTCTGGCATACCCAGGGGTCGGGTAAAAGCTTAACAATGGCATTCTATGCGGGGAAAGTAGTTCTTAGTCCGACGATGGAAAACCCTACATTGGTGGTTATTACGGACCGAAACGATTTGGATGATCAGCTTTTCTCCACATTTGGAAGATGCAGCGAGCTGATAAGGCAGAATCCGGTTAAAATAAACAACAGGTCGGAGTTGAGGGAGAAGCTTAAGGTAGCTTCAGGAGGAATTTTCTTTACCACCATTCACAAATTTATGCCTGATGGAGATGAGAGAGCTTTTCCATTGTTATCCGACAGGCGGAATATTGTTGTTATTGCAGATGAAGCTCATAGAAGCCAATATGATTTTATTGACGGTTTTGCAAGGAATATGAGAGACGCCTTGCCAAACGCGTCATTTATAGGATTTACAGGCACACCTGTTGAGTTAGCCGATAAGAATACAAGGGCGGTATTCGGGGATTATATAAGCATTTATGATATTCAACAGGCTGTGGAAGATGGAGCAACAGTTCCTATTTATTATGAAAGCAGGCTTGCTAAGATTGGCTTGAATGAAGAAGAACTTCCAAAGCTTGATTCTGAATTTGAAGAAGCAACAGAAGGCGAAGAACAGGAAAAGAAAGAGAAACTGAAGACAAAATGGGCGGCAATAGAAGCTTTGGTGGGGACGGATAAAAGGATTAACCTTGTGGCGGATGATATTGTCAGGCATTTTCTGGCAAGGCTGGAAGTAATGTCGGGAAAAGCGATGGTCGTATGTATGAGCCGCAGGATTTGTGTGGAAATGTATGATGCAATAACAAAGATTCGTCCAGACTGGCATAATAAAGATGACGGTAAAGGTGAAATAAAGGTTGTGATGACGGGATCCGTAGGGGATCCGACTGAATTCGGGCCACATATAAGAACAAAGAAAGCCAGGGAGGATATAGCAAACAGGTTCAAAGACCCACAGGATCCATTGAAGATTGTTATTGTTCGTGATATGTGGCTGACAGGTTTTGACGTGCCTTGTCTTCATACTATGTATGTTGATAAACCTATGCAGGGACATGGACTTATGCAGGCTATTGCAAGGGTGAACAGAGTATATAAGGACAAACCGGGCGGTCTGATTGTTGATTATATAGGTTTGGCGCATTATCTGAAGAAGGCTCTTGTAAATTATACACAAAGTGGGGCAAAGGGTGAACCGACTTTGGATCAGGAAAAGGCCGTAGGAATTCTATTGGAAAAACATGAATTATGTAAAGAAATATTTATGGGGTTTGACTATTCTATCTTTATTTTTGGAACTCCAACGGAAAAACTGGGGATAATCCCTTCAGCTCAGGAGCATATTCTTCAGCAGGAAGGGGTACGTGATAAATTTATAAAGTTGGTCAACGATTTGTCAAAAGCTTTTGCTTTATCGGTTCCAAATGAGGAAGCTCTTAGAATCAGGGATGATGTGGAGTTTTTCCTGACCGTGAAGGCTGCGCTTTCCAAGATTACCGTATCGGAACGAAAGAATGGCGATGATTTGGATTTTGCCATAAGACAGTTGGTATCAAAAGCAGTGTCAAGTAATGAAGTTATTGATATTTTCAGGGCTGCAGGTCTTAGTAAACCTGAAGTATCAATACTCTCAGATGAGTTTCTGGAAGAAGTCAGGGGAATGCCTCATAAAAATCTTGCTGTAGAGCTGTTGAAAAAGCTGTTAAATGATGAGATAAACGCATTGAAAAAGAAATTCCTGGTTCAAGGGCGGTCTTTTTCAAAGATGTTGGAAGATTCGATTAGAAAGTATCAGAACAGAGCAATAGAGACAATTCAGGTTATAGAAGAGTTAATAGCGCTTGGAAAGGATATGAGGGAAGCTCGGGATAGAGGGCAGAAAACAGGATTGTCGGAAGATGAACTTGCTTTTTATGATGCCCTGGAAGTTAATGACAGCGCGGTAAAAGTGCTTGGGGATGAAAATCTTAAAAGAATAGCAAGAGAATTGGTAGAAACGGTCAGGAATAACACAAAAATTGACTGGACTATAAGGGAAGATGTAAGGGCCAGACTTAGGGTGATGGTAAAACGTATTCTGAACCGCAATGGTTATCCACCTGATAAACAGAAAGCAGCAACAGAAACGGTATTAAAACAGGCAGAGACAATATGCCATGGATGGCTTAACGGATAAATCGTTGTAAGAAGGTGGTAATAAATACAACCACGGGAAACCGGGCAGGGGGAAAGAGAATTACACGGGACGGTGTGAGGTGTGTTGTCAATCATTATCTGGATAAAGCAGGCCTGAAACGCCCCGGAATATCCTGCCACGCTCTGAGACATACCTGCGGTGCGCTTTTATATCAGGCAACAAGAGATGTGAAAATAGTTCAGGAAACCCTCCGCCACGCCAACATATCAATGGCTGCAAGATATTCCCATATCATAGAAAGAAGACAGGCAAGATACACAAGGGAGATTCCGGTGAAGGTGTGAGGTGGAAATGTGGGGTTATTTATCTAAAGACTCTCCGGCTGAAGGGGTTTTGATAATGCTGGAAGAAATTTAACTTAATAATATTGCTTAGGGGGTGTGGTGTTTGAAGGAATTCGGTGTTCTTAACCAACAGGAAGTTCAGTCCCTTCTCGCTGAACTTGTTGATGTGTACAAATCCCTCATAGGCGAAAAGCTTGTTGAAGTAGTGTTGTATGGTTCCTATGCAAGAGGTAATGAAGAGGAATACTCTGATGTTGATGTTTTGGCGCTTGTGGATGATACCGAAGAGAATATCAGACATTACGACACTGAACTTGAAGATTTTAACCACGATATGATTATGAAATACGGCGTCCTCTTATCGCCCATTATTGTCAATTATTCGATTTTCACAAAATATCGGGATGTTTTACC
>JAJTBE010000073.1 GCA_021287065.1 Bacillota bacterium
AGATAAAAGAGTTTATTACGGAGATGAAAAAATAAGAGCTGAAATCACTGCCCAATCAGACAAGAAAGCCATTCCAGCTTCATTCACCATCATAATCAGTAAAAAAACAAATAGTAGTTTTCGTTATAGTGATGTTTTTAAAATAGTGGCAGAGAAATCCATATCAGCAGATAAACTTGGGAAGGCGTTGTTTTATTATAAACCGGAACAATCGGGTTATTATAAAATCAAAGCTTTTTCCAGAGATAAAAATGGAAATATTGTATTTAATGATTATCAATTTCTTTACATTTCCAAAGATCATAAGCTCGATAATAATGAAAAACACTTTTATATAATTTCCGATAAACAGACCTACACCCCCGGAGAAACAGCAACTGCTTACATAATTTTACCTGTCAGGAATAAAAAAGTTTTTGTGACTCTGGAAGCAGATAAACTGCATGCTATGGAGGTTATCAACATAAAAGGAAATGTCGGAGTATTCAGATTTCCTGTAAAAGAAAACTATACGCCAAATGTTTATGTAAATGTGGGATTTTTCAACAATGGATACTTTAATGGTATGTTCAACATTATCAGAGTGCCGGACACCAGGCACAAGCTTCAGCTTAGTGTTACACCTGACAGAAATGAATACAAACCGGCAGAAACAGCTCTTTACAACATAAAAACCTGCGACTCCGACGGCAAGCCGGTTTCCGCACAGGTTACACTTGGTGTTGCGGATAAATCCGTCTTTTTACTGGCAGAAGACTTTTTCGAAGAGTCAGTTCACCACTTCTTCTATTACATCAGGCCAAATACTGTCTGCACATTTCCTTTTACTTTCAATGAACAGAGAGAATACTTTCCTCCGCTGGCATTGCCTTCAGGTACCAGGTTTGCAGCATATACAACATTTAACGGATTGAAGCCGGGTTTTATAGATCCTTCAACAGCTCAGATGCTTACGAAGCCGGTAAAGATTAAAATTCCACGGGAGGACATCCGTTCTTATTTTCCGGATACCTGTTATTTTAATCCAAACATTATTACGGATCAGAACGGAAATGCACGGGTAAAGGTTAAACTTCCCGATTCACTTACCACATGGCGGGCTGATGCCAAAGGAATCACGATGGATACAAAAGTCGGGGAATCTGAATCGGAAGTTAAGGTTGCAAAAAAGCTTATGGTAAGGCTAATCACCCCCCGGTTTATCAGACAGCGGGATAAGCTGATGATTTCAGGTATTGTTCATAATTATCTGAAAACCGCAAAAACAGTAAAGATGGAACTTGAATCATCAGGGGTAAAGATGATCTCCGAAAACGGAATCGAAATAAATGTGCCTCCGGGACAGAACAGAAAAGTTGAATGGAAGATTGAAGCTCCTTTTGCAGGGGAAGCTGAATTTACATTAAGAGGCATGACCGATGAGGAATCTGACGGAATGAAACTTAATGTTCCTATTCTTCCCCATGGAACAGAACACCGGAAAAACCTCTCAGGCTTTACGGAGCAGAAAAGTGAACTTGAGTTTTTTGTGCCGAAAAATTCAATTCCGGGAACGGTAAAACTCAGGATAAATATTTCCCCTTCACTGGGAGCGTCAATCATACCAGCTCTAAAGTACCTGTCAGAATACCCTTACGGATGTACGGAACAGACTTTAAGCCGGTTTTTACCTGCCATAACCGCACTGAAATGTCTGAAAGATTCAGGTATTTTAAGCAAAGATATTAAAAAAAGTATACAGGAGGTTACCGGGAAAAGCCTGCAAAGACTTGCAAAACTCCAGCATTCTGACGGAGGCTGGGGATGGTGGGAAAACGACAGTTCAGATGCCGAATTCACATCTATGGTTGTTTACGGTTTGTATCAGGCAAGCGAGTCCGGATATAGCATAAGGGACTGCGATATCGGAAGCGGTATAGGGTGGCTTTACCTCAATTATAAAAAAGAAACAGACCTTAACACCAGAGTTGCAATGCTTCATGCCCTTACTTTTACAGGCAGGGGGCAGAAAAAATGGGCGGATAATTTATTCAGGGCAAGAAAAAAACTGAATACCAGCGCACAGGCTAAACTTGCCCAGACATTATATAAAATGGGTAAAAAGGCAGAAGCTGATGTAATGCTGAAATTACTCGAAAAAGAAGCAGTAGCATCAAAAACTCATGCTTACTGGTCAGAATGCAATCAAGGCTGGATTGAGAACCCGAATTATGTCACAGCAACTGTGCTAAGGACATTTATTATGATAAAACCTCAGCACCCTATCTGTGCAAGGGCTGTTCGTTATCTGACTTCAGTAAAAGATAACGGCCACTGGGAAACAACAAATGATACAAACGCAGCACTGACGGCTCTGGTTGAATATATGCAGGCAACAAAAGAGCTTAACGGTGATTTTACAGGTTCATTGAAAATTAACGGCCGGGAAGTCAGAGCTTTTAGCATGAAAGCCACTGGAGACGGCAGTTCAGGTATTGATTTGGAATTGTCAGTCAAAGATCTCAAACCCGGAAAAAATATAATCAGTTTTGAAAAAAATGGAAACGGGAGACTCTATTACTGCCTTAATCTGACTTGGTTCGATACTGAGGAGAAGGTTAAAGCTTCAACAAACCGTTTTTTCAGAGAGACAAGAAAATACTATCTTCTCGACTACCGGAAGAGCGCTGACGGCAAACTGAGAGCAAAACTGCTGAAAGCACCTTATGTTAGAATAAAAACCGGAGATACCATTATTGTTCAGACATTCTGCAAGAGCAGCAGGGAAATGAAATATGCCATTACGGAAGATCCCAAACCATCAGGATTTGAAACTGCCGAGCTTCCCAAAAACTTAGTGTTGCCGGGTGTTGACAGCGATAATTACAATAACCGCAATTATCATTACTATTACGACAATTTCAATTATCTAAATTTTTACTATGATTACAAAACTGAAGACAGAGATGACAAAATGGTTGATTTCAGGTGGTTTCTTGGTGAAGGGAAAAACATATCAATTTACGCACTGAAACCGGAAACCGGAGGTGTATTCCACACAATGCCGGCTACTCTGTCACTGATGTATTTTCCCGAATTCAGAGCTTCCAGTGATGAAATGATATTTGAAGTAACAGAAGGCAAAAATGACAAATCAATCATTGTGCCGGACAAGACAGGAGAGAAAGCAGAAGGAGAATCATCGTTTACAAGGATAGCAGGGAAACTGGCAAAATAAAAAACAGCATTGGCATTTAACCGCAGCTGTTTTTGATGTTGTGTTGGATTAAATATGATTAGAATTCCCTGTTATTTCTTCTGTCCGGGGATTTTGAGCTCTTTTGAGTTTGATTTGAGTTTGCCTGCCCAGATTGTTATTGAATAGACGAGTTCTGAGGTTGTGGTATTTTTGCCTGTGGGGAATTCTATTTTTATTTCATCATCTGTCCAGCTTAAAACACCGGCGTCGAATTCGTCTGATTTTGATGAATCTTTTGAGGTGAGAACCACTCTGCCGTCTTTAGCGGAGGAGCCGAAGCCTGCGCCTTTGATTATCACAGCGCCGCCTCTGGTGGATGACGGATGAACGGTTTTGATTTCAGGAGCTATGGGAACCGGTTTTTCGTTGGACGGCACTCCGCCTGAGATTACCGTAACCATCAGGTTACTGTTTGTAAGTTCGTCTGCGGTTATGTCCGTGGGAATGGCGGTGATAATGGTATCATCAGCAAGAACTGCTGGGGCGGGTTCTCTTGATGCGAATTTCACCCTGATGGATTCCTGAATTTTGCCAAAATTTCTGCCCTTAAGCTGAATTTTTGAGCCGGGTCCTGCCTGTTTGGGTTCAACGGATATGATTGTGGGATCCCAGGCAAATTTTTCGCCTTCGCCCTTGATTCCGCCGGTCTGGACGAAAATATCGATTCCACGGTTTGTTTTGTTCTTTTTCTGCTCTGAAACTACTTCCTCAGGCTTAACTGAAGCCGGGAGAAGGCATACTATTTTTGAATCGGACCATGACTGGATTTTGACGGGAGTGGTGCCGATGAAGACTTTGCCAAGATCCACATAGTCGCCGAAGTTAAATCCGGTGATGGTGACTGTATCCCCTGCGCCGCCTCTGTCAGGTGAAAGGTGCAGAATATGGGGCATAAGATCAAAGTTGCGGGGCTGGCTTTTTCCTGAGCCTTCAAGTTCGATATAAACGGGCATAAAGGTCTGGCTTTCCTTTTTGCTTTTTACTTCAACCAGATCCTCGGTTTTTGCGTTATCGGGGACTATTACTGATATTTCATTGCTTTTCCACGAAAGAACCCTGGCTTCTGTTGTTCCGAAAAAGACTTTTGATTCGCCTTTTCTGTCTCCAAATCCATCTCCGTTGAGGGTAACTGTGGATCCGGGACCTCCCTTTGAGGGTTTTACCGAGTAAAAGCGGAAGTTATCCGCTGCGAATGCGCTGCTGATGATAAAAAAGCAGAACATCACAAGAGCGGATAAAAGGAACAATCTTTTCTTCATAATTCACTCCTTATTCGGAATTGATAAACTCAACCGGAAACGACATATAAGTTCCGGCGGAAGTTTTTATAATTTCTTAATTTTTTCAACAGGACCCGGTTAATCCCTCTATCATAAGAAACACCCGATGCATGGCAAAACAACATGTTAGCAGGACAAATAATTTACTTCTATAATTTATATTTAAAGAAGTCGGACTTTTTGAGGATAAAGGAATGCTGTTAAAGAAATCTGCGGGGGGAGATCTGCAGACAAGGGTATTATCTTCCTTCCCTTCCCCACTGGCAACAGGATATAAAAAACTAAAGGAAAACAGAAATCTGAAGATTCAGGACATTCTGGATTATTTTGATTTGATTTCCGGTTTTGCAGGCAATATTGCTCTTGCGGATTATGTACAGCAGGGTGTTCCTTCGGAAAAAATTAATCTCAAACTTACAGCTTATATCAGAGCCATGAGCATGGACAGATGGCTCGAAGTTCTGAAACAACTGATTCAGTTTCTTGGAAAGAAAGCTGTCATTCCGGAACTGGGCGAATTCAGAAAGAATTTTTATTATTCGGAACATGAGATTTTTGAAAAAATTCAGAAACTGAAAATCAGGTCAACATTAACAGAGATTCCATTTGACAAAGATGAAATGGAAGAAGCGACGGAGCTGGTTGATTTCACCCTTGAATGCCTCGATTTTCTCTGCAACTATCAGTTTTTCTGCTGCACTGAAAAAGGTGTTTTTCTCATAAAGGGAACCGGTGAAAAAAAGAAGACCAGCGAGTTTTCTTTCCTCAAGCCCGGGGAAATAATAATGACTTCCCTTGATAAAAAGAAGAAATTTGTGGTTTCTCCCTTCATTACTTATCTGGAACCTACGGATTCAATCAGGTTTACAAATTTTAACACTGACAGGGAAACCTATCAGATGTTTATGAAGAACCCCACAGCAGTTAAAAGCGTGAAGGAATTTCAGAATATTTCCGGCGGCTCCCCCGACTTCAGCTCATACGAATCTCAGGCTCCGGAGCATCCTTCATTTGCGGGGTTTAAGGAAGAACTTGAAGAAGAGCTTACCCGTCAGGGAAGCAAGCGGATACTTGTTACAGGGCCTCCGGGCTGCGGAAAAACCATGCTGATTACCCGTCTGGAAAAATTTGTTAATCCGGCAAAATATACTATTATCAGATATTATCTTGAAGAAGATCATATTCTGGCTTCAACGGGTTTTTTCACAAGATTTTTCTATAAAAAACTGAACTCACTTCTGGAACCTCCACTGCCTATTGATATGAAGGGCACAGGATGGCAGAAATTCAAAAAGCAGGTGCTTACGGATTTTGCAAAAAGCGGAAAAAATGTGATTCTTGCCATTGATTCGGCGGACTGCGGAATAAAGCCCGTTCCCGGTGAGAAGGTCGCTATATGTGATTATCTGAAAATGAGCCTGCCGTCGAATATTGTGATTATCGCCACTGCAAGATCAGGTTTCTGCACAAACTGTTTTACCAAAACAATAAGGCTGAAGCCTTGTTCGACAGGGGAAATTCCGTCTCTTGCGGGAGTTCTTGATGCAGACAAAAGCAAGCTTGATGCTGTGGGAAATCTTTACGGAGGTCTGCGGGGCTTTATAAACAAGGCTCTGACGGCAGCAGGTCCCAGGCATCCGGAAATTCCGGAGATTATAAAAACCGGTTTTTCTGATTTGCTCAATGAGTATAAATTTCATCTGCCTGCCCGTGAAAAAGTGATAAGAATGCTGGCTGCAGAGCAGAAACCGGTTCTGGTGAAGACTATCTGCGAGAAAACCGGGCTGCCCGTATCTGCTGCAGCTTCCGTTCTCAGCAGGATCCAGCCGATTCTCAGCATAAAATGGCAGAACGAGGATCCATGTTTTGAACTGTTTATCCCTGCTTTTGCCCAATATGTAAGAAGTTTAAAATAATAAAACAACCAAACCAAGGAGAAGCAGCCTTTGAGTCCGGAAAAAGCCAAGCCAATACTTGCAAGACAGACCACATCGGATAAATCGGTAAAGCGCCAGCAGCTTTTCCGCAATCTTCCTGTTCCACTGATGAAGCTTTATAAAGATCTTGCCATCAGCAGCGAGCTTGGGGAGCCATTATCGTTATTCGGCATACTTCAGACTGCTTCCGCATTTCTAAAGCATATTGCACTGAGATGCATTTCCGACTACTGGAATTATTATAACGAAAAAAAATGGTCATCTCAGGAAATCAATCGTTCGATTCTTGACTATTTTAAAACTCCCGGAGATGAATCGGCATACAATCTTGTTTCTGTTATTCTGCACGGACTTGAGACCAACGAGCTGGCTTCTTCCATCGAAAATTTCTCACTTTTATTTGAAAGATCCGAGCAGGCGGAGAGTCTGCCGGAATTTGTGGACGCCCACTCCTCCCCTATGGATTTGTTCCTCAGTTTTTTCCGGCTGAAGACCGAACTCACCAGTGGTGAATTTGCCATAAAAAGATATCCGGGAAATTTTGAAGCTGAATATTTTAATATTCTTGAATTTCTGCTGGCAAGAGTTTCACCGGTTTTCGATTCTGAATTTAATACAGCTCCTTTTGTCAGCAAAGATGAAAAATCAGGGAATCTTCTCTATTTGCACCGGATTTCCGAAGAATCCATTTTTTATATGGATTACAGCAGCCTTGCCGAGATAAGTTCCGAAAACACAGGCAAGGACTGCGCCTCAGCAGCTTCAGATATGGCAAAGAAGCTCCGTTCGGATTCGCCCAGAGATAAAAGGGAAATCCCCTTCCCTATTATTAATTTTAACCGTTTTATTGATTTCTGCACAAGAAATCAGGTTACAAGAAACAACATCCGCAAGGATATAGAAGAATTCATTATCAAAGGCAACAGGCAGTATGGAATCATCACAGGAGGCAACGGGTCGGGAAAGACTGTGATTCTTGCGGATTTTGTCAGGGAAAAACGGGACAACCCCATTATTTTTCATTTTATCAGAAGCAGAAACCAGAACAGAAAGCCTGAGGAAGCCCTCCGTTCACTTACGGCGCAGGCTCTGAAGCTTCTGGGCCGTCTTGATACCGACTGGAGGAGCATTCCTTACGAGCCGGACCCTCTAAGGGAAATGTTTTTGCAGAAATTTTCAGAAGCTGCAGCTTATTACAAAAAGAAAAATGAAAAGCTGCTGCTTGTTTTTGACGGAATCGACGAAACTTCCGCCAGGGAGTTCTTTGCAATTCTCCCTGAAAATCTTCCGGATAATTCCATAGCCCTTATCTCTATGACAACTGATAAGAAGCATGTTTCCGCTATTCTTCCGGATCTGCCCACAGAGAGTCTGTTTGAATTCAGATCATGCCCCCTTCAGGGATTCACCAGAGAAGAAACAATACAATTTCTTAAAAACACAATCAGCCTGCCTGAAGATCAGAAACTGCGCGAGAAACTGACCGGCAATATTTTTGAACTTTCGGAAAAAGGAAGCCCGCTGAAGGTAAGGATGATTGCAGACTCCATCAATGCAGGAGCTATAGACGCTGCCGGTTTTTCACTTAATGCCCCCGGTGATGGAAAAGGCAGCTTTGAACCTGATGAATTTGACAGGAATCTACTGCGCAAAGGTATATACCTTCCCCTTTTAAGCGCTATTCAGGACGACGCAGTAATGACCCTTTGCCTTGATATAGCGGGGATTAGCCTTTTGATCCAGCATCCTCTGGACGACGAGCGTCTGGCTTCAATGTTCGGAACAGATTCCACAGCGGTTTCAAGGGCAAGAAGATATCTCAACAGATACCTTTTCTTTGAAGGAACAGACTATTACATACATCACGAAAATTTTACACGGGTATTCGAAAAGTTCTACACAAATAAGGACTTAACAGGATACCACAAAAAAATCATAAGTTTTTACGAACAGGGTAAAACCGGTGCAAGTTCGCCCATACCCGACAGTAAAGCGCTGACTCTGGATGCGCTGACTTACCTGCCCTATCATTATTATCAAATCGGAAAGCTGACCAATGATTATTCCGGGCTGTTCCAGCTCGCCGGAAACGACCAGTTCAGGCTTGAGCAGGGACTGAGGCTTAATGTCAAAGCTATGCTTGACACAATTTATCTCGCTGTTCAGGCTGCTGTAACCACAAATGATATTAAATCGCTGATTAAATTCGGTTTTCTCCTTGATGATGTCCGTTCGGGCGGTATCAAGGGCGGTCTTTCGATGATTGTTTCTCAGGCTATGGAAGGCAACTTCGAAGAAGCTCTGGAAATGGTCAGAAAAATTCAGGATGATTCGTTCAAATACAAGCAGCTTCTCATTCTGGTATGGCTTGCCGCCAAAAACAACGAGTTTCTCAAGGCAATGGAAATTCTGGACGAAGCACTGTATATGCAGGGCGCAGGATTTTCCGAGGAAGACGAAGATCTGATTTTTTCAGTTGTGGAAGCCGCTATTGGCCTTGGTATTGCAGAGGGCCTTGATATTATCAAAACCGGTGTTGAGGAAGAAAGAGTAGTCAATTACTATTCAAAACTCGCCGGATTGCTTTCCGGTTATCCCGATTTGATCCTTAAATTAGCCACAGGCGCTTCGATGCAGCTTCGCAAAACCGGTGATGAAAAGCTGAAAAGCCGGTTTTTGCTGGAATTTGCACGAATTATTACTTACCTTGACGATGAAATCAAAAAGAGACAATTTTTCGAAGGTTTTGTGTATGAAGCTAAAAACCTCGAAGATGAACAGATCCGTTACCGGACAGTGCCTGAACTTGCTCAGATATTCTCAGGCATAGATATGGAGCGCAGCGAGGACATTATGAAAGAGGTCCTTGCTGAACTGAAAGATGCCGGTATGGCGCCGGTTGAGAGATTCAGGCTTGAAGCCCATATTGCAGGGCAGATTGCACGGCTGGGTAAAAACCAGTGGGCTTCCGACCTGTTTGCAGGCCTGATTGAGACTGCCTCCCAGCTTATGCTTGCAGCAGATAAAGCTGCTGTTTTTGCTGAAATTGCAAGCTCCCTCGTATTTCTTGAAGACCCCAACGAAAGAGCGGACCTTCTCGAAGTTATATTCTCAAGATCGGAAGATTTTGAAAATATTGAACAGCAGGCAAAGGTTATGTCCTCAATTTCCGAGGTATTGAGCGACTCGGACGAAGACGAGGATCTTCTCAATATTTATCTTGAAACATTCAAATATATCGATGAACTTCCGGTAGATATCGCCGCAAAAACAGTAAACAGAATCGCCGGCAATATGAAAATCATGAGGGAGGAACAATGGTATGAACAGGTTATGGTCGTTGTTTCCAACCTTATCAGTTATCTAAAAACTCCTGAAGAGAAAGCTTCAACCCTTACGCCTGTAGGGGAAGGCCTTTGCCGGACAAAATTTTTGCCTGACGAAACAAAATTTGCATATATTCAGGGCTTTATCGATCTTACATCAGAGATTTCAGGATCCGGCAGCGAAATTCTGCTGGCGGGAACCCTCGGCGCTACGGCATCGTGCCTGATTGAACAGCAGCTCAACGGCAAAGAGGAGCTTATCCGGCAGATAATTCAGAAAGCGCATGATATCGGGGATGAAAAAGCAAGCCTGACTGTTTATGAGATGATCGGGGAAAATCTTTATAAACTTAAAGATGATGCCGTAATTGAACACATCGAGGATCATCTTGAAACAGTAATCAGGGAATGCAAAAACACAAAGCCGGTAGCACGGGCGCTGATTGGACTAACCAGAGGCGTTGCACGAATTGATGACAGGCTGCTAAGGGAAAGACTCATCAACAAAGTTATTTATATCGCAGAAAACTTTGAAGAGAAAATGCAGTCTTACAGGGTTCTTTCGGCGATAGCAGGAAGCCTTCTTAAAGCTGGGGACGACGAAAGAGGAACGGAGATATACAAAAAAGCTCTGTCCCTGATTCCCCTGAAGGAAGAAAAAGCACCTGACGCTCTCGGCGGCGTTATGGCTGGGCTTTGCCGGGGTATGGCGCCTTATTCATCAAAAGACTGGGCGCGAAATATTTACGACAGGCTCCTCAACCGACTCGACTTTATTGCACCTGAAAAGAAGAAAATCGAAGTATTCCTCGGTATTGCCGACGGACTCAGAAATCTTCAGGACAAGAATCTTCTCAGGGATTACTATTCAAAACTGATTGCCTTTGTGGAAAGGTTTATCAACAGACGGGAAAAGGTTCTCGGTTTCAGACGGCTTGCCAGAGGATTCAAAGAGATCAACGATCTACAGTTGTCCCGTAGAATGTGGGAGCGTTGTATTTCAATTGCAACATCCCTTGACGACGAAAAAAGCTGGGAGCTTAAAACTGATATTCTGTCAGAAGCTCTTGTTACAATATGGGATCTTGAAGATGCAGCATGGCAGGCTCAGGCGGCGCAGCAGATTTATGATTCGCTGAAAGGACTCTCCGTCAGGTATCTCCCTGAATTCATCGGAAAAACCTACAGCGGCATTCAGAATATCAAATATGCGGAATCTCAGACAAATGTGATTGAAAATACCTGCACCATAATTGAAAATCAGGAAGACACCAACGATACGATTAAATGCATAAGTTCCATTTCATCAGGAATTTCAGGTTTGCCAAAAGGTCCACTGCTCAAGCAGATTCTTGACAGAACCGTAAAGATCATCAACAAGCTGAAACAGGGGTCCACAAAAGTTCAGGCAATGGCAATTATTTCATCCAACTTCCTGAAAGTGGGCATAAGGGACTGGGCGGTTCAGGCTTATGCATCCATTGATAAAGCATATAAAAAACTCAAAGATCAGAATCTGAAGGCGACTCTTTTCAGTGAAATGTTCAGAATCCCCTTCCATTCTTCAGAAGCCAAATGGCAGGACGAAGTGACCAATCTTGCCTTCGAAACCGAATTACCCCAGCTTGGAAATTCTGAAAAAGCCAGAGTTTTGAAAACGATGGCGGAAATTCTGCCCCACAGTAAGAGAAAAGAATGGACTCACGAACAGATCGGCAAAGCGATGAAAGAGTTCAAAAATCTCGACCGTGATTCAGTAAATGAGATTTACCATGCCCTGTTTAAGGGATTTGCCGATGTAGGCGATGTTGAATCCATTTTTGAATACCGGGAAAAGCTCCCCCATCAGAAAATTGTTGAAATTTCATCCCAGTATCTCAGGGATACACTGCTGCATTCAATGCAGACAGACATTAAAAAGTCATTTGAATATTACGGCAGAATTGAGGATAAAGCGCTGAAATCAGAGCTTCTTCCTGAACTGTTCGAAATTCTGATGACACACAGAAAAGAATTTGAAACTCCGGAATTCAGAGAGCATTACCATAACATGCTTCTCCTGTCTGTTGAAAACAGGGATTCCCTCGATTTTGCCATCGGCAGGCTTGTAAGTTTCTTAAATGATGAAGATATGCTGAAATCCATAGCCGACACCCTGGGACTTCTTGAGAAGAAGAAGCCGAGAATGACTCCCTCAGGGCCGGTTGCCCCCGGAGAAGCAGCTATACCGGAAGTTCTGGATATCGCCCTCGAACAGGAAATGGGCGAAGAGGCGGTTTCCGCAGAAGGCGAGCTGGATGCTTCAGGCAAAAAGAGCCTTTTCAGAAGCAGAAGCGCAGCGAAGAAACCGAAGCCTAAGCTTACCCTTGGAGAAATTCCCGAATCCGGGGAAATCTCTGATTTCCTTAAAGATGGCTATGTGCTGATTCGTGAGCAGTATTTCAGCGACGCTATTAAATATTTCGAAAAAGCTATTGAGATGTATCCCGAAGATCCAAGGGGATTCATCGGTATGGCTGTTATTCACTATATGCTCAAGGACTACAGGCAGGCGGCGAGGCTTTACGCACAGGCAAGAGCAGCCAATCCCAAATATGACAATATGGAGCGTTTCCTCAAGGGTGTTCCGAGAAATGCATATATCTGGTATGATCTGGCGAAGAACCTTTATCAGATAGGTGAATACGACGAAGCTATAAAATTTGCGGAAAAAATTAAAGCAGAGGGTGTTTATTTCGACTTTGCCCAAAAGGTTGATGAGCTGAAAGAACTCTGCAACGATGGTAAAACAGGTAAAATCAAAAAACCCGTAAAGAAAAAGGAAAAATCGAAAACAGGATTTTACGCTGCTGCTGCAGCTATAATAATAATATTACTTCATTCCGGTATTGCATGGTTTAATTATGCTGCAGGAATGATGAACCTTGATGATGCCAAAACAAGGATAAGAGGTTATGAAGCCGGTAAAACATCAGGACAGGGTTCCGAATATCAATACTATTCGAAACCTTTCAAACAGGCATCGGAGAATTTTAACAACACATTCTTCTCACTGGCATTCCCTCCCGGAATGGTCAGGGATTCGAAAATCAAATCATCAGCCTGTCTGTATGAAACAGGCCATTTTCTGATTGCGTATCAGATATATCGAATCAACCCTCCCCCGGAGATGGCTGATATTAAAGATGCCCTGAAAAGCCGGCAGGATGCAGTAAGGGAGCTTGACAGGATTCTTCTGGAAGATCCCACCAATTACAGAGCCTTCTATTACAAAGGTCTTTGTCATCTTGATGCTGCCATGGATGATCGTTCGAGAGCTTTATCAAACAGCGACCGGAACAGTGATTTCCAGAGAGCTATTGAATTTCTTGAAAAAAGCCATGGGTATGCAGCAGGTAAAAAAGATGATCTGAATATTCCTCTTATGCTTGCCATTGCAAGGACAGAAGCATTTCTGGCATACAGGGGCGGAGCAACAACGGATCTTCTGAACAAAGCTATGGCGGAATTACAGGAAGCACACTCATACAGTGATGATCCCAGATCCTATGTTTATGAAATAGCTGTAAACAAGCTGCTTCGCAATAATAATGACGCAAAGATATCATACGGGCTTGCAGATGAAAAAATTAAAACCCAGTATTCTGATCGGGCTAATTTAAAGGAATATTGGCTTCAGAAGGCAAAACAATTCAGTAATCTATAACAGAAGGAATGAATTGTATTGGACGCAATAAAACAATGGTTTGAAACAACACCATACGCTGTTTTTATTCTTGTTGTCTTATTTTTTATTCTGTTGGGTCTGTTATCCTGGCTCGGAAAAAAGATGTCCGGTATGAAAGCATCAGGAATATATAAGGCAGCGTCAACTTTAAATCTGGAAGTTCTAAGCACTTCTTCAGGTATTCAGGGCAATATTCCCCGCATTTCAGGTTTCTATAAGGGCAGAAACATTGAAATATCAGAGTATGACAAAACACAGTGGGGAAAAACAACCTTCTACACAAGATTCAAACTCAGCCACAAAATAAGCCTGACAAGAAGAGTGGAGTTAATCCATGTACCGGGCGAATTTCCTCCCATTAAGGAAATCCATCTTGATACCGACAAAATCGAAACATCAAAACTCCTGAAGATGGGTTCATTCAGCGAAAATATCCTCAGGGAATGGGAAAATTTTCTTTCAGGTTTTTCCGAGGGGCAGATCAAGCAAAGCACCATACTTACCCTCGATGTCAATGAATCCTGCTTTGACAGGGATATTACACAAACAGGGGATGAAAATAAAATAGTATCCTGCCTTGAAAACTTTGACAGGATACTAAAAACTATGGAAGATTTTGAAGAAGCTAAAAAGGTCAGGAAGCCATAAACTTTCTGATTGCTTTTTCGAAGTGTTCGCTCTCGTAAATACAGGACAGATGGCCGTTTTTGCTGTTATAATAGAAGTTTTCGCAATTTGGCAGCATCTTCTGAGCTTTCTCAGCCTGAGGTCTTGTAAACACCAGATCCGACTCGTCAATAATCATAAGAGTCGGATTTTTTACTTTTGAAAGAGCCGACTGAAGACTTTCGCCATTTTCCCTCAGTTCATACAGAGTATTGGCTTTGGCAATAAACATATATGAATTGGGGTCAAAGAACTTCATTCTGCCCAATACTATGTTTTCAATCTCTTTCTCAACTTTGAATTTACCATTGAAGCTTTTGAAAGGATTGGGACACTCCCTGAATGCCGGATCCGCAAACTGCCTTCCGAAGTTTCTTTCCGCCCAGTCCTCTGTTCTTGTTGCCATAAGAAGAATCTTAAAAGCGAGGAGCAGGCCGTTGGACGGGGAATTTTTGCCATAATAATCGCCGTTGTTCCAATCGGGATCAAGCCTGATGGCATCTATGCCAAGCTGATTGGGAATCATTATTCCGTATGCATCAATAAAGGGAGTTGCAGCCACGGAAACAATTTTACCGGCCATCTCACCGAAAAATCTACCCCACATAAAGGACTGTAAGCCACCCATAGACGGACCGAGAACTGCCTGGAGCTTTTTAATTCCAAGGCTTTCAACCAACTGGCGCTGAAGTTTCACCACATCTTTGAGGGTGAATATGGGGAATGCTGCACCATAATGTGTACCGGTTTCAGGATTGACAGATGCAGGTCCTGTTGTGACAACCATAGGGTTATTGGCATTGATATTGGAAATGGAATCTGAACATATAACAAAATATTTATCGGTATCTATTGCTTTACCGGGTCCGATAAGGTTATCCCACCATCCGGGGATTTCATCGGATTCGGCATACTTGCCCGCCGCATGGCTTGTGCCGGTGAAGAAGTGGCAGATCAAAACGGCATTGTCTTTAGCGGGAGAGAGTTTGCCCCAGGTTTCATAACCGATTTCCACCGGTATGGAAACATTGGCATCTTCAAAATGGAATGATTTAACTGAGAATTTTTGCTTTTTAACGATCATTTTTGCACCCTCCGGTGTTGTTTTGTTTTCAAGAGCTGAAAGTTTTTCTGCTGCAAAGGACAATTCAGGTGCGATCATAATCCCTGCCGCACCTGCAGCTGCTGCACGCAGAAAAAATCGTCTTGAGATTTCGCTGTTACCTGAGTCTTTCATTTCATCATCCTTTTACCAAAGATACTGGATTTGATATAAAATTGGAATACATCCGCAGCGCAAAGTTACAGATTTGCTTTTAACCATAAAGCAAGGCTGGAACCTTGGAAAATGTGGGGACAACAAAGCTTCACAAGCCGGGACAAAACCGCACATATTCTTCATACCTGATTCATTTCGGCATCTGTCAACTCCATATTTCATTAATCCCGAAGCCCCTGGAACCAACACCGGTTTTTAACCCGATGACAGTCAGAACCCCATAACCACGGTCTTCAAACCATTTTAATGATTTCCCCGATTTCCACAATGGCGTTTTCCGGTAAACTGTTAAAACAGTTTGGGCTTTGTGGTTGCAGGCTTACAGTCCACCAGAGTGAAGTCGTGCTGGTTCCGGAACTATGCCGCAAATATTCCTGTCTTACTCCTCAAATTGGAAAAGACTTAGTGGTATTTACCACATGCTCAACGTCATCTTTACAAAACAGGAGTTTTGGCGCAGCCTGTGAAGCTTTGCGCTACGGGGTGTTGCTGCTAATCTTTCAGGATGAATTCGGTCATTACTCTGAATGTTTCAAACCTTTGGGGGAAAATTGTTACCAGAGTAACATGTCCTGCCGGAATCACATGATATTCGGTTTCTCCCGTTACCAGATCGTTAAGGGCTTTAGCCGATTTCTCCGGAAAAACATGGTCGAACTGAGAAACCACATTGAGGACCGGGCAGGTTATGTTTGAAAGATCGGCGGTTTTGCCGTTTACGGTGAACTTACCTTTGGCAAGGCGGTTTTCCTGATAAAGTTCCCTGATGAATTTTTTGAAAACCTGTGCAGGGAATGGAATCTTGTCTTTAAGCCAGGAATCCAACGCCCTGTAATAATAGAGGAAATTGTCGTCAAGGACATTATTGTAAAGCTTTTTGTAACTCTGGACAGTTGCCTTTACATCCAGATACTGGAAGCAAGCATGGACAAAATCAGCGGGAATGACATTTCCGTAAGATTCAACAATTTTATCAATGTCAAAGGTCTTGCTGTCGGTCCACAGGGAGAGTAGTCCGGCATCCTCAAAATCAATAGGTGTGGTGAGACAGAGGAGTTTATTGATCTGTTCGGGGTAAGTCGCTGCATAAACCGAAGCGATGGTTCCGCCAAGACACTGCCCCATAAGGTTGATTTTCTTCGATCCGGTGCGGCGCATAACTTTCCTGACGCATCTTCTGAGGAATGTATCGATGTAATAATCGAATGTCAGTTTTCCATGCTCATCACCGGGTACGCCCCAGTCAACCAGATAAACATCTATGCCCTGATTCACAAAATGCTCAATAATACTGTGATCCGTAATCAGATCCATAACATAGTATTTAAGGATTAATGATGGAACAATTACGAGAGGCACGCTGTGGAGTTTCTTTTTTTTGGGAGTATATCTGTATAGTTTAACAGAACACTCAGTATGAATAACTTCTTTTGGGGTGGGAGCCAGTTTCAGCTCGGTTTTGATTCTGTCGAAGTCGTCAGGACTCAGGGAGTAACTTTTGAGGACGACTTCTGCGTATTTGCGATTCTTTTCAAGGAGTTCCTTTGCTTCTTCAGACATCATAGTCTGCTGTTCATTATCCATCTTTCTTTGCCCTGCCTTTCGCTGCTGATGAAGAAGCGGATGCTTTAGGCGCCGGTTTTTTCTTCAGTTCGGCAACCTCATCCTGTAAATCCTCAATTTTTTCTTCCAGATCGAGTATCTTTGCCTCTATCTGCTGCAGATACTGCAGAACTTTTGACATATCATCCCTGGTGGGCATATTCATTTTTTCAAGATAAGCTTTAGACATAGCATCGGCTTTTTTCTTGCTGTCAAGTCCTGTGCCCATACTTGAGCTGATTTTTTCAAGAAAATCGGGATCTCTGAGCATTTCACCCAATTTTTCAACAAACATGGTTTCCATCTGTTCGAAAAACTGCTTCTGGAAAGCGCCGGGTTCCATAAACTTCCTGAACTGATCGGGTTCAAAAAACACTCTTTTGCCTCCAAAATAAAAAAATCGCATAGTTGTAAAAGCATCGTACTCTCACAACTATGCACCTATGATTCAACTAAACTCTACTTAACCCTTTTCAATACACTAACGAGGTTGGAAGCACCGCTTCCGCCTATATTGTAAACAAGTCCTGCCTGAGCGCCTTCTGCCTGAATGCCGATGGCTTCTCCCATAAGCTGTTTTGCCATAAGAACATGCATACTTGCTCCGGTTGCTCCTACAGGGTGTCCCTTGGCTTTGAGGCCGCCGCTGAGGTTGACGGGCAGTTTGCCGCCGGGATAAATCATGCTGTGTTCATCCTCAAAGAGGGTCCAACCCTGTCCTTCTTCCGCCAGACCCATTGCTTCGACAGCGAGAATTTCAGTGATGGTGAAGCAGTCATGAACCTCTGCTGCATTAATATCGGTAATTTTCATTCCGGCTTCTTCGAGAGCCTTATTGATGGCTATCTTTCCGCCTTCAAGTTTGTAATTGGCTTTTCTTGCCATATCCAGATAATCTGTTGTGTGTCCCACGCCGGAGATTTCAACAACTTTATCCTTAATTGACATAGCTCTGTCGGTGGTGGTCATAACCAGTGCTGCGGCACCGTCTGAAACCAGCGAACAGTCGTGGAGGTGGAGAAGTCCGGCGATCTGCGGATTTTTCTCCGGAGGAAGATTGAGAATGTCCTGCCAGGTGAAATTTCTGGGCATATGAGCAAGGGGATTCTGAAGAGCGTTTGTATAGCATTTTGCTGCGCTCATGGAAAGCCATTTTCTCATCTGCTCGTCGGTATAACCGAATTTTTCCTTGTAACCTTTGGCATATTCGCTGTACAGGCCGGGGAAAGTAACTTTCTTTGCACCTTCATCGGGCCAGTAGCTTGCCATTCCCAGAACCTTCATAACGGTTTTGGTATCGCAGTTGGTCATTTTCTCGGCACCGATTACGAGAACATTTTTGAATCTGCCTGAAAGAATTGAGTAAGCTCCCTGATGAACGGCTGCTGTTGATGATGCGCAGGCATCTTCCACTTTTGCCATGGGTTTGAATCTGAGATCAGGGTGAATATCAAGAGCTACGGGGCCTAAATGTTCCTGATCATTGAAACCGCCTGAGCTGAAATTTCCGACCAGAATGGCATCGATTTCAGAGGGTTTCAGACCGGAGTCTTCAATGGCTCCCCTTCCGGCTTCCACGATAAGATCATAAACGGTTTTATCTTCAAGTTTGCCGAACTTGGAATTATAAGTCCCGATAATACTTATGTTCATTGCTCAATTCTCTCCTCTTCTTTTTTGCGCTTGTGGCAATTTTTCTTCTCACTCTGCATTTTTGATTCCAGCTCTTCCAGCTTGTCATCGAGATAGTCGAGTCTCTCGTGAAGTTCGCTGAGGTCTTTATGAGTGGGAATATTCATTCCTTTAAGGTAAGCTTCTGTCATCTGGTTGAAAGCTTCCTGGAATCCGGTGGTGTTTTTGAAAATTTCCCAGCTATAGTTGGCAAAACCGGGCATACGCATAAGTTTTTCCATCATTGCTGAAGTGTCTTCTGACCATGATCTGTAGAATTTTTCATAACTCTCAGCTTTCCATGACTCTGTTGTCAGGTTTGAGAAGTTCTTCATCATATTAGTGTTGTGTTCACTCCAGGTAGCATAAAATTCTTTGAAAAAATCTGTTGTATTCATATTATCTCCTTTGGACAATTCCTTAACTTCTGATATTGCTTCGATGGGAGTTTCGCAACCCCACAAGATTGCGAAACTCCTGTTGCTGCGTGTCAGCCTTTTTAATTAGTTGCCGTGTCTCAGGCCCCCGTTGATATCTACTGTTACGCCATGCATTGCTTCGTTTTTGATACAGAACTTTACGAGATCAGCGATCTCGGCGGGCTCTACCAGTCTTCCGATTGGAATGGTTGCCAGAATAGCATCGAGAGCTTTCTGATTCATTCCCTTTACCATAGGTGTTGCTACAAATCCAGGGGCTATGCCGACACAGCGGATGTTTCTGATATTTCTGCGATGAAATTCGCTGCAGACAACATTGGGCATTACGGCAGCGGCGGCTTTGGTTGATGAATAGTTCATCTGGCCTGCCACGCCCACTCTGTTGACTGATGATACTGTGAAAATGATACCGGCAAAGTTGTTGTCAACCATTCTGGCTGCAGCTTCTCTGATTGAAAGGAATGTTCCGGTAAGGTTTACATCGATAACCTGTCTGAAGGCGTCGAGGCTCATTTTGTTCTTTACTTTTCCTGTTTCACGATCTGTTGACAGAAGAAGTGAGTCTTTAATAATTCCGGCGCTGGGGAACATTACATTAATCTGGCCGAATTCTTTAATGGTGTGATCCATAAGACCAGCTACCTGATCCTCGTCGGTAACATTGCAGACAAATCCTGTGGCTTCTCCGCCTGCTGCTTTGATTTCTGCCACTACTCTGTCAATGCTCTCCTGGGAGATGTCGCCTATTGATATTTTTACGCCGTCAGCGGCGAGTTCTTTTGCCACGGTCTCGCCGATTCCGCTGGCGCCACCGGTGATAACTGCTACGAGTCCTTTGAGTTCCATTTATGTAAATCTCCTTTTTGTTATTTCAGTCCGCCTGATCTTTCACCGAGCCACTTTACAGCTTCGCCCCAGGTTTTCTTAAGGGCTTTGCCGCTCACTGAAAGTCCGATGTGTCCTGTGTCGCAGGTCAGAAGAGCGTAGTCTTCGCTGCCTGTGTATTTGCCGATTTCAAGGCTTGAATCCGGGGGTACCAGTGTGTCTTTCAAAGCTACCATATTGAGATAGGGGCATTTGATATTTTTCATATCAACCTGTTTTCCGGAAATCTTGAAAGTGTTGCTTACAAGGGTGTTCTCCTGGAAAACTGCCTTTACAAACTCAAGATAAGCCTGACCGGGGACATCGATGCTGTCGGCGCTCCATCTTTCCATTGCAAGGAAAAGCTCTGTGAAGCCGTCGTCGAGAATACCGTTGTAGAAATTGAGGTTTTTGTCCATCTTATCAAGGGGTTTGAGAAGTCCAAACGACATATTGAGATACCAGCCGGGGACATTGCCGTAACGCTCAACGAGCTGCTCGATGGGGAAATCCTTAGTCCATTCAAAGAGGAGGCCCTCTTTAATTTCGTTGCTGAAAGGTGAAGCCATTGTAGCAACATTTTTGACTTTTTCGGGATGCATTGCGGTGTACATAAGTGCCATTGTGCCGCCCATGCAGTATCCGAGGAGGTTTACCTGTTCTGAACCGGTGAGTTCGCATACTTTGTCAACCATTTTGTCGATGTAGGTATTCAGATAAACATCGAGACCTTTTTTGCTGTCGTTCATAGTAGGCTCGCCCCAGTCAAGCATAAACACCTGGAAGCCTGCTTTTACGAGAACTTCCACAACGCTTCTGCCGGGAAGAAGATCCATTACATAGGGTTTATTGACGAGAGCGTATGTAATAAGAATGGGAGTTTCATATACTTTTTCAGTCATCGGAGCATATCTGAGGAGTTTTGCTTTATGCTTGCGATAGACTATTTCGTGGGGAGTCTGTCCCACTTTTACATTTGGGGGCTGCATCATGAGTTTTGCGCCTTTTGAGGCTTTTTTCATAAAGTCAGCTGCCTGGTCCATAATATCCTTCTGGATTTTGATTGATTCTTCTAAAGTGACCATATATACCGCCTTATTTGCTATGTTTTGAATAAAAAAAGCGGAGTTAATCCCCCGCTGTTTTGTCTTTTTTATTCAGTCTTCGAAAGTTCTTCCATACGTCTGTTGAAGTCTGCCATTCCTTTTTCGAATGCTTCTTTATACCAGTCAATCATTGTCTCTGAGTTCTTTTTGACTGTCTCTGAAACCATTCCTGAAACTGTGCCGACATTGCGATTGTAGTTTTCCATTCCGTCTTTCCATACTTTTTCCACATCCTGGATGAAGTCTTCGTTGCGGATCTGGTGTTTTTCATAGAGTTCGTTCATTGCTTTGAGTGTGTTTTCCATATTCTCGCGATAGAGACCCATCATCTTTTTGCTGTTTTCTGAAGCCATCTCAAGCATCTCTTCCTGGGCTTTGAAGGCTCTGCCTTTGAAGTCGCTGGCATATTTTACATTGGTTTCGACGATGTCTTTCATCATACCGACCACATTATTCTGCATTTTGAAACCGGCGTTCATTGAAGCTTTGCAGGTTTCTTCCATCTTTTCGATCATTTCTGTCCAGTAGTTTTTCTGGGCTGTAAACATTTTTCATTCCTCCGTGTTTTCGTTGTGTTCACATTATAATACCATACCAAAGTTTTGTCAATACCCTTTATAAAAAAACTTGAGCCTCATCGTATCAACTTTTATGATCCAGTAAAACCTTGTCAAATATGGAACATGATAAATTTACCTACCTCCACGACTCTGAATTAATTGAAAAATTCCTGAAATTCATTTGAAATTTATATCAAAACTTATGTTTTCAGAGGATTTTTTTTGGGGTTCAGGAGAACGGGAGGGTAAGGAAATCTCAGATTAAACCTCATTTTTTAAGACAGAGGGCATCGGGCGTAATAATCTTCTTCCCTGAAAAACAAAAGGGGGCAGGCGGGACGCCTGCGATCCGGCAGGTGTTGGCCTGGCTTGTGGTTATGTAGGTTACTGGCGGTTGGCGAGAGGTTTTGGAGACCCGGAACAGGCGGGACGCCTGCGATCCGGCAGGTGCAGGCCGGGCTTGTGGTTATGAGGATTGCTGGCGGTTGGCGATTGGTTTTGGAGACCCGGAGCAGGCGGGACGCCTGCGATCCGGCAGGTGCTGGCCGGGCTTGTGGTTATGTAGGTTGCTGGCGGTTGGCGAGAGGTTTTGAGACCGGGGACAGGCGGGACGCCTGCGATCCGGCAGGTGCTAGCCGGGCTTGTGGTTATGAGGGTTGCTGGCGGTTGGCGGGAGGTTTTGAGACCGTGGGGCAGGCGAGGCGCCTGCGATCCGGCAGGTGCTGGCCGGGCTTGTGGTTATGAGGGTTGCTAGTGGTTGGCGGGAGGTTTTGAGACCGTGGGACAGGCGGGACGCCTGCGATCCGGCAGGTGCTGGCCTGGCTTGTGGTTATGTAGGTTGCTGGCGGTTGGCGAGAGGTTTTGAGACCCGGGACAGGCGGGACGCCCATGAGTTAAGACATGGATTTATCTGAATCATTAATGAGAATCATATCCGTTTGCCCAGCTCCCGGAGAAAACTTTTTGAAAAAAGTTTCCTCCGGACCTCCATCCCAAAACTTTGGAATTGGGGGACCGACCGGGAACCCTGGGGTTTTGAGACCGTCAGAGGGAACCACGCTTTTTTAAAAAAAGCGAGATTGCCCTCCGAACCTCCCTCCTTGAAAAACAAGAGTATTGGGCTGGGGATTTGAGGGGTTTTTTTACTAATTACGATGATATTGGGATATAACCCAGGAGCAGGCAGCGCCTGCGATTCGGTGGATTTGCGATTGTTTCAATGCCGTGGGGGTTTGGGGGATACTTCCCCCGTTTGCCAACCTTTTTGAAAACTGCGAAGCAGATTTCAAAAAAGTGAGAATAAACAAACAGCAATAAAATCGGTATGCAGAAAACGAAATTAAAAAGAGCGGAAAAATGATGCACTGAAAGTTTTTGCCGGAAGGGTTTGGGAAACGAGCTTTTTTCAAAAAGCGGGTTTCCCAAAAAAAAAAGAATCATAACCGTACGCCAAGCTCCCGGAGAAAACTTTTTTGAAAAAAGTTTCCTCCGGACCTCCATCCCAAAACTTTTGAATTGGGGGACCGACCGGGGACCGTGGGGTTTGGGGGACCGTCAGAGGGCTAATCTTTCATGACATTTTTTTTTGCCTGCAACTTCTCTATGAAAAGGATGGATTTTTTTTGTTGGGTGTTTTCTGTTTTTCCATCTTTTTTCACTTGTCTGTGTTATGGTGTTTTGTTTTTTGGTTATTTACGGATAATCTTCAGGTATTAAGCTCCTTTTTATATGGCTCACGCCAGTTTTCCGATATAGTCGCTTCATTGTTTTTTGCAGGCCTTTTCAGGAGGGATGAAGGAATCATTTCTGAATGCAATGTTTACGCGCAATCAAGCCAACGTCTTATCTCATACCATTTTGCCGTTATATTTACAATACCGGCGGGATTGCTTCACCCTTTTGCGAAGGGTTTGCAATGACGATATACTGCGAATATGCCGGAAAGTTGGTATCAGGGGATATG
>JAJTBE010000219.1 GCA_021287065.1 Bacillota bacterium
ATACATAAAATATAGTTAAAAACAATAAAAATTGATATGCAAAAAACAGAATTACAGATAGCAGAAAAATGATGCACTGAAAGTTTTTGCCGGAAGGGTTTGGGAAACGAGCTTTTTTCAAAAAGCGGGTTTCCCAAAAAAGGAATAATATCCATTTGCTCAGCTCCCGGAGAAAACTTTTTTGAAAAAAGTTTCCCCGCGCCCACCCTGCGGGCAGGCACCCGCCATCCCAAAACTTTTGGAATTGGGGGACCGACCGGGGACCGTGGGGTTTGGGAACCGTCAGAGGAGACCACGCTTTTTTGGAAAAGCGAGGTCTCCTCCCAAAAAAGTAACCCGGGAAAAACACAATATTGCTCTTAATCCCCGATTCGTTTTTTGCTTACCACATAGGATCCGTATTTTACAACTACCCAAGAAGGTCTTGTATTTTCACGGACTTTGCATATTATTAAAACCTCATTGGTTCTTCCCGGAAGAACTGATACACTGTTCATATAATTGCCATAGGTGTTGTTATTTGTATGGTTAGCGTCAGAGTAGTCATAATTGGAGTTTGGTGATGCGGGATGGTGGTTTGAATAGTCATAAGTTGTGTTAGTATGGGTGGGGTTGGGATTTGAATAGTCGTAATGAGAGTTGTTCTGTGTGTTGTTCTGATTATTATTCTGATTATCCGGATTAGCATAATTGGAAACCGGTTTGCTTCCCGGTTTGAATGTTGTAGGGGTCGGTTTGGGATTGGCATAGTTTGAGCCTGATTTTTTATTGGTATTACTATCCGAATAATTTGACTGAGGTTTCTTTCCCTTATCTTTCCATTTCTGGTCGAAATCCTGATGAACTTTGAAATCACTATTTGGATTAATATCATCATTTTGTGTGTTGGTGCTGCTGTTTGTATAATTATAGTTCTTCGGATGGTCCCCTGATCTTATTATTCTGCATTCGGTATAAGCGCCTTCGGCATCATAAACAAGAATATTTCTTGGGTAGAATGTCAGGGTTCTGTTGGTTTTGTTTTCAAAGCGAAGGTTGAAACGGACTGTTGTATTTCCGTCTGAGTCCTGGGAGCGGGAAATTGAAGCATTGCGGACATAAACCTTCAGGTGCTTTTTCAAGTCATCCCTTGTGCTCTGATTGGGCATCTGATTGGTTGAAGAATTTGGACGTGGTGTTGAGGTGGGTTTGAAAATTCCCTCCACATACTTATCAACTTCACTCTGGGCGGAAACTCTTTCCGCTGATAGTGCGAATGCCATAATCAGGGCAAAAAGAGTCAGAAAAACTGAAAAATATTTACTTTTCATGACGATACCCCCTTTAATAGTATAAGACTAAAACAGATAGAAAATGTTCCCTTAAAATAAAAGAGGCAAATGGTTTATTCCATCTGCCTCCGTGTTTTTGTTTTTACTGAACAGTCTTGCCGAGAACAGTGGTAAGGTCTTCCGTAAGTCCGTAAACCTTGTCGTTATGTTCGATCCAGCGGTCAACCATTTTACCGTTGAGTTTAATTATGCCACTTGATGAGCCTGATGTATCGACTGCTGATTCTGAAAGACCGGCTACTTTAGCTGCATCATCAAGGGCAATGAATTTTCTTCTTTTGATCATTACTATGTCTGCGGTTCCGTCGTTGCTTCCGATTTTGATCTTGGCATTGTTCTGTGCTCTGTACAGTGCGGTGTCAAACATAGGAAGGCTTGATTCCTTTACATCATAGGTCCACTGATTTGCCTGGGCGTATCCCACATCAAAGAATCTGAGGAATGTGGATGCTCTCACATAGGTTTCGCCTTTGTATGAAAGCTGGTCTTTTCCGTAGTAGACTCCGCCTACTTTAAGCGCTCTTCCGCCTGCTGCAGGGACGATTTCCACATCAAAAAATTCAGCAAGAAATTTGCTGGAAACATATTCGTTTTTGGTTGCAGTAGCCATAACAGGCCTGCTCTGGTAGATGAATTTGACTCCATGAAGGTTGGGGTCCTTTTCCTGCGCCATCAGTCCTGCAGTCATTGAAACTGCAAATAATACGGCAAGCAGGATAGCTGCGGTTGTCCTGAATTCTGAAGACATCGGAAAGCCTCCTTGTTTCTTTGATAATGACTATTTTATAAGCTTTTCCCTGTTGAATAATTCAACAAGGGAATCTGCAATCCTTTTATGACCCTTTGCTGTGGGGTGGATACCATCCTCAAAAATGTATTCGCTTGTAGGTAGTTGCTCAAAGTCTTTCATAAAGTCGATATACATGCATTTGTTTTCTGCGGCAGCTTCCGACAGAGCTTTGTAGTAGTCGCTTATGTATGCTGATTTTGGCATTTCAAGCAGTATTACCTTTGCTCCGGTTTTATCGGCGTATTCTTTGAAATACCTGATGTTGTCCTTATATTCACTTACAGGTACGCGGTTTATGAATTTTTCTCCGGGCTGCATAACTGCCAGCGCCGGATTTCTTCTCACCTGCATATTCACCAGTTCTTTTCTCAGTCCGAGATAGATTGCGCTTTTATACAGCGCTTTCTTAATTGGTCGTATAATGCCTCTGGGTATTCTCGAATTGTCGGTTTCTCTTTCCCTGCCGTGGTCGTTGTTGTATGAAATGAGAATAATATCCGGTTCAAACTTATACCCGGTGTCTTCAAAAAAAGCTCTTCCCAGAGTGGTTGTTGTGCCCGGATTGGCGGCGTTGATTATAAGAATGTCCTTTCCGGGGTTGAGCTCCTTCAGTCTTTTTTCGAGAATATACGCGAATGTTTCTTCTTCGTTTACCATAAATCCGTGGGCTGATGAATCGCCGAGGAGCATAACCCTGAACTGCCCCTGAGGTTTTTTCTGTGGGAAATCAGGGTTTCTGAATCCGTATTTATTGGAACTTACTGTGGTTTCCTGGATATATTTGAAATTATTCAGGTTTGGAGTAACCTGCCAAAGCCAGATGGGGTGGGGGGTGAACATAGACGGATTCTTTCTTATGGCATTCCAGTACACTACTTCTGTAACAAAAAGAATGATTATTACCGAAGCTATGGTGGTTGCTGTTTTTTTCCAACCGGTGATTTTTGACAAAAGGAAGAAATCAAGCAGAAGATATATGTTGATGAGTGAAAGCAGGGTAAGGAGGCCTGAGTCGGAAGCTTCGTTGTTTGGGAAGTTGTAAACATTGGTATATGTGGGTCTTGTGCCGTATGGTATATTGCTTCCTGTTGCCGGTTTCAGCCAGAAATCATTGAGCACGCCTGTAAGTATGCCGATTGTGTATAAGGTCAAAACCAGAATAAAAACAAGATAGATGATTTTGAGTATTTTTTCCTGTTTTGTGTTCATTCGCCGTTCTTTCAGAGTTTTTTATATATAATTAGTTTGTATAGAATGGTGAGTTTCCTTTTTTTCGATGTTTTTTGGGTTAGTTTTTTTTATACTAATGTCTAATTAATATTTGACTTTAGATTCTTGATAAATAAAGTATTAAGTTAGTTTGAATCTATAAAATACCGTAAAAAGTTGTTAGCAGGATTATAGGGAAAAAAATTGAATAGTTCATTTGGAGGATAGTAATTCTGAAAAAGACAGGCTTTACCATAATTGAAATGCTGACCGTTCTCGCCATTATTGGTGCGATCGCTATGATAACTTTGCCTTTTTTAATCAAGGCAAGGTTTAAAAGCGATATGACGGCTTGTCTTGCTTATGAGAAAAGAATTACTCAGGGGTTGGAAGCTCGAAAGAATGAAAAAGGCGATTATCCGGACTCTTTACAGATATTGAAAGACGAAAATTACCTTCCGATGAAAATGCCTGTTTGTCCCAGCAATAATGCATCTTACGAAGGGACTTATCAGGTGAGCGACGACAAGGATGCATATACCTTGTCCTGTCCGGGTATACACTTCCGCCTGCTGAATGTTAAGGAAGGTTACCCACAATACACTTCCGTTTCAGGCTTAAATCTGGGTGAAAAGTAGAAAAAACCGGGTTTAGGTTTTCAGTTTGGGATCCAGAGCATCCCGCAATCCATCTCCCATGAAGTTGAACGCAAGAACTGTGAGAACTATTAGTATTCCCGGAAAAAACACCGTCCATGGGGCTATTGACATATACGATTGTGCTTTATTGAGCATTCCTCCCCATGAGGCGTTGGGTTCCTGAACTCCGTATCCCAGAAATGACAGTGATGATTCCAGCAGAATTGTGGATGCCACCCCCAGTGTGGCTGTTACTATTATCGGCGCCATTGTGTTGGGGATGATGTGGCGGAATATTATTCTCCAGTTGGAAGCACCTATCGCTTTCGCACTTTCGATATATGTCATTTCCCGGATGGAAAGAACCTGTCCCCTTACGAGTCTGCATGTGCCCGCCCAGCCTGTGAAGCCTATTACAAAAATCACATTCCAGATTGAAGGTTCAAGAAGCATTTGTAGTATCAGGATAAAAAAGAGAATTGGCAGGGAAAGCATAACATCGACAAGCCTCATTATTATGTTGTCGATCCAGCCGCCGAAAAAGCCTGCTGCGGCGCCGAGTATGGTTCCGATGATTACATAAACAAGAACGGCGCCTATTCCCACAAGCAGAGTGAGTCTGGCTCCGTGGAGAAGTCTGGCGAGTATATCCCTTCCGTTGTTGTCGGTTCCGAGAAGGTGTTTTGAAGATGGTGGGGTAGGGATTCCCATCAGTGAATAATCAATATCCCCCGGTGAGTATGGGCTGAAAAAGGGTCCGAAAACCGCAATCAGAAACAACACAAGCAAAAAAATCAGGCTGCCTGTGGCTACTTTATTTTTTTTCATTACTTTGATTATTCTGTTTATGTCGCCCATAATGTTCACATAAGTTCATCACTGAAGTGTAGTTACCTGCTATTCTGCGGTAACGATTTTTGCCTGTAGTCCCTGTCCGAAATTAATGATTTTGTCCGATACGGATATTTTCTCTGCTGCTTTTCTGATTTCTCCGATTCTGGCTTGTGCTGTCTGTTCATTATCAAAAACAACAATAAAAACTGCTTTTTGTCCCTGTGAAATTGAATCTATGCGGTTTTGGATCTCTTCTGCCGGTTCGAGCATAGTAATAAATTCAAAAATTATGTTCAGTCTTCTCAGTTCATCATCGTAACTGTCATTTATAAAGGGAATGTGATATGAAGGGTGGGCTACGAGAAATATTTGCCGGTAGCCGGACGCTGATAGTGTATTAAACTGTGCTGATGCTTCTGAAATAGTATTTCCTAAATTGTAAACTTCGGATCGTGGTTTTATTGAGCTGTATAGTGCGGTAGGGATAGGATTTGAAAAATCCGGTCCGGATTCCGTATTTACCGTCATAAATATCTTATTATCCTGAGGTGGCGTAAATGTAAGTCCGGTTAGGGATAGAATGGCTATGGCGATAAAAGGCAAAACTGCAGCGATTCTGAATTTTTTAAGGCAGAATATCCAGTAACCTCCGAGAGAAGCTGCGAATATGGCAAAAGTAACAAAATATCTTGGTGCACTATGTCCTATCTTTATCATAATTATGGTTCCCGCCGTTATGGCAACTACGGGGAGAAATCTGTCAAAAAGTCTGTCTCTGAAGAATAAAAACATGATAATAAAGCCGATTGCCATAAGAATAAGTGAAAAACTAAACATAGTGGCAAGCGAATATGCTGATGAAAGGAGATTCTGGTGGGGATTTCTTGCAAAAGTATCAATAACCATCTCTGAAGTGTATCTTTCCCTGACGGCATCGATTTTGGCAAAGTAAAAGGGGAGAACGGTTACGGTTAGAATCGTTGTCGCGGTGTAAATATTCCTTATTGTTTCGAATATGGTTTTTTCTTCAGGAGATTGGGATGATTTTGTTTTGAAAAAATGGAGTAATATAAATCCCAATGCTCCGGGCAGAATTATCCGTAATAAGTATGACAGTATCCATGAATTTCCTGAAGCTGGGATACAGGGATTTTCGAATGAATTTTTCACCCAGAGGATGAATGCTGCAATCTGAATCACAATAAAAATCATGACAGTCATCAGAACCGGTTTTTTCCTGATGACCCGGAAAAGACCGGGGAGGGCAATCCAGATAAAGGGGGCTGTGAGGAAGAAAGCTGCGGACCATTTTATCCAGCAGGCTGCAGAGAATAAAAGGGCAAAAAGGATAGTGCCCGAAAGCTTTGAGAATCTGTCTGATTTATACAGAAAGTATAAAGCCAGCGCTGTAACTGCCGTTTGTGGAAAATCGAGGTAATAATGCCTTGAAAGATTCAGGATGTGAGGAGAAGATGCAGCGAGGCACATCACTGCAATTCCTGAGTATTTATCACCCAGATGTTTTCCTATGCCATACATGGCAAGAAGAAAAACCACCCAATAGGGAATCAGGCTGTAGCGGAGAGCTTTATCAACTCTGTTAAAATAATTTATTTCCTTTGAAAACGAGTTCTCCGATGCTTCATTTACATTTGTTTGTGAATTATTACCAAAGAATCTTATAAAAGGTGATGAAAGCAGTGGCATAAGTGGAGGGTAGCTTTCCTCAAACATGCCTTTGGGTTGTTCCTGCCCTGTGGTGATGGTTTTATATAACCTCAGCGCCCGCAGTGACTGTCCATCGTTTCCTGTGAATAGGGTGTCCTTCTGAATATAGATAAAATTGGATATGGAAAAGAAAGCGATAAAAAGCAAAACAAAGATATTAGCCGGTTTTTTCAGAAAATCCGCAGCTCTGTTGAAATTTGTCAATCTTTTATCCCCATTGCCGCTTTAGTGGTTGTTGAGTATTTCAAAACCTATTTTTGTATCATTCATCATATAAAGGTGGATTCCGGGAGCGCCCTTATCCCTGAGTGAATGATAAAGCTTCCGGGTCAGTTCGATCCCTGCTTTTCTCGCTTCAGGACCGGATTTGTTTCTCAGGCTTTCTTTGAATTCATCCGGAATATGCACATTAAAAAATTCCTCAATGTGGGGGATGTTTTGATATTTGGTAATCGGACGGATGCCCGGAATAATCGGTTTGTCTATGCCTGCATCTCTGCATTTTTTCACAAATGATTCGTATAAGTCCGCATCAAAGAGCATTTGAGTAACAATGAAGTCTGCGCCGGCAGCGACTTTTTCCCTGAGATGGATAAGTGCCTGTTCATGATCGGGGCAGTCGGGGTGTCCTTCGGGGTGGCCTGCAACCGCTATACAGAAATCGGTTTTTTCGCCATCGCGGAATCCCTTATCTGATTCTGAAGGTTTTACATCCATTTTTCTCCGGAGGTATCTGCCCTGATTCATATTTCCGATCTGTGTTACAAGATCTCTGGCGTATTTGTGATATGTAAATTCTTCCCGTTTGCCGTATGTTTCCACTGCATCTCTGGGTGGATCCCCTCTTAATGCAAGAATATTCTCAATTCCGAGGTAGCGGTGATCCATGAGATTGTTTTCAAGTTCTTCAACGGGTGTATCTATGCAGGTGAGATGTGCCATTGTTTCAATGCCGAATTTCTGTTTTATCAGGTAGGCAATGGGCACTGTCCCGCCTCTGAGGCTGCCGCCTGCGCCTTTGGTAATACTAATAAAATCGGGGTTCAGCCCGATAAGTGATTCAACTTTTCTTAAGATTTCCTCCACTCTTTCGCCGTTTCGCGGAGGTATTATCTCAAAAGAAATTGCAAATTCGCCGGCCGCAGCCTTGTTTTTGAGGATTTGGGATATTTTCATCAGGTACCTGATTAATACTTAACTATTGATTTTACTTCATATCCCTGAAGCTTTTCCCGTCCATTGAGGAATTCAAGCTCGATGAGGAATACGAGTGATGTAACTTTGCCCCCAAGTTTTTCAACCAGTGTGGCTGCTGCTTTTGAAGAACCGCCTGTGGCGATAAGGTCGTCGATTATAACCACTTTGTCGCCTTCCTGAACGGCATCAATGTGCATATGGATTGTATCGGTTCCATATTCGAGAGCGTAGGATTCACTGATGGTTTTGTAGGGGAGTTTGCCGGGTTTTCTTACAGGGATGAATCCTTTTTTCATTTTGTTGGCAAGTGTTGCTCCGAAGATAAAGCCTCTGGATTCCACAGCCGCAATTTTGCTGAACTCAATGTCTTTCAGGGCATCTTCCATGGCATCTATGGTTGTTCCAAATGCTTCCGGATCTGCGAGAACCGGTGTAATATCTCTGAAAATGACGCCTTCCTTGGGCCAGTCGTTTAGATCTCTTATTTTTTCCTTCAGATAGGCTTCTACTGATGTCTTGTTCATATAAGTTCCTCCTTATATGTATCTAAAATTTCAATGTGTTCAGCTTAATGCCGGTTCTTTTGCGGTAAAGTTTACGCTTTCAGTGAACTCGTCCATATTGTGGCTCAACAGCATTTGTTTTATTCTTCCAAATTCATCCCTCATCCTTGTGTGAGTTCTGAAAATTGGTGAATTCTCCAGATTTTTATTGTTGCCGCTTTTTATTGTGATTTCGAATCTGTTGTTTTCTTCAGTAAAATCAACAAGATCGATTTCACGGAAAATTTTGAGTGCAATTCTGATTGTTATCGCCCTGATTGCGGGATCTTTTATTACCGTAACTGATTGTTCAGGTATAAAGCCCGATATCTTCCCTGAAGGCGCATTCTTTTTCAGATAACCGAAGATTTTGAGCAGTGTTTCCCTGTTGGGGGAGAGCATTTCCTGATTTGCCTCTTCACGGGCCACATCCTCATCGCCAAAGAGAAGATGAACTCTTTTCACCGATTCGAGCCGGTAAAGGGGATGTCTGAAATGTTCGAGATAAAACGGCGGATGATAGAAAATAACTTCGTCAAAATTCGTAAGTTTTTCGATCTTATCCATAGGGGCAATGTAAATTCTGATATTATAGGGGAATGTTTCCTCAGGGGTTATAAATCCGCATCCGAGGCCCTCTTTCTTGAGGTTTTCCATCAGAACTTCCATCTGTTTTCTGTTACGGGTGAGAACGAGGCATCTTTTATTTGATCTTGCAAGATTTCTTATGTATTTCCGTCTGTCCATAACCGAACGGGCATCAACAACATACCATCCCGACTTAGGCTTTGCCTTTAATTGGGTCGTGATTTCCTCAAGGCGTGATTGTATGTGCAGGCAGTCGTCTTCAGGGTGGAGTATTTCGCTGATTTTCAGTGAAACTTCTTCCTGCGCCTGCCAGGTATCAACATCCACATTAAACAGAATATCATAGAAAAACTCATTGGGGAAAATTTTCGAAGCCATTTCTCCCTTGCTGAAGGCTATTCCCTTCAGATCCGGCTGGCTGCTTGTTCCTGATGATACCCAAACCTTGAGGTGCTGGTCATTGTTGCCTACGGTGCTTATAGACTGGAATTTTATCCTCCTCGAAAGGAAAAGAGGTTTTACATTTCCTTCTCCAAAAGGTGCAAGGGTTTCAAGCTCTTTTGCCAGTGCAAGGTTGATTTTCCAGGCGGGCAGTTCCGCATCCACCTTTACGGACCTTTTATTGTCGTTGAAATGCAGGGAGCTGCTTACACTGATCCTGAAATCATCGATATTTTTTTCATCAAGGCTGAAACCTCCCGCAAGACGATGACCTCCGTAATGCATAAGCAGATGTTTTGAAGAATCGAGGGCGCTGTATATGTCATAATTTTCGCTGCAGCGGGCTGAACCTCTGCCGACGCCTTCGTTGTCTATGCTTATAAGAAAAACAGGGCGCTTGAAGGCTTCTGCGAAACGGGAAGCTACAATGCCTATTACTCCCTGATGCCATCCTCTTTCCCCGAAAACCCATACAGGCTGGGAGAGGAGGTCGGGATTGCCGTTTATAAGGTTTTCCACCCTTTCCTTGATAACCAGTTCAACCTGTTGCCGCTCTTCGTTCATTTTGATGAGCCTGGCTGCTAACTCGGCAGCTTTTTCCGGGTCTTCCTCAAGGAGGAATTCAAGAGCAACATCTGCGTTGGCGAGTCTGCCGGCGGCATTGATTTTTGGCGCAAGGAGAAAACTTACATCCCAGGGGGTAAGAACTTCTTTCTTTGCTGCGGTAAGTTCGAGAAGAACTGCTATTCCGGGTCTTTCCCTTTTGTTTAAAAGCTTGAGGCCCTCTTTGACGATTATTCTGTTTTCACCTGTGAGGTTAACAACATCTGCAATTGTGCCTATAGATGCCAGATCGATAAAATCGACCCAGTCGTCTCTTCCAAGTTCGGAATATAGAGCCATAACCAGCTTCAGGGCTATTCCTGCACCTGAAAGGTCTTTAAAGGGATAAGAATCTCCGGGTTTTTTTACATTGATGAATGCATCTGCATCGGGTATGTGTTCAGGCACTTCGTGGTGATCGGTTACTATAACCTGAAGCCCTCTTTTACGGGCTTCCTCCACTTCCTGCCAGTTTGAAGAACCGCAGTCAACAGTAATAATCAGGCTGTAATTCTCATCGAGGGCTTTTTTTATAGCTTCTTCGGAAAAGCCGTAGCCTTCGTCGAATCTGTCGGGTATATGAAAACCGACCTGGGCTTCAAGTCTTTCCAGAGCTTTTATAAGTATGGCTGTGGATGTGACGCCGTCGGCATCATAATCTCCCTGAATCAGGATTTTGTTTTCCTGTTCAAGGTTTTCCAGAATAATATCAACAGCTTTTTCAAGATCACCTATCATGTAGGGAGGGTGAAAATCGTTGATTGTCCCCTGAAGAAAGCGTTTGCCTTCCTCAGCGGTAGTTATGCCCCTGTTTATGAGTATGCCGGCAAGCACAGGGGAAATTCCCAGTATGCCGGCTAATTTGCCGGCAAGTTCCTGGTCGGGATTCATTATTTCAAATTGACACCGCATTAGTCTACGAACCTTAAATAAGATTTATGTTTCCGGGTTTATGTTATTCCTGTGCAAGCTCTGCAATAAAGGATTGGGCTGCCTGAAGTCTGCTTTTCAGCATTTCTTTTCCTGCGAGGACCATAACATCAAATACTGGCGGGCTTGCAGTTTTTCCGGTTATTGCAAGCCTGATGGGGTGGATGAGTTTTCCTGCTGATATCCCCAGTTCTTCGGCATACTGTCTGACAACCGCTTCGAGATTTTCGATTGTGAACGAATCGGTTTCCGTTACTCTTTTGATAAGTTCGGGCATGGCAGACCGTAGAATTTCCGGTTTGAAGTGCTTTTTAACTCCCGCAGGATCATACTCCACTGTTTCCTGAAAGAAACAGGCGAGGTTTTCTGCAAGTTCCACAAGAGTCTTAGCCCTTTCCCTGTAAAGAATAACTGAAGTTATGTACCAATCGGCATCCTTAACCGAGGGGTTAAAACCCAGCTTTTCAATAAAAGGCGCAAGACGCTCTGCAATTATTTCAGGAGGCAGGGTCATTATATACTGGCTGTTCATCCACAAAAGTTTCTTTTCGTCAAAGACTGCAGGATGTTTGGGAACTCCGTCCAGTGAAAAAGCTTCTACAAGTTCTTCCATTGTCAGAATCTCTCTGTTATCCTTGGGAGCCCAGCCGAGAAGCGCCATAAAATTCAGAAGGGCTTCTTTTACATAGCCTCTGTCCCTGAACTCAAGCAGATGCACGGCACCATGTCTTTTGCTGAGTTTTGTGCGGTCTTCGTTGAGGATAATGGGAATGTGGGCGAAAACCGGAGGTTCGTAGCCAAATGCGTTATAAAGAAGTACCTGTCTGGGAGTGTTTGAAAGATGTTCATCTCCTCTTATGACATGAGTTATTTCCATCAGATGGTCATCTACGATAACTGCAAAGTTGTATGTGGGTATTCCGTCCGATTTCAGAATCACAAAATTTTCGATAAGTGAAATATCGAATGGAACATCTCCCTTAATCAGATCTCTGACAAGGGCTTCGCCTTCTGATGGGGTGGCGAACCTGATGCAAGCCTGATTTCCCTGAGTTTTGAGTTCATTCACCTGATCTTTTGTCAGATTTTTGCATGAACAGGTTTGTTTGCCCTGCTTTTCGTTATCTTCTCCCGATTCTTTCTCGCTGCCTGAGTCGTCCGATTTGCAGAAACAATAGTAAGCTTTGTTTTCTTCAACAAGTTTTTGGGCGTGCTGAGAATAAGTTTCGAGCCTTTGTGTCTGGAAATAAGGCGAATGTTTTCCTTCCACACCGGGTCCTTCGTCCCAGTTGAGGCCCATCCATTTCATATCTGCCATCTGGCTCTGAAGAAATTCATCTTTTGATCTTTTTCTGTCAGTGTCTTCAATGCGGAGTATAAACGAACCGTTGTTTTTTCCGGCAAAAAGCCAGTTGAATAGTGCAGTTCTGAAGGATCCTACATGAAGCAGTCCTGTGGGGCTTGGTGCGAATCTGACCCTAATGGTTTTTTCGCCGTTTTGATTTTCATCATGTATGTTTTGGTTTGTAAAAATATTTTCATTCATAGTTCGTCTAATATTATTGTTACGAAGGGAATTTCCTTCTTTGTGGGGAATAAGGTGGAATTGTAAAAATGTTTTGATAAAAGGTCGGATTTGTCTTGACAATGTAGGTCATTATTGTGATATAACATTGATAAGGTTAAGTGTATTTTTTTCGTAAAGGATGGGATCTAAATGAGCTTCTTCGGAATTATGGCAGTCCCAATGGCAATGAATCTGCTGGGCGGTCTTTTCACGCCAAAGCCCCCGGCAATGAACCCCAGCTACTTTAACCAGATGAATAAATCGCTTTCCAACACATCCAGAGAGATGGAGAAAGCATGGGAGAAGCAGCCGGAACCCAAAAAGCTGACTCTGGACTTTGAGGTTCCCGAGCCTTCGAAAGACAGTATCGCAAAATTTGAGAGTATGCAGCAGAAGCATGAAGGTGAAAAGACAAATATGCTTACAAAATTCACCAATGATCTGAAGCAGACCAAGGAAGATTTTTTCTCAAAGAATCACTACGAAACTCAGACCGGTGCCGATGGAAAAGAGCAGCTTGCTCTTGACAAACAGGGCAAACCTATAGTCAAAGAAGGTCCTGAAACTCCTCCGCAGAAGGTAGCAAGAGAAAACTTCGAAACAACACAGAAATCAGAAATGTTTACCAAGCATGCCGCAGAAAAGAAAGAATTTGTTTCCGAACAGAAAGCCCAGCTTACCAGCTTCCTGGATTCAAACAAATTCCAGCTTGACAACCCCGGTATTCAGGGCGAACTTCAGAAAATGATTCTTGATGGTCAGAAGAAAGCAGTCAAACTTCAGGATAGACACGAAGCTGAGTTCTTCAAAGTGGATCTCCCGGAAGTAGCCGAGATTCAGGAAAAAGCTGAAGGCGGCAACAAGGAGCTGAAAGACCTTCAGGCAAAACAGATGAAGGAACAGGAAAACTCGAAGGAAGCACAGGATCTTGCAGGTTATCAGCAGGATCTGGTGGCGCTTCTGGATGCAAAAAGAGCTGAAGCAAGAGAAATGCGGAAATCAGAACTTTTCCTGATGGATCCCCGTAAGATGATGAAAAATCCTCCCAAACAGGATATTTCAACCGTTCTTCCCATGAACATCGTTGCGTCTCTTGAGCAGTTTGGCATTAACGAGCTTCCATCCTGATGTGAAATTTAGTTATACTGGGGGCAGGGTACAGGATATCCTGCCTCTTTTGTTTCGGATTTGGAATTAAAAGGGAAATAAGCTGAAAAGTTAACATTTGGGCTTTTTTTGTAAACAAATTTGAATAAATTGTTAACAAATTATTAATTTACATACAGATAAAATCATGAGATAATAATACCAACATAAGAATCGAAAGGAGACTTTCAGATGGGCGCAGTAGGAGCAATAGCCGGTGGAGTAATGGGCGGCGGTGGTGGTGGAAACATCATCGGTTCCCTCATTGGAAAAGTCGTTGAAACAATTACAGGCGGAGGCAAAGAAGGACAGGGACCGCCTAACCCGATGGAACTCGTATCACAGTTAGTTAATGGCGCAATGGGCCAGCAGTAATAAAGTTTTTAAGATTAGATCCGCCGTTTCTGTATAGAAGCGGTGGATTTTATTTATGGAGGATAAAATGTCAGAAAATCATGAAAATGCATTTGATGTACTGGCTGGATTACAGAATGCTCTGGGGGTTGAGTGCCCGGATTGCGGAGAAGTAAATGCAGGCGACGCCGAAGTATGTGAATTCTGCGGCCATCAGCTGCCCGTCAGGGAAGAAGAAGAAGCCGGTTTTACATATGTACAGTCCGATGGAGTAATTGGCGGTGAAGAAGGGGAACAGGTAAACAAAGCCCTTATCGCCACTCCCCTGGAAAAAGCTAAAAATCTTGAATTGCTTCGTGATATGGCAAAGGGATTTGTCAGCGGAGAAGTTAAACGGGAAGAATACGAAGCCAATGTCAGCAAAGTTCTCACCATCGCAAAAGCAGGAGCGGAGCTGTTCTCAATACCTGTATTCAAAACCAAAATATCAAATCTTCCTGAGGAACAGAGAGAAATCGCAGAACATGTCGGCAAACAGTTTGAACTTTATTATGCAGGATGCCGCAAAATGATGGAACCCTGCACACCCGCACAGAGTTCATGTATAAAAGAGGGACTGAAAATGGTTGAGGAAGCTCTTAAGGAAATGAGTTATGTTCAGCCCAGAGCCATCGAGATAGCCAAGGAAGAAAAGGAAGCAGCTAAAGCTAAGCAATCCTAATTAATTATCTGATCAAGGAATTCATCCCATAAACCATTTCTGGATAATGAAAGCAGCGAATACGAATCTTCGAATTCGCTGTATTTTGTTTTGTCGGGAAGCCAGATGGTCAATCCTGCTGTGTAGGGCGAGAAGGATTCGCCATGGGTTTCGAAGATAACTGTCTGTTTAAGCGCGTCTTTGACCTGCCGCGCTTTTGCGTTTATAGCTTCGTTTGAGCTTACTGTGATTATATTCTGCATGAAAAGATTAAGGTCTTTGAAATCGCTGTAAACTTCATCTATACTTTCCGTTTCCCGGGCTGTTTTGCCGAGGACGGTTTTGAGTTCGTCGGAATTTTCGAGAGCTGAAGCTGCAAATTGATCAAGTGATGTGGCAAGCAGATCGATTTTCCCAAGATCAATGGCGCTGATGGAAGCCATAAATTTGTCGCCTTTTTCAAGCCAATACTGGCGGAATCTGGCAACGGTAATACCGCATAAGTCTTTGCCGTCCATCGAAGGATTTGCCTGCAGGTCTTCGAGGATATACTGATAGGGCCAGCCATAAATGGAAGATTCGCAAAATGTGAGATAGTTTGAATAATCCCTGAGATTATAGGCAACTTCCGTCATTCCCATAAGACAGGCGTCCATGCCTATAAACTCAATCTTTTTATTTTCGATATTTCTGACAGACTGGAATGCATCGGTCAGCTCGGAAATAGTCATGTTGTCATTGGCGGTTTCGTCAAAACAGATGCCTTTAAGTCCATTCTGAGAATCAGGTGATGGCGAACGCCAACCGGAGCCGTGGTTCCACAGTATTACACCGTATTTTTTTGCGGGGTATTTTTTCATTCCCCATGTTAAAAAATTAACAAGTTCATCCGGGTTTGACGAATCAGTTTCGCCCAGATCTTCTTCAACGGGTGATGCCACAGTGCCGACTTTGGGATTGGGGTTTTTCCTGATATAATAGCGTTTTGTGCCTTTATTTCCGTATTGCCCCTTGTTATCCCACTGGACAACAACATTGACTTTTTCGTTTGAACCGATAGTCTCAAGTTTCTGCAGGTCCTGCCATGCTGCTGTTTCAAGGTCATTATCTGCGGCCATGTAAATCAGAAGGGTCCATTCTGCCGGTTCGGCAGCGGATACCTGTCTGTCTGATTGTCGGGCTGAGGATGATGATTCACTGCCGATCGACGCCGCTTCAGAACCGGCGCCGCAGCCTGCCGCCGCTGCAAGAATCAACACAAGCACTGGAATTATATATACTATATAGTTTCTGAGTTTTCTTTCCAAGTTACTTTCCGGATAATCATAATTTTTGTATTGTGAATGATTATACCTCAATTTCCCTTAACAGGCAAGTTTGTTAACTTTTCTTTAACCACTTGATTTTTGGTTTCAATACCGTTATCATAGTCGGAATTTAAAGTAATGATAAGAAACAGGAGAAAACGAATATGAATTCAGTAAATCAGTCCTTATTGCCGATTACAGCCAAAATTGACGAAGCCGGCATCCTTCATATCGGAGGATGCAGCACTGTGGATCTGGCGGAAAAGTTTGGCACCCCTCTTTATGTTTATGATGAAGAATCTATCAGAAACTGCTGCCGTCAGTATAAGCAGGCTTTTGCAAAATATCCCAAAACAAATATTCTTTTTGCGGCAAAAGCATTTATGACTTCCGCAATATGCAGAATTATGCATCAGGAAGGTCTGGGTCTTGATCTGGTTTCCGGCGGGGAAATTTATACCGCAGTAAAAACCGGATTCCCTATGGAGAGAACTTTCCTCAACGGCAACAATAAGAGCGCCGAAGAGCTGGAATTTGCCCTGAAGGCAGGCGTAGGCAGAATTGATGTTGATAATTTCAGCGAAATGGAACTGCTGGATAAAGTGGCTAAATCCATAAATATGAAAGCGGATGTTCTTCTCAGAATTACCCCCGGTATTGAATGCCACACACATGATTACATTAAAACCGGACACGAAGATACAAAATTCGGATTTGACCTTTCCCAGCTTGACGAAGCTGTCAGATTGATTAAAGAAAAATATCTCAATATTAACCTTGTAGGGCTTCATGCACATATCGGCTCCCAGATTTTTGAAACAACAGGTTATATCGACCTGGTAGGCGTCCTTGTTGATAAGCTTGCTGAGATAAGAGAAAAATTCGGTATTACACTTACCGAAATGAACATGGGCGGCGGTCTGGGAATTAAGTATCTGGAAAGCGACGACCCGCCGTCAATCGATGAGCTGGCTGAAGCTGTTTTAGGTGCGCTGGATGAGAACCTGAAGAAGTATAATTATCCCGAACCCATACTTTACCTCGAACCAGGCAGAAGTATTGTGGGAACATCAGGTGTAACACTTTATAAAGCGGGAAGCGTAAAGGTTGTTCCTGAAGTCAGAAAATATGTGTCCGTTGACGGCGGTATGGCAGACAACCCCAGACCGGCTCTTTACGGCGCACAGTATTCTGCGGTTATTGCCAATAAGGCAAATCAGGAAAGAACGGAAAAGGTAACAATTTCCGGAAGATTCTGCGAATCAGGCGACATAGTGATAAGGGATATTACCCTGCCTGAAATCGAATTTGGCGATATTATCTGTGTTTTTGACACAGGCGCATATAACTACACCATGTCATTCAACTATAACCGTGTGGGCCGTCCCGCTGCGGTTCTTGTAAAAGACGGAAAAGCTGAGATCATCATCAGAAGGGAAACCTGGGAAGATCTCACAGCCTGTGATGTAATCCCTGAAAGCCTGGCCCTGCCTAAAGCAGAAAGCAAATGTGCCGGATGCTGCGCCTGTATGGGATAGAAAAAACTGATTTGGTAAATTGGGTGAAATTGCCATTGGTTTTACGAATAAACAGAAAGACCTGTGAAAAGATTAAATCACAGGTCTTTTTATTTTTTACGGAATCAGTCTGCCTTTCGGATTACTGATTTCTTATTTTGTCGAGTTCAGCGCCTTTGCCCTTGTAGATAAATTTATAAGTGCTTTCTCCGTCGCCTTTGGTCATATGCTCAATCAGTTTGATTGTTGCATCTTTAAGTATATCAGCTTCAGCTATTACTGCAGCGCCGGGACCTCCGGTTCCAAAGCTTCTGTCTTTGGGATTCTGATCCGTATCTCCCCATTTTAACATTTCGAGGTCAAATGCGATCTTGCCCAGTTTTTTGTAGGCTGCCACGAGATCATCAACTCTCTGCTTGTCTTCCTTGAATTTATACTCTTTCTTTGCCTGTGCTGCAGCGTTTTTAAGTTCAGCTTCCCAGGCATCGTGATATTTTTCAGCTACATAATTGATTTCTGCAGTTGCAGAAGCTTTTTCAAAATCCTTTGCAAAAGCTTTGTCGATTGGGTTGTTTTTATCAAGATCCTGAGCTGCGAGACACATTCCTGATGCGAATACCATCATTACAATGGCGGCAGTCAGTAAACAGAAAAACTTTTTCATTTTTACTTCCTCCATGTTGATCATGTTGATTTTCGGGTCTGTTACGGATATTAAAGCTTAATATCTGCAAACTTGCCGTATGCAGGTTCGAATGATACGATTTTGTATCCGAAGAAAGCTTTGGCATCCTGTTTGAGGGTGATTACGGCATCACCGAGGGTTTCTTTTTTGCCTGATTTGGTATCTACTCTTGTGATTGTCGCTTTTACTACTTCATAGCCGTTTTTCTCTTCAGTTGAGTTGATTTTAACATCTGCTGAATAAGGGATTTTTTTGACATAAACTGCTATTCCGGTCTGTGTTCCATCTACAAATTTAGACATTGTAGAAGGAGCGTAAACATATTTTCCGGATTTGAAAAAGTCTGAATAGAGCATTTCGGGGGAAATATAGACGCCTTTTTTACCGGGATCCGCATCTTCCGATTCGGGTCCTCTGCTGAAGTAATAAGCGCCGTCAGTAACTTTCAGTTTGTTTTTCCATCTGAATTCGCCGTTTGTTACCAGATTGTGAAGTGTAAGATTTACGGTTGCTCCATCGGGTTCGGTTTTGAAACTGTTGAAGTGAAGAATCTGGCTGAAGCAGACTGCGTTGACCAGAGGAGTGAAGCTTCCCTTCTTCTGTGCGGGTTCGCCGGCTTTATTGCTGCGTGCGTCATACATTTTCTGAACATATAATGCAAACCGGGCTTTTTCGCTGGCAGGGCAGGAAATGAAAAATCTGATTATGTTTTTGCCTGAAATGTATCCTCTTTCGAAGAAAAGAATTCTGTTTCCGTCTTTTTCTCCGCCTTCGTAATCCACTGCATAGCATTTATCGCCTGCTTCTTCTTTTGATATATGGGCTACTCTCGACTGTGCCTCTTTCAGGAGTTCTTTTCCGGTTTCTTTTCCTGTGGCTACTTCTGCCCATATTTCCATTTTAATGGTACCTTTGGCATTTTCAAGCCTTACTCCGGCGTTGTTTTCAAGAGTTGTTGATTTTGTGAAAAGGTCCGGGTGTGATACTGTGTAACCGAATTTTTTGTTGACATAGTCTTTGAATTTGACTTCTGAGGCTGTAGCGGCTCCTGCGGCTAAAAGCAGAAGAAATGCTGCAGCAACTACTGCTGACAGTAACTTTTTCATTGCTGGTCCTTTCTTTGTCGGGGATTAAATCCCGTATTTTTGGTCGGTGGCTTTCCGGTTTACATTACTGACTGTTTTTATGCATTTTTATTTTTATTGCGTCGTATCATGCTTTTTCCTTCAGGATATCCCTGATTTCTTCCAGCAGTTTTTCCTGCTTTGTCGGTTCCGGAGGAGCTGCAGGGGCAGGAGCTTCCTCTTTTTTGCCTGTGATTTTATTTACAGCTTTCATCACAAGAAAAATTGAGAAGGCGATTATCAGAAATTCAAAAATAGTATTGATAAAAACTCCATATTTAACAGCCACTGCAGGCGCTGCTCCTTGAGCTTTTTTTATTACAATGCTCAGGTCCTTGAAATCAACTCCGCCGATAAGCATACCCAGAGGAGGCATTATTATATCGGTGACAAGGGAATTTACGATTTTTCCGAATGCTCCGCCAATGATGATACCAATGGCCATATCAATCAGGTTTCCCTTAATACTGAAATCTCTGAACTCTTTTATGAAATTTTTCATAAATATCTCCTTCCTGTTTAATATTCCATTGTTTTCACCAGTTACTGAAGAATACCTTTCGTGTCCTGTCTATACCGGGAAATGTTTGAGGATAGGTGTAACCAGTTTCCTTAGCCCATTGTTTTTGCAGCTTATAGCCCGGATCACTGATTATATCACGAATGACAAACCCACAGAGAATATCTTTGCTGTTGACTTCCAGAATCAGGTTGGGACATGGGCTGATATATCTGAGTTTTGTTTCATCCG
>JAJTBE010000077.1 GCA_021287065.1 Bacillota bacterium
CTGCGATCCGGCAGTTGTTGGCGTTTTGCTACCGTGCTTTTGGGGGATTTGTGGTTTTAGTTTGCAGCGCGGGCGGACCTGCGGGTCCGCGTCGGGGTTGCAAACCCCTCCTACGATCGTTGGCGAAGCTTGTGGTTATGGGGTTTACTGGCGGTTGGCAGTTGGTTTTGGACCCGGGGGCAGGCGGGACGCCTGCGATCCGGCAGTTGTTGGCGTTTTGCTACCGTGCTTTTGGGGGATTTGTGGTTTTAGTTTGCAGCGCGGGCGGACCTGCGGGTCCGCGTCGCGGTTGGAAACCGCTCCTACGATCGCTGGCGTAGCTTGTGGTTATGGGGTTTGCTGGCGGTTGGCGGGTGGTTTTGGACCCGGGGACAGGCGGGACGCCTGCGATCCGGCATTTGTTGGAGTTTTGTTGCCGCTCTTTTGGGGGATTTGCGGTTTGAGTTTGCTTCGCGGGCGGACCTGCGGGTCCGCGTCGGGGTTGCGGAGCCATCATAGGATCGCTGGCGTAGCTTGTGGTTATGGGGTTCACTGGCGGTTGGCGGGTGGTTTTGGGAACCGGGGGACAGGCGGGACGCCTGCGATCCGGCAGTTGTTGGCGTTTTGTTGCCGCGCTTTTGGGGGATTTGTGGTTTTTGTTTGCGGTGGGGCGGACCTGCGGGTCCGCGTCGCGGTTGCAAACCGCTTCTACGATCGCTGGCGAAGCTTGTGGTTATGGGGTTTGCTGGCGGTTGGCGGGTGGTTTTGGACCCGGGGACAGGCGGGACGCCTGCGATCCGGCATTTGTTGGAGTTTTGTTGCCGCTCTTTTGGGGGATTTGTGGTTTTTGTTTGCGGTGGGGCGGACCTGCGGGTCCGCGTCGGGGTTGCGGAGCCATCATAGGATCGCTGGCGAAGCTTGTGGTTATGAGGTTTGCTGGCGGTTGGTGGGTGGTTTTGGGAACCGGGGGACAGGCGGGACGCCTGCGATCCGGCGGTTGTTGGAGTTTTGTTGCCGCTCTTTTGGGGGATTTGTGGTTTTTGTTTGCCGTGGGGCGGACCTGCGGGTCCGCGTCGGGCTTGCAAAGCCCTCCTACGATCGTTGGCGAAGCTTGTGGTTATGAGGTTTGCTGGCGGTTGGCGGGTGGTTTTGGGAACCGGGGGGCAGGCGGGACGCCTGCGATCCGGCATTTGTTGGAGTTTTGTTGCCGCTCTTTTGGGGGATTTGTGGTTTTTGTTTGCGGTGGGGCGGACCTGCGGGTCCGCGTCGGGGTTGCAGAGATTGTGTAAAAACTATGTTTTACACAATCTCTTCGGACCTCCTTTCTTGAAAAATGGGGGTATAAAAGGGTATTTTGCTGTTTTTTCTGTTTGTTTTCACCTAAAACAAAACTTTTACAAATAAAATGTCTAAAAAAAAGCCTTGATATTATTGGGTTTGCGGGATCTTCCAAAAAAAATCCTTGAAAATACTGGACTTTAGGAGGATATGCCTTCAAACCGTAGAAAAATACGGCGTACTCATTATTATACATAGAAGGAGGTCGTGGTTGTGCCAGCTAAAGTAGTAGGTAAAAAAGATCTTATTGATTCAATTGCTGAAAAAGGCGGACTGACCAAAAAGAAGGCTGAAGTCGTGCTTAACGCATTTCTGGATGTAGTAACCGAGAATCTTTCTCAGGGTAACGCTATCAGAATCATACCCTTCGGCAGCTTTGAAGTCAAAGAGAGAGCCGGACGCAAAGGCAGAAACCCCAAGACAGGCGAAGAGATCAAAATCGAAGCCCGCAAGGTTCCTGTATTCAAAGCCGGTAAAGGCCTTAAAGACGTGGTCAACTGATCAACAGAAGAAATCAGAAGAAGGAGTTAACACTCCTTCTTTTATTTTTGCAGGAAGAATCCGGTCTCGGAAAAATATATCCATGAAAAAATAAACAGGAGAAGGGTATGAGCAATCCGGATTATCTTTGGGAAGAAGAAATAAAAGTCAGATATGTTGAAACTGATCAGATGGGAGTGGTTCACCATTCTTATGTGCCGATTTATTTTGAAGCGGCGAGATCAGAGCTTTTCAAAAATTTTGTAAAGAGTTATGCCGCCATTGAGCGAAGGGGAGTTTTTGCTCCTATTATCGCATACACAGTGGAGATAATTTCCCCTGCATTCTATGAAGATCTGCTTGTGGTGCGTGTTAAACCAATGGATTATACCGGAGTCAGGCTTACTCTTTCATACCAGCTTATCAGAAAGAAAACCGAAGAGGTTCTCGCCACCGGTTTTACCACAAATGTTTTTGTGGATGAGGAAAGAAAGCCAATAAATATCCGGAGCAAATTTCCTGAAATATACAAGCTCATCATGGATGTTTTCAAAAATATGGGCGAAGAAATAGAATCCGAAGAGGAATAAACCGCAATTTATGCAGGAAAACAATGCAGCAGACATCTGGTCGGTATCGGGACTGACCGGACACATCAAAAATCTTCTTACATCCGACAGCAAACTTCGTGCGGTTAAGGTAAGGGGAGAAATTTCCGGATTTAAGAGAGCATATTCGGGACACTGTTATTTTACCCTGAAAGATACAGGGGCTGTTATAACCTGCGTAATGTTTGCAAGCCGGGCTAATGGTGTTAAATTTGATATCAAAGACGGCATTAAGGTTATTGTAACAGGCTCAATCACCCTATATGAAAAAAACGGCAATTATCAGCTTCTTGTGGACAGAATGAAGCCTGAGGGTGTGGGAGATATTTACCAGCAGTTTCTTATGACAAAAGAGAAGCTGATGAAAATGGGATACTTCGATCAGGGAAGAAAGAAAATGATCCCGTTTCTGCCCAAAGGCATAGGAATAGCCACATCTCCCGAAGGCGCCGCAATTCACGATATGCTGCGCACCATAAAGAATAAATTTCCCCTTGCGAAAGTTTATATAGCCCCTACCCTTGTTCAGGGAACCGAAGCTCCGGCGTCAATAGCCAGATCCATAAGTCTGCTTGATCGGTTCGTGAGGGTTGATGTGATAATCACCGGAAGAGGCGGGGGATCATTCGAAGATTTGAACTGTTTCAACAGTGAAATTGTGGCTGAAGCTATATACAGGTGCAGAAAGCCTGTGATTTCAGCCGTTGGGCACGAAGTTGATTTTACCATAGCGGATCTGGTGGCTGATGTGCGGGCTGCAACTCCCACAGCGGCTGCTCAGTCTGTGGTTCCTGATCTTTCGGAGCTTGCAGCGGCTCTTTCCGATGATAAGAACCGTCTGGTTCAGGGATTGGTGAACAGTGTTCGCCGCAACAGGGACAAACTGGCAGGGATGTCTCCTGAGAGGCTTCTTATGTCTGTTGAGAATTCAGTTAACAGAAAGCAGCAGGATCTTGATCGTCTGATGGACGACATGTCAGGAATAGTTATTTCAAAAGCGGAAAAAATGTCGCTGAAGCTGGACCGTCTGGGTGAAACCCTGAATGCGCTGAGTCCTTTCCGGGTGTTGGAGAGAGGTTATACAATAGTTAAGGATTCCGCAACGGGTAATGTGGTTGCACGGGGTGCGGACGCACTGAAAGCGGACAATATCGACATAGTATTTGCAGATATGGAAGTAAAAGCAGAGATAAAAAGGGAATAACCATATTTAACATGCAGGAATCAAATGGAATTATATGAATAAATGATTTACGGAATCCTGCAGATTCCTTTTTTATAATCCGGAGGGATTTTAATGGCAGACAATGAGAACAAGAAAAAAGGCTTCTTCAGTGGAGTCTTTGATAAAATAGCATCAAAATTCAAAAAAGCGCCTCAGGTGGAAGTTCAGGAAACCCCACAGCCAGTAGAGGAAGAGATTCTTCCTGTTGAAGAGGTTGAAGAAGAGATACCTGTTCCGGTGGTGGAAGAAAAACCTGCACCGGCGCCTGTGATTCCTGTAATTGAGAAAAAACCGGCTGAACCGGCAAAGCCTGTTGTGGTTGAAAAACCCGCGCCCAGAGTGGAGGAGAAACCCGCTCCGGCTTTATTTGTAAAAGAGAAACCGGTTTCTGTGCCTGAAGTGAAGGAAGAGCCAAAAGCAGCACCCAGGCAGGAAGAGAAGCCGATTTCAGCTCCGGTAATCAGGGAGAAGCCTAAGGCTGCTGAGAGGCCGGCTGTGATACCGCCGCCTCCGGCAAAAGAGAAGATTTCGTTTATTCCTTTCGGAAAAGAAAAAGCAGCACCGGAGAAAAAGGAAGAGCCGGTTGTAAAACCTGCTCCCGCACCGGTGGTTAAGGAAGCTTCACCTGTTGTTGCGCCAAAGGTTGAATTGAAACCGGAACCGGCGCCTGTGGTTCAGCCCAAGCCCGTAATAGAAGAAGTGAAACCGGTAGTTCAGGAAGCTCCCCCGGCGCCGAAGCCGAAGGAGAAGCCTTCTTTCCTGCCTTTCTTCAACAAAGAGAAACCTGCACCGGAGCCGGCAAAAGAGGAACCCATTCCTGCCGCTCAGGATAAACAGGTTGCGGAAGAAGCAGAAGAGGAAAAACCCAAAGCTGGATTTTTTGATAAGCTGAAACCGGTGAACTGGTTTAACAGGCTGAAGGAAGGTCTTGACAAAACCAGGAAAAATCTGGTATTCAAAATGAAAGGGCTTTTCAGACTCAGGGAGAGTATTGATGACGATTTCTGGGATGAGCTGGAAGAGATCCTTTTAACTGCAGATGTGGGTATAGATACTACAGAGTATGTTATCGAACAGATGAAAAAAGCTGTAGAGGAACACTACATCGAAAAACCGGAACAGCTTTATGAAGTAATGAAGGATAAGCTTTCGGTTATTCTTGACAAGGGCGAAACTGAAATTGTATTCAATAAAAACGGTTTAACGGTAATTCTGGTTATTGGTGTAAACGGTGTTGGTAAAACAACATCCATCGCCAAAATTGCCAACAGATATATGCAGGAAGGCAAACAGGTTCTGGTTGCCGCTGCCGATACATTCAGAGCTGCAGCTATCGAGCAGCTTGAAGTATGGGGCAAGAGGCTTGACCTTGAGATCATAAGGCACAAAGAAGGAGCTGATCCTTCGGCAGTGGTTTTTGACGCTGTTTCAGCAGCGATTGCAAGAAAAGCGGATTTGCTTATAATTGATACTGCAGGCCGTCTCCATTCAAAAGTCAATCTGATGAAAGAGCTTGAAAAGATCAAAAAGGTTATTCAGAAATCTGTTCCCGACGGACCCCACGAGACTCTTCTGGTGCTTGACTCCACCAATGGGCAGAATGCTCAGGTGCAAGCCCGCACTTTTAAGGAGAGTATGCCGATTTCAGGTATTGTCCTGACCAAACTGGATGGAACCGCAAAGGGCGGTATTATTATCAGTATTGTGCATGAACTTGGAATTCCGATTAAGTTCATCGGCGTCGGTGAAGGTGTTTACGACCTCAGACCCTTTGAACCGAGGAGCTTCCTTGACGCTCTGTTTGAGGACGACACAGACAAAGTCCCGGTATCGGGCAGTTAAAAGAAACAGGGAGAAATTAAATTGATAAGTGAAGTCAGAGTTGAGTTCAAAGATGAGGATGAAAAGATAGCATCATTCGAAGAGACGGCGATTCCGAATATGGATTCGCTTTACCGGACTGCATTGCGTTTGACCCGCAATGAAAAGGATGCCGAAGATCTGGTTCAGGAAGTTTATCTTCGCGCGTTTAAGTCTTTTCACCAGTTTAAACCGGGAACCAACTGCAAGGCGTGGTTGTTCAAAATACTGAACAACCTTCATATCAACAGGTTTCAGAAAAGCGCAAGAACACCCTCCAGTCTTTCTTTTGATGAAGTTGAGGATTTTTACCTTTACAACCGCATAACTGAAACCCCTTACGGCAATACCCCTAAAGACATGGAAGAAGAATTTCTCAACAGTTTTCTTGATGATGAGGTTAAAGAAGCTATTGAGAAGCTGCCTTACGAATTCAGAATTACAGTAATACTTGCAGACATCGAAGGTTTTCACTATCAGGAAATCGCCGAGATTCTGAGCTGTCCCATCGGAACTGTTCGTTCCAGATTATCGAGGGGTAGAAAACTCCTTCAGAAATATTTGTGGGACTATGCAAAGAAGCGGGATTATACTAAGGAGACTTTATCATGAAAATGACATGCCTTGAAGCGGTAAAGCGCCTTGTTGACTACGTACACAGCGACATTGAGACTCCGGACAAGGATCAGATTGCAAAACACCTTTCCGAATGCAACTCGTGCTGCGACAGATTCGAATTTGAAGAAAAGCTGGTACAGGTTGTCCGCTCTGTTTCTCAAAAGGAGAAATGCCCGGCAAGCTTGAAAACTTCAATAATGGGGAAAATCAAAGAAGCTTTATGAGCGGAATAACAAAGGAAAGAGCTTACCGGAGCAATCGACTATGATTTACTGGAGAACACTGGGATTTTTTGTCCTTACTATTGCTATTATCACGGGCCTGATTACAGGGGTCGGGTTATTCGGATATGACAAAGCTTTGGGGTTTGTTTTCAAAAAACATCCTGAGCTGAAGATTACCCCTAACAGTGCTGCCGTTTATGAACCGGATCCGGAAATTCTTAAAGACTACACTGAAATTAAAGATAAATATTTCAGTATAATGGTGCCAAAAAACGCGAGGGTCACTACTGCAAAGAGAAAAGATCCCCAATTGTATCTGTCTGATCCGGGAAATGCCTGGGACATTACCGTCGGGCAGAAGTTAATGCGCTATGATGATTCGCTGGTATCAAACGATTATATAAAGAATCCCGATGGAGATTATTACCAGCTGCTTAATTATATTTTCCATGCAACAAAAGATCCTATTCTGCTTTTCCAGAAGATAAGCTATCTTCCTTCGGATGCAAGATATATCAAGACCATCAAAACACCAAACTATTCAGGATTTTATATTGTCGGCCAGTCAGGTTCGAGCAGAACAGAGTATTATATGCTTTTTGACGATAAATACTGGACAACAATCACAGTTTATGTGGACGACAATCGTTATCCCCACGCAAAAATACAGACAATGCTTGCCTCCCTGAAAAATAACGAAACCTCAGACACTGACGAGGAAGAACAGGTAGAAACCGAAGAGCTGCCCGCAGATTAAAGGGGTACGCAGAGAAATCGAGATTCCGAATTTACCGGCGTATTTTGGCGCGCCTGCGTGAATTTGAGGTTTGAGTTTGATTCGCTGGCAGAGCGCGGCGGGAAAAGAGATTTGGGGAGCAGGTTTGCAGTGAAGGCTGACCCTGCGGGACTGCATCGGGGTTGTAAAGCTTGTGGTTATGAGGGGTGCTGGCGGTTGGCGATTGGCGATTGGTTTTGGGACCGGAAGCGGGAGCGAGAGCGGGCGGGGATGCCTATGAATTAAGGCATGGATTTATCTGATCGCTCACAAGGCTTGTGTCGATATGCCCAGCTCCCAGAGAAAACTTTTTGAAAAAAGTTTCCTCCGGACCTCCATCCCAAAACTTTTGGAATTGGGGACCGACCATGGGACTGTGGGGATTTGGACCGACCGGGGTTTGGGGACTCTCAGAGTGAACCACGCTTTTTTGGAAAAGCGAGGTTACCCTCCGAACCTCCCTCCTTGAAAAACAAGAGTATTGGGCTTGGGGATTTGAGCAAATTTTACTAATTCAGTGGTATTGGGATATAACCCAGGAGCAGGCGGCGCCTGCGATTCGG
>JAJTBE010000083.1 GCA_021287065.1 Bacillota bacterium
GATTTCCTCAGAAGCCAAGACCTCTTTAACTTTTTCAATATCTAATGGTTTTCTCATAAGATAATGATTCGACACATCTTTTTAATTCCATGTTTTTTTTAGAAAAATATTTTATGTTTTTTTTGGGGGGTGAATAGTTACGGCTTGGGGATTTGACCGAATTTTACTAATTTAGCGGCATTGGGATAAATACCGTGGCTATTCTCATTGTGCGTAATCTGACATCATTCCATCCCGATCTTTTTAAGCTTTTCGCGAAGGGTTTTTCTGTCTATGGCGAGGATTTCCGCTGCTTTTGTTTTGTTTCCGCTCACGGAATCAAGTACATTCTTTATGTATTCCCCTTCCACTTCTGCCAGAGTTCTGTCGAGGCGCATGGGTCTTGGGGCGGAGAATCTCATATACGGTGGAAGATCCGAGGGTTCGATTATGTCGGAATCAACCATAACCGCAAGCCTCTGCATCAGGTTTTCCAGTTCCCTGACATTTCCGGGCCAGTAATATCCTTTCAGGTCTTCAATTACAGCAGCTGAAAAATCCGGTGTCTTTCTTCCGGCTTCAGCAGAAAAACGGTTGATAAACCAGCGGCACAGCAGAATAATATCCTCATCTCTTTCCCGGAGGGGGATTACATTGATGACAATAACATTGAGCCTGTAGTAAAGGTCTTCCCTGAACTGATTTCTTCTTACCATTTCATAAAGGTCTTTATTAGTGGCCGCGATTATCCTCACATCCACTTTCTGAGATTTTCGGGATCCGACCATGGTTATTTCCCTGTCCTGAAGAACTCTGAGGAGTTTTGTCTGCATGGAAAGGCCCATATCTGCGATTTCGTCCAGAAAAATTGTCCCGCCGTCTGCAGTCTGGAAAAATCCGGCTCTGGTTTCATAAGCGCCGGTGAATGCTCCCTTTATATGTCCGAAGAGTTCGCTTTCGAGGAGTGAATCGGGAATTGCGCCGCAGTTTACAGGCACAAAGGGGGATGAAGCCCTTGTGCTTCCATAGTGGATTGCCCGGGCTACAAGCTCCTTCCCGGTTCCGCTTTCTCCTGAAATCAGGGTATTTGCATAAGTGGATGAAGCTTTTCTGATAATTCTGAATATTTGTCTTATTCCGTTGGATTTTCCGATAATACCCCAGTTTTCGCCCTGAGGGAAATCTTCTTCCGATAATCTTCGAAGCTTTAGTTTTTCAAGTGCTCTTCTAACAGCGCCAAACAATTCCTCATCGGTGAAAGGCTTCGGCAGATACTCCTGAGCACCTGCCTTCACTGCGTTAACTGCACTTTCAACCGTTGCATAGCCTGTCATCATGATTACTTCCATATCACGGTAGTTTTCGCGGACATGCCGGACAACAGTCATGCCATCAACATCAGGCATTTTAAGGTCGGTAATAACAAGATCAACATCTTCTTTTTCAAGAAGCTCAAAAGCCTGAGCTGCTCCGATGGCGGAAAAAACCCGGTATCCTTCGGATACAAGATTGCGCTGTAATACTTCAAGTGTAAATGCGGAATCATCTACTATAAGAATGGTGGCACCGGCTGCTTCTTTTGCAGACATTTTTCACCTCTTATTAATCAAACAGGTATCCTGATGATAAATTCCGTGCCTTCTCCGGGGTTGCTTTTTACTTCTATTTTGCCGTTGTGGGATGAAATTATTCCATGAACCAGTGAAAGACCGAGGCCTGTACCCTGCCCTATTTTTTTTGTGGTAAAAAACGGAACAAATATCTGTTTAAGAACTTCATCACTCATTCCGGAACCTGTGTCCCTTACGGACATACAGACCCTTCCCTCTTCGTTATATGTGGACACATACAGACTTCCTCCATCGGGCATTGCCTGAATTCCGTTTACTACAAGATTTATAAAAACCTGATTGATCTGCCCCGGATCTGCGGACAGATCGGGAAGATCCGCTGCGGGGGAAAAATGAGCCTTTATATTTCCACTGGTAAACCGGTTTTTAAAGAAAGAGAATGCCTGTTCAATCAGGTTATTCAGATTGAAAGTAATTTTTCTTGCCGGAGCCTGTCGGGCAAAAGTAAGGAGTTTTTTAACAATTTCCCTTGCGTTAAGGGAAGATTCGATAATTCTTCCCATATCTCTGGCTGCCTGTTCGGGTAAATCGGGAGTTTTTGCCGCAAGCTGGGCGAATCCGAGAATATTTCCGATAGGTTCATTGAGTTCGTGGGCAACGCCTGCAGCGAGCTGCCCGATGGTGGCGAGCCGATCGGAATGCCTGAGCTGTTCCTCAAGTCTGGCTTTTTCCTCCTCTGCCTGTTTTCTTTCCACTATAAGGGCAAGCTGCCGGGCTATATTGTCCATCAGAGCTTTTTCTTCACGAAGAAATGTTTCGATTTCCAGTTCGTCGGTTTTTCTGCCGTATGCAACTTCCACATTGCCCCTGAGAATGCCATCGATAATAATATCACCTGACAGTTTTTCCCGATCATCGGGAAACCCCGGAGTGCTGTAGATTCTGCCGTCAATTATAATTCTGCCGTAACAGATTTCAGGATACTGCATAGCAGGGGGGAGAATCTTCACAATGCTGTGCAGAATATTATCCAGAGATGTATGAGGCTTGTTGATAATCTGGCAGATTCCGTACATGCATCGGAGTTCCTTGAAGCGTTCACGCAATGCAACCTGGGCCCTTCGGTTGGCAATGGCGATTCCTGCAGTCTGGGCTGTGCCTTCGAAACAGGTTTTATCAGAATCGGAAAAGAATCCCGGGGTTTCACTTTTGAGAATAAGTATGCCGCTGTTTTTTTCATCCACAGCAAAAGGAAGCCACAGAAGTGATGGTGAGTTTTCCTGAGCACTGAGGCGGACAAGCAAATCCCCTATCATTCCTTTTTCATCGGAGGATTCCCGTCCATCATTTATCAATCTTGTTTTTTGTATTAAAATCTGTGATTTTTCATCATCACAAAACATTGCGAAGAGTTGATCCCCTGCTTCGCCATCTCCGGAAATACTGCATCCCATATCAGGAATATCAGGATGTTCAGTCATACGAAAACTAAAACCGTCAGAGCCGTTATGGAAAAATTTCCACCGGTAATGAAGGTTTTCGTCCCTTGCCCAGACTTCCAGACTGCTGCACCCTGAATAGTTTATCATCATTTCAGAAATGGCGCGCAAAAAGTCAAGCCTTGTGGCTCCCTGATTGGAATAATGAAGCATCTGCCTCGACAGCAGAACAAAGTCCCCTATTATGTCTTTTCCGGTAAGGCTGCAGTTATCGGCTGTCATGCCCAAATGGGATTATCTCCCTTCTTCCCGCCCATCGTCAACAGAGAGGAACCACTGTTTCCTTATAACTTTGTGAAGTCTTGCGGACACTTCTCCCGGAATTCCCTGCTGCACGGCGCTTTCCCTGTAGTAGGTGATTGTTTCTTCTATTGAACAATACACAGCATCTCCGTAGGGGCATTCTTCCTCATCGCTGAAGAATTCCCCGCAGGTGTTGACATCGAACAGTCTTTCGGGGTTCCGGGAAATCAGATTAAACATTTCATTGAAATTATTCACTAATTTCCACCCCCGTTCCAATATGTTCAAGCTTCTCCCGCAGATAGAGCCTTGCTCTGAGAAGCCTGGATTTGACGGCGGGCACGCTGAGTCCCAGCATCTGCGCCGTTTCGTTATTTGAAAAGCCTTCAACGTCCCTCAGTATGAACACAAGCCTATATATTTCAGGAAGCTCGCTTAGGGCTTGTTCCAGATGTCTGACGAATTCCTTTTTTTCATAGAGTTTATGAATATTGCTGTTTTCATCAGCTATTCTGGAATAGAGATTGATTTCGCCTGTGTCAGGGGGAGCATCAAGGGAATCGACCGTAATTCCCTTTTCCTTACGCAGTTTCATCAGGGCATGATTGGCTGCAATCCTGAATATCCAGGTTGAAACCTTCGCTTCCCCTCTGAAACTGTCGAGATTTTCGAAAACACTGAGAAATGTTTTCTGAAGAATATCTTCCGCATCATCGGGAGATTTAAGCATCTTTAAAGCAAGGCGGTATATTCTTCCTTCGTACCGCTTCACAAGTTCCTCAAATGCTTCGTAATTCCGCTGCCGGCTTTGCTGTATCAGTTCTTCATCGCTCAGTTTTGCCATATTCAGCGGAGCGTCAGTATGATCCAGAGTGGTCAATTCTTCTCCTTGCTAAGAAGCAGTCCCCCGCTATAGCTGATTGCCACACCGGAGGACTGCCCTTTTAAACCAAAATTATATAATTTTGTCCAGTTCTTTTGTGAGAGTCTCCATAGGCACATAGCCGATCTGTGTTGATACGGGTTTGCCATCTTTGAAGATAATCATTGTGGGGATTGAACGGATATTATATTTTGATGCATAAAGCTGGTTTTCATCTACATTGAGCTTTTTGACATGGAGTTTATCCTTGTATTTATCAGCTACCTGTTCGAGAACGGGACCCATCATTCTGCAGGGTCCGCACCAGGGAGCCCAGAAATCTACCAGAATGGGAAGCGACTGATCTTTCAGTACTTCTTCTTCAAAATTCTTGTCATTGATCTCCAGTAATTTACCCATTGTATTCCTCCTTGAATTATTGAGTGTTACTCATAAAATTTAGATGTTTTTCTTTTACAAAAGATTCGGACATCCTTTCACTGCCCTCAGATGTCCGATATTCATGCTAACAACAATAACTGCTATATAGTTCCGCAAACCGGAACTTTTGTCAAAATGCCATAACGATCAGATTTTCTGATACAAGGGAAGAACGATTGTAAAGGTTGAACCTTCGCCAAGTACACTTCTGACCTTCATCTCGCCTTTGGTTTCTTTTACTGTTCCGTAAGTAACGGCGAGGCCCAGGCCGCTGCTTTCTCCGCTGCGGTCGGTTGTGAAGAAGGGCGAGAACACTTTTTCCAGATCTTCTTCTTTGATACCTTTTCCGGTATCTTCAAATGAAATTTCCACATTTCCGCCGGACATTCTGGTGGTGAGAGTCAGCTTTCCGCCTTTCTGCATAGCTTTCTGCGCGTTTACCATAATCGCCATAAAAGCCTGCTGAAGGTCAACTGCCACACCTTCCACAATGGGATCCTGCTCGCAGAAATCCTTAATAACCTCAATACCTGCATTTTCAGCCTGAAGCTGGAAATAATCCATAATTTCGTTGAAAATCTCATGAATATTGGCTGGTTTGGTTTTCTGTTTCTCTTTTCCGCAGAATTTAGCCAGCTTGCTCACTGTTTCCTTAACTCTGTAGGCACAGCGGCGGATTTCCTCAAGGTCTTCCCTGATAGGATCCGCAGGTTCAACTTTGTGAAGGAGAAGCTCCGAGAACCCCACTATACCTGCAAGGGGGTTGTTGATTTCGTGGGAAATACCTCTTACAAAGAAAAGAAGTGATGCCATTTTCTCTGATTTTATCAGCTCTTTGCTGTAAATCATAAGTTTTTTGTTGGTTTCTGCCAGCTCGCGGTTCTGATTCATAATTTTTGTCTGAAGTTCCCTGTTGAGCTTTTCGAGCTGTTTCTGCCTGTATGCTTTTTCCACAACAGCGGGCAAAACCCTGAAAGTTGAAGGATCCTTAACCAGATAATCAACTGCGCCGAGTTTCAGAGCTTCCACTGCAATCTGTTCAGATCCCTGTCCGGTAAGCATAACTATGGGCAGATCTATACCTTCTTCCTTTAATATCCTGATGAATTCGATGCCGTCAAGCCCCGGAAGTTTGTAATCAACAATAACCACATCATAACGGTTCTGATCACTTTTGAGAATCTTGATTGCTTCTTCACCACGAGGCATGATTTCGATAATATTGTCGATACCGGATTTTTTGAATGCCAGACTCGCCCAATCGGCAAAATTAGGATCGTCTTCCACCAGCATTATTCTGAACTGGGGTTTATTACTCATTAAAATGCACCTCTTGATACATCAGGAATTTAGAAACAACGCCCACCATCTTTTCATCTGACATCAGACTGCAAAACAGAAGCTTTGCAGTCTGATACAGGTTTAATTAAGAACTAAGGATTCATTCTGTTTAAAAGTCTCGGGAAGGGGCTGGTTTCCCTGATATGGTGAAGTCCGCAGATCCATGCCACGGTTCTTTCAAGACCGAGACCAAAACCGCCATGAGGCACTGAACCATATTTGCGAAGGTCCAGATACCAGGAGAAAGCTTCTTCGGGAAGTCCGTGTTCACGGATTCTTCCGATAAGCTCGTCATAGCTGTCTTCACGCTGGCTTCCGCCGATAATTTCGCCGTAGCCTTCAGGAGCCAGAAGGTCGGAGCAAAGTGCCAGTTCGGGTCTTTCCGGGTCTCTCTTCATATAAAACGCTTTTACTTTGGCAGGGAATCTATGCACAAAGAAAGGTTTATCAAAATCTTCAGTCAGTGCTGCTTCCACATCGGCGCCAAAATCTTCGCCCCAGGGGAATTCGAATCCCTTCTTCCGGATTCTCTCCACTGCTTCATCATAATGAACTCTGTAGAAAGGCTTCTTCACTTTTTCAAGGAAAGTGGTGTCTCTTTCAAGAGTCTTCAGATCATCCATACGGTTTTTCAGAACTGTCTGAACCACTGTTTCCACAAAATCTTCCTGAACTGCCATATTGTCATCGAGATCAATATAAGCCATTTCAGGCTCGATCATCCAGAACTCCATCAGATGGCGGCGGGTTCTTGATTTTTCAGCCCGGAATGTGGGACCGAAGCAATAAACCTTGCCGAATGCCATAGCTGAAGCTTCTGCATAAAGCTGGCCGCTCTGCGAGAGGTATGCTTTCTGGTCGAAATAGTCGGTTCCGAACAGTGTGGTTGTGCCTTCGCACGCTGCGGGAGTAAGAATGGGTGAATCTATAAGAAGGAAGCCGTGCTCGTCGAAATAGTTGCGGCAAGCCCGGATAATCTCTGCTCTGATGCGGAGAATGGCATGCTGTCTTTTTGAACGAAGCCACAGATGTCTGTGATCCAGCAGAAAATCAGTGCCGTGCTCCTTGGGAGAAATCGGATAATCCACAGAATTGCAAACCAGTTCAAGACCATCAACCGACATTTCGAAACCGATTGAAGATCTCTCGTCGGCTCTGACTACTCCGGTTATAATAACAGAAGCTTCCTGTCCAAGGCCCTTTGCCAGATTAAACAAATCGGCTCCGACTTCTTTTTTAACCATAACAGCCTGAATAATGCCTGAACCATCGCGAACCTGCAGAAACAGAATCTTTCCGCTTGAACGGATATTATAAAGCCAGCCTTTAAGCTGAACTCGTTTACCTTCGAATTTGGCTATATCAATAATTCTTGCCGGAAGCGCCTCTTCCAGGACAACGGGCGCCTCAACGACTGCAGAGGTAACAACTGCATCAGAAGGGTTTTCCATGACCAGTCTCCTTGTGAAAAATATAAATGTAGATTCAATGATATATTATTAATTCCTCTTAAATAAAGATTATCTTCCAATGAAGGCTCTTCTCTTGCAAAAAGAGGAATTCCGTTGTAAATTATGTAATATGGGTTTTGACCCGGCATATACAAGTCTGACATGATAGATTTGAACATCCGGGAGAAAAACTTTTTACGCAGACAAGCCACACCCCGATAATGAACCGGAGGACAAAAAAATGCAGGAAGCATTGGAACAATTGAAAAGCTCAGCCGTATGCCTCATCGAAAAAGCATCCGGCATTGATGAAATAGAAAATCTCAGAGTTAAATACCTCGGCAAAAAAGGCGAACTCACCACAGTTCTCAAAGAACTGGGAAAAATGCCCGCCGATGTACGCCCCGTTATGGGACAGCTTGCCAACACCATCAAAAATCAGCTCACAGAACTGATGGATGGTAAAAAAAGCGAAATCGAAACAAAAAAACTGGAAGATGAAATTATCAACCAGTCACTCGATATAACACTCCCCGGAAAAGCTCCCTCACCCGGAAGAATCCACCCCATCACACAGATCCTCGGAGAAATAAGGGATATCTTCACCGGACTCGGTTTTGAAGTTGTTGATGGTCCTGAAGTTGAAACAGAGTATAATAATTTCGAAGCTCTGAATATCCCCGCAGATCATCCCTCAAGGGAAATGTGGGACTCATTCTACTTCAGAAAAGGACTGCTGCTGAGAAGCCACACTTCGCCGGTTCAGGTAAGAGTGATGAAAGATCGCAAACCGCCGATTAAAATCATCGTCCCCGGCAAAACATACCGCAGAGACACCGTTGATGCCACACACCACTGGATGTTCCATCAGGTGGAAGGCCTTCTGGTTGATGAAAAGGTAACATTCGCCGATCTCAAAGGAGTTCTGCTTAAATTCGCCCGTCAGATGTTCGGCGAAACCCGCAAAATCAGCTTCAAACCCTCATACTTCCCCTTCACAGAACCTTCGGCGGAAATGTCCATCGACTGCTTCGTATGCAACGGAGAAGGATGCAGAGTCTGCAAACAGAGCGGCTGGATAGAAATTCTCGGTTCAGGAATGGTTCACCCCAATGTTCTGAGAAGCGCCGGATATGATCCTGAAAAATACACAGGATTCGCCTTCGGCATGGGTCCCGACAGAATCGCAATGCTCAAATACGGCATAAACGACATCAGACTTTTCTCAGACAACGACCTGAGATTCCTCGAACAGTTCTGAGAACCGCCGGTATTCTGAAAAAACCAACATAACAGTTTACATAAAAACGACCGCAGACCTTATGGAAACGGTCGTTTTCATTTTCGGATAAACAGGATGAGCTGAGGTTTTATATAATATTATTCTGATAAATATCGAAGGGAAAAATTCTGCAATGCCCGCTTCCCAGCCAGAACAGGAAACTCCTGTAATACTGCTCATTGCCGACATAAGCGGCTACACAGCTTTTATGGTGAAAAACCGGTTTTCCCTTTATCACGGCCAGGCAATTATTTCAGAACTAACCAAAGCAATTATCAGAGAAATTGAAATACCTCTGGAAATCGCGAAATTTGAGGGAGATGCCATATTTTTCTACGCCCGCAAATCAGACGACGAAACTCAATGGAACCAAACAAAGAAAATGATCGGGCAGAAGCTTTTTTCCTTTTTCAGAGCTTTTCACCACAAAGCTGCCGAGCTGCAGTTGTCTAATACATGCCATTGCGAAGTATGCAGCAATGTGAGAAAACTTGGGCTTAAAGTCGTCGTTCACAGCGGAACCGCACTGTTTTACGAAATCAGCAATTTCAGGGAACTCTCAGGGGTAGATGTAATAATCGTCCACAGACTGCTTAAAAACAAGGTTAAACAGAAAGAATACATACTTCTGACCGAACAGGCATGCTGTGACATAGAACTTCAGGAAGAATCCACATCCCAGAGCTTTACGGAAGTATATGACTCCATTGGCGAAGTAAAAACAACAGCATATTACCCTCCTGTTGATGCAATCAGACAAAACTCCGAAGAAACCCAACAGAAACCCGGACCGGCAATCATTCTGAAAAACCTCATTAGTAAAATCTCAACAGCGATGTTGATGTTGACAGGAATAAAAAAACAGGATCACATGCTGAACCTGCCGGAAACCGCAGAATAATAAAGGCAGCATCCGCCTGCCACAACAAATTGCAGCCTCCTCACCCGCCCAAATGCTGCTGAATTAGCAATTGTTGCTCCAATTCCCCGCTAATTACTCCTGTTTTTCAGGGAAGGAGGTTCGGAGGGTAACCCGCTTTTCCAAAAAAGGGTGGTTACCTCTGATGGTCCCTAAATCCCCCCGGTCCCAATGCCACTGAATTAGGAGGATTGACTCAAATCCCCAAGCCCAATACTCCTGTTTTTCAAGGAGGGAGGTTCGGAGGGCAACCTCGCTTTTTTAAAAAAGCGTGGTTCCCTCTGACGGTCCCCAAATCCCCGTCGGTCCAAATCCCCCCGGTCCCAATGCCCATGAATTAAGGTTCTTCTTCAATTTCTTGGTTGCATTTGATTGGGTACATAATTAAATAGCTTTACAAACCGTTGCTTCTATTTGGTTATCCCTTTTTTGCCTGATTATAGGTTAATCCGGTTTTTTTTAGTTTGTGCATTCCTCCGTTGTTTAGGTATTTGCAGTCAGTGTTGAGTCTGAAGTCGGCATTGCTATTGGGATTTAGGGGCTTCAGGTGATTAAAGGGGGGGATTTACTGAAGCCAGTTCTATTACTCCTTTGGTTTTCTTCTCACCATAGTCTTTGCTCCTGGAGGTGTAGCCGTCTCTTCTCTTTTTTATAGAGCGGTCGTATGATCTGCCAATTCGTTTGCGAACCCGGCAGAGGGATATGTCTTTTAGAAGCTGAACGTAGACTTTGTTGCGTTCAGCATCAGTTTTGGCTTGCAGAAAAAATGGGGTGGCGCTCTTTATTAACTCAACTGTTTCAGTCAGGCTAATCTCCAGAGGCTCCACATTATGCGCTCTCCCGGCTTCTGCCATCAAACCCCGGACCATATTGTGCAAACTACACAGAGTGTAAGCTTCCTGAAGGATGCAGTCAGGTTTTTTACTGCGGAAAAGCAGGGTTTGTCCACCGGTGGGCCTTGGAGCAAGGTGAGTTTTCACCTCATCAAAAGTTGTTTCGCATTCCCATCTTTCATGATAAAGTGCTGCAATTTCCCGGGCGGGATATTTCTCTTCATCCATCAGGTCTGTCAGCAGGCGGATGGTTTCTCCGTTGTCAACGCAGTATTTAATCATCCGCATCCTCATTGTCATATTAGCCGTTACTCCGGGTGCCCTGTGTTTTTTTGGGATTTCAGCTGTAATTTCAACGATGGAATCACCATTTCCAAGAATTTTCAATATTTTTGGATTCCAGCTTGAGGTTATTCTGGCCAGAAAATGACATTTATGCTGCCTGAACTTGTCAAAAAACCAAATCCCTATAAGGCCTCTGTCGAGTATTACCACGGAATTTTCGGGAATATTGCCCAATAACAAGCTTGCTTCATCCTTTTCCGAAACATTATGTTTTGCAAAACGAACCGCAACAATCTGTCTGATGCTGGTCTCTACAAGAGCTGTCATTTTCATCTGAGGATATGCTGCGGTTTTCTGACACCCGAAGAATTCTCTGTTTGCCGGAGTATCAGGAACATTGATGGCTGAACCGTCGATGCCGTAGACGCGCAAATCGTAAAATGAAGTTGCAGGGCATATTTTTGCAGCCTGAGCTTCGAAGAAAAGCTGTATTGGTTTTGAAGTCAACCGCTCCCTTGCGTGACAAGCTGCCTCAGGAGTTACAGCTTTGATCGAATCCTGTGATTTATGCCATCTGAACTCTCTGAAAAGATTTGATAAAACAATTTTCTGAGATAACGAACGATAAAGCATCAATGCGAAAACAAACCACATCATTAACCTTGAATTCAAAACGCATTTCCGCTGATTCCACTTTCCCGCCTTATCTATAGCATCATTCACATCATATTTGTATTGCTCTCCCGTAAGTATATGGTCCCAACCATTTTCTACACAATCAGAAAGGGATTTCTGTATTTCGTCGAATATCATATTGTGAGCCTCCTGTCGTTGGATTTTGTTACACTATTTTCATTCGACAAAGAGGCTCATTTTCTTGTGAAAAATCCTTAATTCAGTGGCATTGCCCCCGGTCCCCGGTCGGTCCCCCGATTCAAAAGTTTTGGGAAGGAGGTCCGGAGGAAACTTTTTTCAAAAAGTTTTCTCCGGGAGCTGGGCGTAAGGTTATAATTCTCGTGAGCGTTCGAACAAATTTATGCCTTTATTTGGTTGAATTGTGTTTTCTGCCGAGGGGATCATCTAAAATTCATTTTTTGGGAAACCCGCTTTTTGAAAAAAGCTCGTTTCCCAAACCCTTCCGGCAAAAACTTTCATTGCATCATTTTTCCGTTCTCTTTCATTTTGCTTTCTACATACCGAGTTTTATTGCTGTTTTCTTATTCTCACTTTTTTGAAATCTGCTTCGCAGTTTTCAAAAAGGTTGGCAAACGGGGGAAGAATCCCCCCCCTCGGCATTGAAACAACCGCAAATTCACCGAATCGCAGGCGCTGCCTGCTCCTGGGTTATGTACCATTATCATCGTATTGGCAAAAAATTACTCAAATCCCAGAGCCAATACTCCTGTTTTTCAAGGAGGGAGGTTCGGAGGGTAACCTCGCTTTTCCAAAAAAGCGTGGTTCCCTCCGAGGGTCCTAAATCCCCCCGGTCGGTCCCCCAATTCAAAAGTTTTGGGAAGGAGGTCCGGAGGAAACTTTTTTCAAAAAAGTTTCCTCCGGGAGCTGGGCATAAGGTTATAATTCTCGTGAGCGTTCGGACAAATTTATGTCTTTATTTGGTTGAATTGTGTTTTCTGCCGAGGGATCATCTAAAATTCATTTTCTGGGAAACCCGCTTTTTGAAAAAAGCTCGTTTCCCAAACCCTTCCGGGAAAAACTTTCATTGCATCATTTTTCTACCCTCATTAATTCTGTTTTCTGCATACCGACACAAACTTCAATCGATATCGGAATTCCTGTAGGGGAGAACCAATGTGCTCTCACGCAACAACCTCTTGCCAACCGCCAGCAAACCTGATAACCACAATATTTCGCCAACACTGCCGGATCGCAGGCGTCCCGCCTGTCCCCCGGTAAAACGAACTCATTTTCTCTCTGCAAACTCCGGAATGGAAATACAACTCCAACTGCAGTAGTGGTGCAAATGTTCCCGCCCGGAATCAACCCTGTCGCCGCAATAAATCGAATTATGGAAATGTGTTGCTATGAGGAGAATTTCCGCGTATTCGGGGTGGGTGGTTTTTGTTTGCTGCATGGGCGGACCTGCGGGTCCGCGTCGCGGTTGAAAACCGCTCCTACGATCCTTTGCCA
>JAJTBE010000110.1 GCA_021287065.1 Bacillota bacterium
GGACGCCTGCGATCCGGCAGTCGTTGGCAAAGCTTGTGGTTGTGGGGGGGCTGGCGGTTGGCGGTTTGTTATGAGTCCCGGGGACAGGCGGGACGCCTGCGATCCGGCGGTCGTTGGCAAAGCTTGTGGTTGTGGGGGGGCTGGCGGTTGGCGGTTTGTTTTGGGACCCGGGGACAGGCGGGATGCCTGCAATGCCCATGGATTAAGGCTTGGATTCATCTGATCCCTCACGAGGATTATAACCGTTTGCCCAGTTCCCAGAGAAAACTTTTTGAAAAAAGTTTCCTCCGGACCTCCATCCCAAAACTTTTGAATTGGGGGACCGACGGGGGGATTTGGACCGACGGGGGGTTACAGATCGACCAGGGGACCGTGGGGATTGGAGACCGACCGGAGACCGTGGGAATTTGGGGACCGTCAGAGGGAACCACGCTTTTTTGGAAAAGCGAGGTTACCCTCCGAACCTCCCTCCTTGAAAAACAGGAGTATTGGGCTTGGGGATTTGAGTACATTTTGCTGATTCAGTGGAATTGGGGACAGGCGGGACGCCTGCGATCCGGCGGTCGTTGGCGAAGTTTGTGGTTGTGAGGTTTGCTGCATTCGACGAGTTTTCTGTCTCCGGCGGATCTACTGTTCGTAGCTGCCTTCGAGGAGGGTTACTCTCCAGACTTCTTCTTCTGTTGTTATTCCGCAGGCTACTTTACTCAGGGCATCTTCTATGAGGGACAGCATTCCCTGTTTTCTTGCCAGATCAAAGAGTTCTTCCTCGGTGGCGTCTTTCAGAATTGCTTCCCTTACATCATATCCCATAGTGAGGAGTTCGAAAATGCCTATTCTGCCTTTGTAACCGGTCATGTTGCAGCTGTTGCAGCCTGAGCCTTTTACCAGTTTGCGGGGGTTGTATTTGATTTCGTAATTTTCGAACGCGTTATAAAGGCGGGTTGAGAACATAAAAGGTTTCTGACAGTCAGGGCATACCCGGCGGACAAGTCTCTGTCCTATTGCTGCCACACAGGTGGCGGTTATAAGTCTTGGATCCACACCGAGATCTTTCAGGCGGGTTACTGTGGAAACAGCATTATTGGCATGTATGCTCGATAATACAAGGTGGCCCGTAAGGGCAGCTTCCATGGCCATGTTTGCAGTCTGAATATCCCTTATTTCTCCTACCATTATAATATCGGGATCGTGGCGGAGGAATGAGCGGAGAGCCATATCAAAGGTGTAGTCTTTATTGAGGTTAATCTGGGACTGGTTGGCGCCGGGGATAGAATATTCAACAGGATCTTCAACTGTCATTGTCTTTTTTCCCGGGGTGTTGATTATCTGAAGAATACTGTAAAGAGTGGTTGTTTTACCGCTTCCTGTGGGACCGGCTACAAAAAATATGCCGTAGGGAGCTTCCAGAAGTTTGTGGAATCTGGCAAGGGTTTTGCTTTCGAATCCGAGTCTGTCGAGGGTGAATTCGCCGATTTCCCTGTAATGAATGCGGATAACTACGCTTTCCCCCAGAATTGTGGGAACCACCGACACGCGGAGATCCAGATCCACTTCGGGAATGTAAATTCTGCCATCCTGAGGTTTTTCCGTTTCATCAAGGCGCATGGTTTTGCCAGCTTCACCTGAACGGTTTTTTATAATATTAACTATGGTTTCGTGAAGTTTTCTGTTTCTGCCTGTTTTATCGATGATTGCATCAATTTTCGGGTCTGCGGTAAGAACGCCGTCTATACGGTAGCGGATTTGCATATCTTTTCTGGTGGGTTCAATATGTATATCCGAAGCTCCTCTGGTAAGACCCTGTTTGAAAATAGCATCAACAAGAGGACGCATGCCTCCGCCGAAGTCGGCTCCGCCAATGGTGAATTCCTGAATTACAGCAGTATCCGGTGTTTTTACCGGTGTTCCATAGGATTCGTCATCTGCATCATCATCATCATCGTCATCATCACCACGGGCTTGTTTTCTGGCTGCTTTTTCAGCTTCTTCCTCCCGTTTTCTTTCCTCTATGGCATCCAGTTCTTTAAGGGCTTTACGGAGATCTTCCATGAGCATGATATATCGTTTTACAATCGGAAGTCCCGTAGTTTCCTCCACATAGGCTGACACATCTTCGTTGTAGGGGTCGTCCATGGCAACAATGAGGCCATGCTGATTTTTACCGGTGACAATCACCCTTTTTTCGAGGATTTTATCTCTGGGGAGAAGATTGAGCACATCGTTTTCAACTCTGCTCAGTATATCGAGGAGGTCGAGGGTTTCGAAGCTGTTTTCGTAATACATGGATTTGGCGAGAAGAATTCGCTCTTTAGGCAAAAACCGGAAGAGGGCGTCCTCAATTTCAAGCTGGGTGTTTTCCATCAGCCACTGGATTTCCTTAACCTCTTTTTTGGAGATGAAACCGTCATTTGTTAGAAGATCAAGAAAGGGATGGCTTTTTTCCTTTTTGAATCTGTCAAAGAAGTTCATCCTGCACCTGTCTTTAATAATTATTTTTCATAAGAGCGTCCTGCAGAAGAGGCATAAGTTTCTTTTTGAAAAGTTCCACAGCCTGATCTGCCAGTTCCTGGTCCGATGATGCTGACATGTCCACTGTTTCCGATTTTTCCAGTATTTTTTCTCCGCCGCTGCTTTTCAGAATTCTGAGTGTGCCGGTGAGTTCCGATTCTCCGGGTGAAGCTTCATAAACAATATAGAATTTTGCTTCGCCTTTGTTGGAAGTAATTTCTATGTAGTCCTGTTCCGAAAGCAGTGATTTTATATTTTTTGCAAGGATTTCAGGATCCACGGTGAGGGTGACTTCCCGGAAAGTTCTGGGACCGGTGCGGATTCTGATCATTGCGTAGTAGCCTTTGGTTTCGAGATGGCATTTAATCTTTCTGGCTTCGAGCCTGAAGTTTTCCACAGAAACGGAATTAGGCTTAAAATCTGCTGTTTTTACAGCATCCTTATAGCCGTTTTTTGCGATTGAAATAGTATGGCTTCCCGGCTTCAGCTCCAGAGTTACGGGAGTTCTTCCCTTATCTTCGCCGTCCACATAAACTGAAGAACCTGAGGGGGATGAAGTGACGGTAACTTTAGCCAAGCCCAGTTCCATTTTTACATCGAGTTCGCTGAAATCCCCAGCTTCGAGATTGAAGGATTTTACATAATCCGCGAACCCTTCTTTGGTGATTTTGAGAGTGTTGGCGCCGGGTTTGAGAAAAACATCATTAAGGGGTGTTTTGCCGGCGAATTTATTATTTATATAAACTTCCGCATCTCCGGGATCGGTAGCAATATGCTCGAACCCGGTGATTTTGGTATTGAACATACTCTGGGCGGCTACTGAGAGAGTGGAGCAGTATTTCTCCATTATCTTTTCAGCTATGTTTTTACCATCGCTTACATTGTTCATTTTTGATTCGGGGATAAACTTGTTGAAGGATTGATCATCATTGAGATAAGCGAGGCCCACAAAAGGAACCGCAGACCTGTCAACTCCGAGCACGGTTTTTATAAACTCGGCGTGTGCAGGCACATTATAATCATAATGCTTAATCCAGAGTGTATCCTTTTCGATTGCTTCAGGGTTTTTATCTCTCAGGATAACACAGAATTTGTCGATTCGTTTGGAAACAGCCATCATTTTAGCGTTTCCAGAATCGCTGACGATGATGATTCCATACTTCTGCGCGGCTAAACAGTGTCCGTAAAGGACGAGGATAAAAGCTGCGCAGAGTGCAAAAGTTCTGAGTTTTTTAAATAATAAGAGGGTATTCAAAGCTCCGCCCCCGGATTTTTCTGTAAATTCCGATAATTGGCCGTTTTTTAAACCTATAAAGCGGACAAATGATCTTTGTGATAAATTATGCAGAAGCTTCTATTTTTCCTTTGCAACAATTTCTTTTACTTTCATAAGCATGCTCAGATTGGATCGTTCAAGTTCGCTGAGTCTCATGGTTATGTAGCGGATTGTTTCCTCAAGTTCAGGTATAAGAACATATTCGAGAGCGTTAACCCTGCGTCTGGTGGATTCGATTTCCTCGGCAAGAAGCTGAAGGGATTTTTCCACATGTGTAAGTTCAACCAGAACGGGCAGAACCTCATCAAGGAGTTTAAGTGAGAGGTCGAGATCACCGGTGGTTTCGGTCATACCGTAGGAGTATGGTTTTCCTTCACGGATTAGTTCGAACCGGGGTATTTTAACCCCCATAACATTATGTTTTGAGACATTTACCTTCACCGAATAATCGCTGTATGCAAGAGATTCCTTCAGAAATATGGGATTGATATAAGCGCTGCCTGCCAGATATACGGAAATAGCAGTTCGCAGTTTATCTTCAGTTTCATTACGAAGCTTCCTGATTGTCCTGATAATCTGCATAAACCGCTGCATTAAGCCATCCCTTTTTTCCTTGAGAAGTTTATGTCCGCGGACGGCCATTCTGTGGTTTTTTTTCCTTTTCTGCAGTTCCATTCTGGTTGCTTTTACATTCTGGCGCATGCTTGCTCCCTTTTTCACTTTCCTTTTACTGTGGGATAATTTACACCGGCATATATTTTTCAATTTCCCTGTCTTTGAGTCGTTTCAGTTCTGCTCTGGGCAGAGCGGACATAAGTTTCCAACCGATTGCCAGAGTTTCCTCAATGGTTCTGTCTTCATTTTCGCCCTGAGCTACAAAATGTTTTTCGTACTCTTCGGCAAATGTTGCAAACTTCAGATCATCATCGGTAAGTGCAGCTTCTCCAAGGATTGAAGCAAGTTCTTTTGCATCTTTTCCCCTTGCATAGGCGGCAAAGAGCTGATTGAGAACCTGAGCGTGATCCTCCCTTGTTTTGCCTTCGCCAATTCCCTTGTCTTTAAGCCGGGAAAGGGACGGCAGCACATTAATAGGCGGATAAATGCCTTTGCGGTGGAGTTCCCTTGAAAGGATGGTCTGTCCTTCGGTGATATATCCGGTAAGGTCGGGAATGGGGTGGGTTATATCGTCTTCAGGCATTGTAAGAATGGGTATCTGAGTGATTGAGCCGGTTTTACCCTTGATTCTGCCTGCTCTTTCATAAATAGTGGCGAGGTCGGTATAAAGGTAACCGGGGTAGCCTCTTCTGCCCGGAATTTCCTTTCTGGCTGCGGAAACTTCCCGGAGTGCTTCGCAATAGTTGGTCATATCAGTAAGAATAACAAGAACATGCATATTCAGTTCAAATGCAAGATACTCAGCAGCAGTGAGGGCAAGACGGGGAGTGGCGACCCTTTCAACTGCGGGGTCGTTGGCAAGATTGAGGAAGAGGGTGGCTCTTTCGATAGCTCCTGTTCTTTTGAAGTCACGGATGAAGAAATCAGCTTCTTCAAAAGTAATACCCATTGCTGCAAAAACAACGGCGAATGCTTCTTTCTGCCCTCTGACCTTTGCCTGTCTTGCAACCTGGGCGGCAATGCGGGCATGTGGAAGTCCGGAACCTGAGAAGATTGGCAGTTTCTGACCTCTCACAAGGGTGTTCATTCCATCAATGGCGGAAATTCCGGTTTGAATAAAATCATTGGGATAATTGCGGGAGTAAGGATTTATCGGGCTTCCGTTTACATCCTGCATTTTTTCCGGTATAATTGCCGGTCCGCCGTCAATGGGTTTACCCGACCCGTTAAAAACTCTGCCGAGAAGATCTCCGGATACGGGCAGTTCCATAACCCTGCCGAGGAATCTGACTTTACAGCCTTCAAGATCCAGCCCCTGAGCATTTTCAAAAAGCTGAACAAGGGCTTTGTCGGTGGTGATTTCGAGAACTTTTCCCCTGCGTAGTTCGCCGCTGGAGAGTTCTATTTCCACCAGTTCCTCAAATTTGACTTCGTGGATTTTTTCAACAATCATCAAGGGTCCGGCAACGCCGGTAATTGTCCTGTATTCCCTAATCATCCTTTAAGACTCCTTGCCTGAAATTTCCTGAGCTTTATGCCCGATTTCCGCTATTTTTTCCCTGAGCTCGTTTTCAATTGTTTCAAAATGGCTGAGTTCGTTTTCGCTGACATATTTGGCTCTTGCAATAGCCTCCCTGACCTTGAGGGAAAGCAGATCACCGATATTGAAATCCTTTTCGATAATCTTTTCACTTTCATAATAAAATGCCAGAACAAGTTTCAGGAGAAGGAACTGCTTCTTCATTGAAGTGTAGGTGTCATCAGGGTCAAATGAATTTTGCTGAAGAAAATCCTCTCTGATGGATTTGGCAGTTTCCATAATAAGTCTTTCTTTGCGGGAAAGGGCTTCGATGCCGACAAGCCTGACTATTTCCTCGAGTTCGGATTCGACCTGAAGGATTCGCATAGCTTCTTTTCTGAGTCCGGGCCAGAGTTGATTAACAGCTTCACTCAGGTATTCATCAACGATATCAGTATAGAGAGAATAACTGTTAAGCCATGAAATGGCGGGGAAATGTCTTGCGTATGCAAGTTTTGCTTCAAGCCCCCAGAAAACTTTGACCACCCTGAGTGTATTCTGTGTTACGGGTTCTGAAAGGTCGCCTCCGGGAGGTGAAACGGCTCCGATAACCGTAAGTGCTCCCTGTCGTGAATCATCACCCTGACAGATTACTCTGCCAGCCCTTTCGTAGAAGCTTGCAAGACGGGTTCCGAGGTATGCGGGATAACCTTCCTCGCCCGGCATTTCCTCAAGTCTGCCCGACATTTCACGGAGAGCTTCTGCCCAGCGGGATGTGGAATCGCCCATAAGGGCAACGCTGTAGCCCATATCCCGGAAATACTCGGCAATGGTGATTCCCGTATAGATTGAAGCTTCACGGGCTGCCACCGGCATATTGGAAGTATTTGCAATCAGGACGGTTCTTTTCATAAGAGGCTGTCCGCTTTTGGGATCTTTCAGTTCGGGAAACTCTATAAGCACATCGGTCATTTCATTTCCCCGTTCTCCGCAGCCTATGAAAATGACAATTTCCGCATCTGCCCATTTTGCAAGCTGATGCTGAATAACGGTTTTTCCGCTGCCAAATGGTCCGGGTACACAGGCAGTGCCTCCCTTTGCTATGGGGAAAAATGCATCAACCACCCGCTGTCCCGTAATGAGGGGCATATCAGGAGCAATTCTCTGCCTGTATGGTCTTGAAACGCGGACAGGCCATTTCTGAAGCATTGATATATTAACCGGGCCTTTGTCGGTTTCAACGACGCATACGGTTTCTTCGATGGTATGTTTGCCATTGGTGATGGATATTATTTTGCCTTCCACACCGGGTGGAACCATAATTTTATGTTTGATAAGAACCGTTTCATCCACTTCTCCGACAATGGTTCCGGGAGAAACCGCATCACCTTTTTGCTTCAGAGGTTTGAAAACCCATAGTTTTTCGCGGTTAAGTGCAGGGACTTCCAGCCCTCTGGAGATGTATTCCCCTGATGCTTCCTGCAGTTTCTGAAGCGGTCTCTGAATACCGTCATAAATAGACTCAATAAGTCCGGGACCAAGTTCCGCAGCCAGTGGATGTCCTGTGGAAACCACCGGTTCGCCGGGACCAAGGCCTGATGTGTCTTCATAAACCTGGATGTATGATTCTTCACTGTGAATTTCGATAATTTCGCCGATGAGGTTCTTTTCACTGACCTTGACCACATCATACATTCTCGCTCCGGGTATTCCCTTAGCCACTACAAGGGGCCCGGCTACTTTTACTATAGTTCCGTAATTGCTGGCAGACATTTCTATCCTCCGATAACATCCGTTCCTGTTGCTCTGATGCCGATTCTCCGCATTCGTTCCAGTCCTTCGCCTGATTTTTCCATACTGATTGGTATCAGTGTAATGGCAGGCAGGGGTTTCTTTCCGACTTCAGCCAGATAATCCATAAGTTTGCCTGCAAGGTTTTCCGCAAGAAAAATTATGGCATATTCCCCTGAATTATAAAGTCTGCGGACTGTATCTTCCGCTTCCTTTTCCGTAACAAGCCAGGCGTCCATTCCGATTGCCTGAAAGGCAAGAACAGCGTCGCTGTCGCCTACTACCGCCAGTTTATGCATAATAGAGCCTGTCCTTTTCCTTTCCGAATGGAATTCTGTTTTTGATATGAATATATAGTTTTTTAATCAGTCCCAATTCGTGTTCTTTTGCCAGCATATAACCGATGAAAGGTTTCATGGAAAAAAACGAATCCTGCAGGTCGGAAATCAGAACAAGAAAATAATTTCTGACCGATGTTTCCAGTTCGGCATAGGAATCGGTTTTCCGGAGAGCTTCAATCCCTTTGGCGATTACTTCCCTGTAAGGTTGAAAATCGGATATGGTAAGCACCGCTTCATAGCCGGCTTCACTCTCGTAAATATCATAAACTGCCGTGGAAATATATCCACCTGACAAAAGGAACTTGGACTGGGGTAATCCGGTATTTTTGCACCTGATAAATATAAGAATATTTTTCAGGTCTATCATTTGTCTGATATAATCCGTCAGAAATTCATCCCCGGTGTCGCCGATCGTTTCAACCAGCTCTTTGTAATAAGCTTTGTCACAAAGGGCATCCACCGAGCGCATTTCCCTTTCTTTTTTATAAAGATTTTTAATCTCTTCAATATCAACATCGAAAGGAATCGGATCTTTCCGTTCTTCATCAAAACAGCCGATGATTTCTACTGCGGTCATTGTTCCGGCAGTTGATAAATCGGATGAATTGAGTTCCCTTCCGGCAAGAATAGTTTTCAGACAGATTTTCAGATTGTTGTAGTCGTATTTTCGAAAAAAGGCATCAAGAATGTTATGCTTTTTTTCAGGCACAAGAGAATATAGTTCATCCCGGAATCTGATAGTTTCATCTTCAATCAGTTTGTCGATGGTTTTGCAGGATTCAATTTTTCCTGCGTAAACCGTATCCGAGAGAAGCTTTGCCAGATCCTGAAGGTCGGATGCTGATTGATACTGCTCAAATGCACTCTGGCTTATCAGCTCCTTTTCAAGAAGAGCGAGCTGTGAATTTCCGTGAACAAAATCCGAATCCTGGGAAAGAACCGGATATTCCTTTTGCCACATATAATGCTAACCTTTCGTGAATAAGATCCGTGAAATTTCGGTTTCCATTTCAAGCCGGTAACTTTCAACCAGGCTGCCGAAGGTAAGATCAACCTGCATTTCTCCTGAAAAAAGTTTAAAGCCCCAGTCGAAATCTGCCGGCTTTGATGCCAGAACGAACTTTCCGCCTGATTTACCGCTGATTTTCCGGTTAAGCTCCAGGATGAGTTTGCTGCTATCAAATCCTGAGTGCTTTCTGCCCATCTGAATTTCCGTGATTTCCGAGGGTGGAAAACGGAGCAGGAGATTAAAGGCAAATTTTTCAAAAACAGACGGCTCCATAGCTTCCATTTTTTCCCTTACCCTCTCAAAAACCCGGGAAATCATTTTCTGTCTGGACAGAAGTGTGCGGTTTCGGGCTTCGATTTTTGCAAGAGTAACTATATTGGTGTATTTTTCCCGGGCAATACGCTCTGTTTCCCTGCCGAGCTTTTCCCTGCCGGCTTCAAGATCGGCCCGGGCTTCAGCTAACAGGGATTCAGCCTCCGCCTTTGCGTCGGAAATAATTTTTTGAGCCTCAGCTTTCGCATCAGCCAGTATTTTTTCAGTCAGATCAGACAGAGCCATTGAAACACTCCTTCAGGGTTTAAGCGATCTTTATACCCTGCAGAAGCAGGATGGATGCAATAAGGCCAAGAATGGCGTAAGTTTCCACAAGGGCGGCGTACATAATAGCTTTACCCGTATGAGCCACACCGGCTTTTGCCACTACATTTACACCTGCAGCTGCCACTTTGCCCTGCCATATTCCGGAAAAAAGACCAGCTACAGCCACTGGCAGACAGGCGGCAAAGATCAGAAGTCCTGTGTTGGTGTCGAGGACAGTGCTCATCCCCGTGCTAAGCCAGTTCAGCTTAATAATAACAAGAATGGCAGTAAGGAAGCCGTAGATTCCCTGAGTACCGGGGAGAGCCGTGAGAACGAGAGTCTGGCCGAATTTTTCAGGTTCTCTTGAAACAAGGCCTGATGCAGCCATACCCACAATTCCAACTCCCACACTGGACCCTATCCCTGCAAGAAACGCCGCTGTAGCAGCTCCTGACAGAGCCCAAATCAATCCTGTAGTCATTATTTTCCTCCTTTATAATTATAAGTTTAATACTATTTCTGATTCGGCATCCTGATATTGCTCCATCTGCCAATCACGGAAGAAAACGGTTCTGCAATACGAATGCATCGGATATTACCTGCTAATTTTCAAAATCGGTAACATAATTGTATTTGGTTTTAATTGCAAGTGGGGTAAAAGGCTTTCCGCCGCCTTCAAAAAAGTAAGGGAAGAACTCCACATACTGGAGACGGGCGGAATGTACAAAAGCTCCCAAAGTGCTGATTGCAATATTGAAAAGATGCCCACCCACGAGAATCAATGCGGCAAAAAACAGTCCTACGAATTGACCGAGGGCGTTACCTAAAAGATCTCTTGCCACCCCGGCAAGAAGGTTGACGGACAGCCCGATTCCGCCGGTGCAGAGTCCAAGCGCCATAAGTCTGGAATATGAAAGCACATTGGCGGAAAAATCTATGACCATTTTGGCAATGCCGAGAACCAGATTGCCTATGATTGCATTCAGCAGTGTTGTCAGGAAAATGAACACTTTTTGCTTTTTGTCTGAGCTATGTGGCATAGTAAGAAATGTCTGCACAATTTTCTTCAGAAAAATCAGTGTTATTGAAACAACCACCAACATCTGAAGAATGTGCTCTCCCGCAGGGGGCTTTCCGATTAGACCTCCGCTAATGGCAAGAGGAGCCAGACAGGTGAAGAAAACCGCCGTAAGAATCCGCTCAACTGCCTCAGGCATGTCCTGTTTTCTTCTTTTTATAATAAACCAGGCTCCCACAAGGTATCCCCACACAAGCTGACCGACGCCAAGATAGAGGGCAATGGAAAGGAAAAGAAGGGAATCCTTCATAGGGTCGAACCAGCCGAGGTTTTTGAGGAATGCAGGCAGCGAATCAACGGGAATACCAAACCAACCCATAGTCAATGCGCCGGTAAGAATAGTAAGCAAACCGCCGTAGAACAGGACCGTAAGCAGCTTAGCTGCATCGCCCTTCGGCTTCATAAGCTTCATAGCTGTAAATATTGAAATGGCTATAATAATACCGTAACCTGCATCAGTAAGGCAGATTGCAAAGAACAGAACATAGAAAATATAGAAAAACGGAGTTGGATCATATTCCCTGTAATTGGGATATGAATACAGAGTTGTGATAAATTCGCCGGGGGCTGTGAAAGTCGAATTTGATAATTCGACAGGAACATCCTCATCAGGTCCCGGATCCTGTTCCAGAACATCATAATATGCCGTAACTTTCGACAGTATTTCATTAAGGGTTTTTGAATCTGCTTTACGAATCCAGCCCTTTATAATGAAAGTTTCTGATGTTTTGTAAATCAGTTCCTCCGCCCGTTTTCTTTCTAATTCCATAATGAGATAATCGTAGCAGATTCTTACTCTGTCGAGCCATGCAGAAAGGCTGGAAGACTGCTTTTCGATCTCTTTTCTGTCGGAAATAATCTCCTGAAGCTTTGCCTTTAGCTGTTCGATTTTTTCTCCAAAAGTGGTTTTGAAGCTGAATTCCTCAGGATGAAAACCATAAGTTGAAAAAACCTTTTCAATATCATCCTTAACTGATTTATGATAAAACACAACGAAGTAATCGTATTTGAGAATATTTTCCTCAATTTTGAATAATTCGTGGTAGATGGAGGCATCATTGAGGGCAACCACAAAATCGTTGACCCCAGCAGCTTCGATAACACCGATTCTGGTGTATATATCCGCTGTATCCCTTATTTTTTCCATTGGAACAGGAAGATTAAGGTATGGTTCGATTCGGGTTAACTCCGATTTGATTTCATTTTCTTCTGCTGCATATTCTTTCAGTTTTTGCCCCAGCGCATAACATTCATCGTAAAGCTTGTCCAAATCAGCTTTTTTCAGCGCTTCGGTCAATTCTTTGTAAGTAACCGTCCGAATGCTCTCATCAAAAGATTCGAAGAATTTCTTCTTTTTTTCATAAGGAAGAAGATACTCCAGAATATGCTCAGCTCTGGTTAATTCATATTCAAGTTTCTGAATGGAGTCATCTTTTTTCTGAAAGGGTGAAACGGACTGTATTTCTTCTGCAAGATTATCCTCAATATGAATAATCCCGGCTTTTTGTAGTGCTTCGAATATTTTTCCCCTGTCCGAAGAAAGAGCGGTAATATATACCCTCTTTAACGGGCTAATTGCCATTGGCAGCCATCCTTCCGAAAACTAACAATGCACATTCTTCTATTTTAGCGGAAGCTTCCCGTTCTAAAGCCGCAGCTTCGAGTTCAGCTTCTTTTTCAATAGCTTTTACCTGTCTTGAAGCATTTTCTTCAGCTTCTGAAATTCCTGAAGAAATGACTCCCCTGCGTTCATCCATAACCGATTCCCTGATGGCAGCCGCCTTTTTGGCAGCCTGTCTGAGAATCTCCGCAGCTTCTGCTTTTGCTGATTCCCTGATTTTCCCAGCTTCCAGCTCAGTTTTTTCAATGGTTTCCACAATTTCTTTTATCAAAGCTGCCCCCTGAAAATATACTGTCCCTTTTTAACAATTATTTTTCGATATTAGTTTCTATAGTCCTATTTATTTATCGGAGAAGGAAAAATTATGCATGAATCGAATAAATCCTGAAGGCAAGGATTGCCATTAATTCATCGGAGGACTCCGTGAGAGCCTTTACTTATTTGAACAGGGATAATTTCCTGAGACTTGCAAAGTATTTTTTTGGTTTTGTAGCTATCTATGCCGTAACTATCACCTACATAGTGAAGGAAAAGAGCAAACCGGAAACTTTTAATCTTGCCGTAGCTGTGGGTTTTGTGGTTATGTGCTGTTTGTTTTCAATACCATTCATAAAAATCTTTATGCAGGTGTTTTTCGAGCGGCTGGTTGTTACTGACAATGAAATCCAGTATTACAGGTATTTCAGAAAATCCACCCTTGCGTGGACAAGAGTTCAGTATTTTATCAGACTCCCGTCGAGAGGATTTTTCAGCGGACTGGTAATCTTCTATGAAATGGGAGATTTTAAACGAGCGATCCGTTTTGAAAGCACGATTTCCGAAAGAGATGAACTGATTGAATACATTCAGGCTCATGTAGGAAAGCTAAGGCAAGTCAGAAAACGCTACAGGTAAAAATTTAATTTGAATTTCACCGGACGGGAAATATTTTTATCTATATCCCGTCTGTTATTTTTTATGTGAATAATATCAATTAACCCGGAGGTAAGTTTAATGTCTCAAAGATGGAAAGTAACCGGAAAGGCTGCTTTGATTTGCCTTATGGCAGCTTTTTTGATTTTTGCGGTTACTGCCGGCGTTCAAGCCAAACCAGCAAAAACAACAATTAAGATCTGGCATGCTATTCCCCAGAACCAGCGCGAATTATTTAACAGACTGGCGAATGATTATATTGCATCAACCAGCGGAATGGTTGAGTTTGAAGCGACTCCTTTCAAATCACAGGAAGAGCTTATCAACAAACTCCTCGAAGCTAAGGAAAAACCCGATGTGGCACTTATCGACTGCCAGTGGCTCGATACAGTAAGAGCAAAACAGCCTATTGAATGCATGGAAGACATTATCCTCAACAAAATGGGAAACACCGTCTATGTTACATTCAAAAGCGACACCTTTGCACCTATGTGGGAAGCAAGCAAGAGCGACGGAAAACTCTATGCCATTCCTTTTTATGCATACAACAGAGCACTTATCGTAAACAGGGACATTCTCAACAAATACGGCGTTAAGAAAAACCCCAAAACCTGGAACGATGTAGTGGAAATCGGCAAGCAGATATCTCTGGCTAATTCCTCAAAACCTCCGGGAAACCCCGAACACTGGGGATTTTATATTCCCATGGAAGAAGACGGATATTCAACCGCCGAGTTTATCAGAGTTATGCTCTGGCAGAGCGGCAAAGACATAACCGAACCTTTTATGGACGGCACTCTCTCCAGCTTCGAAAATTCAGAGAACAAAGCAGTGGTGAATATGTTTGTTGACATGATCAACAACACCAAAATTGCTCCCTCATCATCACTCTCAAAAGAGAGATCGGCAATGTTCATCGGAACACCTCAGGATTATCTCGAACTGAAAAACAGCGGCAAAAATGTCGAAGTTTTCCCCTGGCCCTCAAAGACCAAGTCGAAAAACGACATCAGCGTTTTCAGTTTCGTTATTTTCAAGACTCCCGACAGCGCCAAACAGGAAAAAATCTGGCACATGCTTTACACACTCTGCGAGTTCAAATCAGGACTCAAGCTTGGTATAACAACACCTTTCCTTCCCCCGGACAAACAGGTTACACTGTCACCGGACTACTTCGATTATCTTCAGAAAAACCCGGGAATCAGAACATTCCTCCAGCAGATGGCCAATTCAAAGGTCAGCGAAATGGATGAAAACACTGTGAAGATTATGAGAAACTTTGACGGAAACCTCAAAAAAGCACTGCTTAAAAAAGGAACCATCGAAGACAACCTGAAGGAATCAGCCAAATATGCCGACATTCTCCTTGATCCCAAAGGCGAACTCAGAGGCAGAAAAGAACTGGTCAGGGAAATCGACACCTTTATCACAAAGCTGTGGGACAAGGATTATACTCCCTAAGCAAATAAACATGAACGAAAATCAGGCTGCAGGTTTCAAATCTGCAGCTTTTTTATTTTTGAGAAAAATTAAGGCTTTTTTACGGCAGGTAAAGGAGAATTCCTTAAAAATCAAGCTGGGGAAGGTATTTTTTCTTTTTTGGAGTATTTACAAATAAACCCGGTAAATAAAGCTGTTAGTCAGGTAAAAGTCAATCTTGTTAACATGTTTTTAACAAGTATTTAACAAATAGTTTCTTTTATTTACAATTCGTTTATGAGATAATTGACATGGGAAACAATCTCTTTGTTTAAAGGGTTTTTCATAAAATCTTCAGCAGGGAGGCGCACGGAATGCCGCAGATTGATGGAATTCAGAATGTTTTGGGCCGCATAGAGGCTATCAAATCAGAATTCAAACCGCCGACGGTACAGACACCGGACATTAAACCGACAGGAATGTCGTTCGATATGGCCCTCAAACAGGCAATGGGAAACCAGAATGCAGGACCCATGAATCCCGCTATGATGGCCGGCGGTCCCGACAGCCTTATGGCTCTTATGAATAGTCAGGGCTGCCAGAATATGTACAACAACGGCTCGGCTGCCAGCAACGAACGCCTTGCCCAGACCGCAATGACCTGGAATAACAAGGAATTCAAACCCGGACAGACCGAGAGATGCGCCGACTTCGTCAGCACAATGATCGAACAATCCGGCACAGCCCCCGCAGGCTTCCAGCACGAAGTAAACTGCCTGCGCCTGCAGGAATACGGCAAAAAAGTCGAAAAATCCGACCTCAAACCCGGCGATGTAGTATTCTTCGGCAACACATACATGCCCGGCGATTACACACACGTAGGCATCTATGTAGGCAACAACAAATTCGTACACCGCCCCACAGCAGCCAGACCCGTCGTGGTTGACGAACTCTCAGGATACTACGGAGAGAAATACTGCGGAGCCAGAAGACTCAACGGCTAAAACCAAACGAGAACTAACAGGCAAAAAGCCATCTACTATATATAAGAGAAGCGGAATAATCCGCTTCTTTTTTTGTTTGGGGCGGAATTTTACATATAGAGTCGAATCCGGAATTTTTACTTTTTATTGAAAACACAGCGAACCCTTGCTCGCGCATCCTTTTTTAGTTTTGTTTTGATTTCTTCAAGGGATGTATTCTCAACTCCATGTATAATAAGAAAATTAGTTATCAAAGCAATATTTCTTCTTAGGTCAGGAAGAGGTTTCCAATGCATTTCAGATAGCCAGGATACTATGAATTCTATAAAATCAATGTAAATCTCCAGACCTTTCAATTGCATAAATCCAATTTTTCCATTTAGAAGAAAATCTTCAGTCATCATTGAGAAGAGAGTATGGGCAATCCCTGTCTGTGTTTCCAGCGAGTCTCTCGTATTGTACATATAAGATTTCAGTGAACTGAAGTGTAACTGTTTTTCAATATTATCTGTTTCATCAAGCAGTATGCCATAAAAATAGACAGCTGTTACATGGTAACTATATTTTTCATTTTCTCCTCCATATTTGAGGATATAATCAAGAATAGCTCTTCTTATTCTTTTGTTAGCATACTTATATGAATCAGCTCCCATAATTGTCAGCCAATAACGTACTGAATCCTGATTAGCAATAAATTTGAAATTAGCAAAAGGAGAAGGATCATTAAAGTCTTTTAAACCATAAAATTCTCTTGGATTAATCCATAAATCCGATAATATTTCCAGGATTTTTCCTTTTCCATCTTTCGTCAAAAAATGAATTATACTATGTGCAGTGTACAGGATCGTAGCAACCTGCTGCTCGTCCGGTTCAGATTCCAGAATGATTTTCAGGGCTTCTGTAATTGCCCGCTCCCCTTCCTCATAATCATGCCAGTCCATATAAAGCAGATGA
>JAJTBE010000131.1 GCA_021287065.1 Bacillota bacterium
TGATGAAGATGCAAAGTGTGTATGCACCAAATTGGAAAAGTTAGCTTTATCCCTCTGGTTAAAAAAAAACAGATTTAAACACTGGAGGATCAAGACCGTAGAAGACTTCGTGCGCGGAGTGGGCATATTAGGAGGAAACCCAGACAGAAGAACAGGCGGCCGACCCGGCCCAAAAAATATATGGCTGGGCCTCAAATATTTAAACTTCCTGGTCCAGGGCTTACTATTAGTGCTGGAAATACCGCAAGTATTGAGGCTTAGAGATGTCATGTAAGATGAGTTTTCAAAAAGTTTTCTCTGGAAGCTTGGCAAACGGTTATAATTCTTGTGAGTGATTATATAAATCCAATCCTTAATTCATTGGCATTACGCTATCCCCCATGTCCCCAAACCAACCGCCAACCGCAAGCAAACCTCACAACCACAAGCTTGGCAAAGGATCGTAGGAGGGGTTTGCAACCCCGACGCGGACCCGCAGGTCCGCCCACACCGCAAACTCAAACTGCAAATCTTTCGCAAGTGTGGAAATCATACTGATAGCATCACATTACCATAATTCGATATCTATTGGAGACATGTTGATTTCGGGTCGGATCATAGGCACCGATCCTGCAGTTTGCGCTATGCTCCTATTCCTGAGATTGGGGAGAGAATACAGGGTTATTTAACCTGTCCGGCGGGACAGGCGGGATGCCTGCGATCCGGCAGGTGTTGGCGGATGAGGTTTGATGAGTGGAGCAGGTTTGCAGTGAAGACGGACCCTGCGGGTCCGCGTCGGGGTTGCAAACCCCTCCTACGATCGCTGGCGAAGCTCGTGGTTATGAGGTTTTCTGGCGGTTGGCGGAAGGTTGTTGCGGGAGAGCACATTGGCTCTCCCCTACAGGAATTCCTATATCGATTGTAAATCGTGCCGAAATGTCAGCTCCCGGAGAAAACTTTTAGAATTGGGGGACCGACCGGGGTTTGGGGCAATGCCCATGAATTAAGGCATAGATTTGTATGAACGATCACGAGTATTTGGGCGGTTTACCCAGCTCCCGGAGAAAACTTTTTTGAAAAAAGTTTCCTCGCGCCCACCCTGCTGGTGGGCACCCGCCTTCCCAAAACTTTTGAATCAGGGACCGACCGGGGGGATTTGGACCGACCGGGGTTTTGGGACCGTCAGAGGGAACCACGCTTTTTTAGAAAAGCGAGGTTGCCCTCCGAACCTCCCTCCTTGAAAAACAAGAGTATTGGGTCAGGGATTTGAGTTGTTTTTGCAAATTCAGTGGTATTGGGAATTGGCCGGGCTTGTGGTTATGGGGGGGGGCTGGCGGTTGGCGGAAGGTTTTTGGGACCCGGGGCAGGCGGGACGCCTGCGATCCGGCAGTCGTTTGCCAGGCTTGTGGTTATAGGTTTGCTGGCGGTTGGCGGTAGGTTGTTGCGGGAGAGCACATTGGCTCTCCCCTACAGGAATTCCTATATCGATTCTGTGTCGGTATGTGGAAAACAGAATTAAAGAGAATTGCAGCATTGGAGGGTTTCCGGTGGTTTGTGGGAGGTTGCTGCGGGGGGAGCTTTTTTTTAAAATATTCCCTCTGAAAAACCATCCCCAAAAAAAGTTTCTCCCATAGGTATCAGGCAGGTAAGCTGTTGTAAATATATAATCTTATTGAATGAATCAGAATTTCCGGAGGTATTATTTATGGAAATGAATTATGCTATTAAGGTTAATTCCAGCCTTTCTTATGAGGAAGCAAGGCAAAAGGTTGCGGAATACCTGAAGGAAGAGGGCTTTGGCATTCTTACCGAGATTGATGTTAAAGACACAATGCATAAGAAGCTGGGTAAAGTTTTTAAGAAATATACGATTCTTGGAGCCTGCAATCCGCCTTTTGCATACAAGACTCTTACGGAAGACGAAATGATAGGCGTGTTTCTTCCCTGCAATGTTGTGGTATATGAAGAAGGGGAAGGTTCCGTTATTGCCGCCATGAATCCTGAAATGATGTCGGGGCTTTTTGACAACGAGGAAATCAGGGAAGTTGGCGAAAAGGTTGCAGCTATAATGAAAAGTATTCTGGAAAAACTCAGTCAGGAATAATCAGATCCATTTTTTTACTTTGAACCAGCCAATCATTGAAATTGCAATAACCACCATAAATATGAGAAGGGTGGGATATGCCCAGGGCAGGTCGAGTTCCGGCATGTGTTTGAAATTCATACCGTAGAGGCCCACAAGGAATGTGAGAGGCATGAATATAGTGCCTATGATAGCCAGCGTTTTCATTATTTCATTGGTTTTGTAACTGATGCTGGACAGGTATATGTCATACATACCCGACAGCATATCCCTGAAAATTTCCGATGTTTCAATAACCTGGAACAGATGGTCGTAAACATCTCTCAGGAATATTTTGGTTGAGTGGCGGATATACGGCGTCTCCATTTTTTCCATTTCCGTTATAACTGCTCTTAGTGGCCATGCGGATTTTCTTATAACCAGCAGCTCCCGTTTTAGTGCATATATGGTTTTAAGAGCTTCCTGACAGGGGTTTGACAGAAGGATATTTTCCACATCCTCTACTTTTTCACCGGCTGATTCGAGGATTGTAAAATAGTTATCCACTATGGCATCCAGCAGGGCGTAGGCTATATAATCAGCTCCCTGTTTGCGGATGGTGCCTTTGCTGGACCGTATTCTTTCCCGCAGGGGATCAAACACATCGATTCCGGCTTTTTCCTGAAATGAAATAACATAATTTGAGCCGATGATGATTCCCACCTGTTCCCGGTATATTTCCGCATCTACGCTGTTCCAGCAGAGCATTTTTGCCACTATGAAAATATAATTCTGATACCATTCTATTTTCGGGCGCTGATCCGTATCCATAATATCTTCCATAACCAGAGGGTGAAAACCGTATGATTTGCCCAGAGTTTCAAGAAGATCCGCATTGCCTGAGCCATCGATGTTTATCCATGTAACTCCGGGTTTTTCACTGCTGACAATGCAGTCATTGATACTATCCGCATCATTTTCCGCAAATCTGTATTCGTCAAATTCTATAATGTGAACCTTTGTGGAGGGTTTTTCCGCTTCGCTGGGGTTTAGCAGAGTGCCCGGGGGCATACCTGCTTTTTTCGAACTGTAAAGGAGTGAAAGGGATTCCCGTATGCTCCTTCGTTTTGGACGCTGCTTCGTGCCGGTTTTTGCAGGTGATGTTTTTGATTTTTTTGTTGTTTTCTCACTCATAATGCCGTCCTCTGCTTCAATGGCTTTCTGAATTCAGTTTTTCTTTTGCTTTATTTATTTCATCCCTGTATTCGCCTTCCCGGGGGAGAGCATATTTAATAAAATTTCTGAGGTATTCCATTGCTTTGTCATTCTGGTTCATTTTTTCATAAACTCTTGCCATACCGAGATGTGCGCTTGGCAGATCGGGTTTGAGGCTGAGAGCTTTCTGATAATCTGCCAGAGCTGCTTCTGTTTTTCCCATTGTAAGGTAAACTTCGCCTCTGCTGTCGTAAGCCCAGGCGTAACCGGGGTCGAGGGAAATTGCTTTGTTATAGTCGTTGAGAGCTTCTTCATACTTCCCAAGCATGAAGTTTGAATAACCTCTGTTGTTGTAAGCTATGGTTAAATCCGGTTTTATCAGGATTGCCTTGTTATAATCCTCGATTGCCTTGTCGTACATCTTCTTTTTTCGCCAAGATAAACCCCGGAAGCAATAGGGGAAGGGATTCCGGGGGTTGAGTTCTATGGCTTTTGAATAATCGGCAATAGCTGAATCGTAATTGCCCTGAGAGCCATAGACGGAGCCTCTGTCTATGTATGGTTGGGGATAAGCGGGCGCAAGCTGGATTGCCCGTGAAAAATCCCTGATGGCATCCTCGTCTCTGCCAAGTCTGAAGAGAGCCTGACCGCTGGCACAGTATGCTTCCACAAAGTCTGCCTTTAATGCCAGTGCTTTGTTGAAGTCATCGATGGCGGTTTCATAGCTGCCTTTTCTCAGATAAGCTACGCCGCGGTTTTTGTAAGCGTAGGGATCATTGGGGTTGTATTTGAGGGTGGATGTGAAGTCTTCGATTCCAAGATCGTATTTTCCCATATCGCAATAGACTATGCCTCTGTTGTTGTAAGCTTCTGCAAGGTCCGGCATTTGTTTTATAGCTTCCGTGAGATCCTTCAGGGCTTCTTCGCTTTTTCCCATTTGCCCGAGGCATGTTCCCCTGCAAAGGTAAGCTTCCGTCATTTTGGGGTCAGCTTTTATCGCATCTGTAAAGAATGCCGCTGCATTTTCCATTTCGCCTTTGGCGGCGCATTCTATGCCTTTATTCAGAAATTCAACAGCGGGGTTAGGCGGGGGAGGTGTTTTTTCCCCGGCTGCCGCGGGGTATGACAGGAAAAAAACAGACAGAATAATCAGCAATGCTGTTGGAAAAGCCTTTCTCTGCAGGCTTGGTTTTCTTTTGGGGTTTTTGTTTCCCGTCATACCTTTTATCTCCGTTTTGTGGGATTATTCTTCAGAAGATGGTTCCATCTCTTCGAATTTCAGTTCCATATTATTTTCCCATGCATCTCCGGGTTCGAGTTCCAGGGTCCAGACAGGCATAATAACTGTGGACTGATAGACTTTTTCGAAGCCTTCCTCTGACATGGAAATGGTTTCGATGGGGAAGTGCCATATAGCTTCAGGTTCCATTTCGGACTCGAAATGGATTTTCATCTCCCTGTGTCCGTCCTGAAGGGTAAGGGTTGGTGTTCCTGTAATTTCGCCCTCTGAATCGAGATTGAATTTATCCGTTTCGATTCTTTCGATCTCTTTATCCTTAACTTTCTCTGTGATTATTTTTTCCACATAGAGGAAGTTGGTGGACGGATCCTTTGACATGCAGGAGAGGTTTGTTTCGCAGCCGTAGCGGATTCTGAGAGGGTTGTTTCCGTTGTTGATGATCCAGTACTGAATCTGGATATTTCCGCCGCCTTCGGGTACGAAGAAGGTTTTTTCGATCTGGACCGGGCATTCGTCCCTTCCTGATGATACTTTGCCTTCTGCTGCAAGGGTGAGGGTGGCTTTGTCATCTTTGGCTGAAATAAAGATTTCGTAAGGTTTTTTCAGGAAGTTGCCTTTTTCATCATAGACACAATCCCTGAATGAGTTTAATGTGGTATTTTCGCCCATGAAATGATCGAGGAAAGAGCGTCTTTCGTACCTGTCGTATTTCAGCAGGTCCTTCAGGCCCTTTTCCTTTGCTGTTGCCACATCGCCGATGTAGGTATCGTCGGAAAGTTTTCCGGTTTTTTCATCTTTGAGTTTTGTAACATGGCGGTGGTATATTTCCTCCCTGCGGGTTAAGGTGTCGCAATAGTTTATGGATTTGGGTTTATAGTCCAGTTCGTATAGTGCTCCACCTTCGTGAGGGATAAACTGGGCGTTGAATTTGAGTGTGTTGATAAGGACTTCATCCCGCATGTCCTTGTTGATGTCGATGATCATGGACTCTTTGAAGGGTTCGCCTTTATGGAATTCGTCATCGGCAAGTTCTTCAGCCCGGATGAGGTGTTCCTGAACGGCATGGCGGAGGTGGGGGAGGTAGATTCCTCCGAAGACGCCGTGCCAGTATGGGCAGTTGCACTGTCCCATATAGAGTTCGTTCAGGGCTTCTTCTTTTGCTCCGGTTATCATTTTCTGAACTTTTTCACTGATAAAAAGTGCTTTTTTCTGGATGCGGTTGGCTTCGGGATATTTAACAAGGAAGTTGCGCCAGAATCCGCCTCTGACGAAATAACGGTATTCGTCCCAGATGTTTTCTTTCTGGAATTTATCCACTATGTCGGCAAACTTTTTGCCGGTGGTTGTGGGCATTGCCCATGTGGACATTTCAAAATATGAAGCGGTGGGAAGATATGTTCTTCCTGCAGGGGGATATTTTTCCATAAATTCAGAGAAGGTTACTGATTTGATAACATCTGAGTTCTTTTCAAGAAGATTGAAGAATCTGTCGAGCCATTTTTCTTCCCATACTATTCTGTGGGTGTTGGGCCAGACGCCGAATTTCTCTCCGTCATCGGCAAATACTGCGATTCTGTCCCCTTCTTCTGTGGCATTTTTCTTCAGGTATTCGATTATTTCCTCAGGCTGGTGGTAAGGTATGGACTGTCTGAGGAAGAAGTTGATGGGGAACACGCAGACATGGAAGCCTTGCTCTTCGGTGACATAATAGCCGAAGGTGTCGCTTTCTTCCATTCCGGCTGCTCTGAAGTGGTATTCGTCAAGGACAGTGTAATGAATGTCGGAGCTGAACAACGGTTTGGCAAGGTGAGGCTCCCATACTCTTTCGGCGCACCACATTCCTTTGGGTTTCTGTCCTGTTTCCCGGAGTATGGCTTTGTTCATCTTTTTAATCTGGGCTATTTTATCTCTGTCGGATATGTTTATAAGAATAGGTTCGTAATAGCCTCCGGAAAGGATTTCTACCTGACCGGTCTTTGCCAGTTCCCTGAGTCTGGAAACATAATCGGGTTTGCAGTCGAGGAAATAGTCCCAGAGGGGACCTGAATTGTGAAGTCCCAGTTTGATATGGGGATTTCTGCGGAGGCAGTCGAGCCAGGGACTGTATGCGTCGTTGTATGCATCATCGAGAACTTTTTCGAAATTGCCGACGGGCTGGTGATTATGTATGCAAAATGCAAAGTTGATGGTCTTTTTGCTCATGAACGAACCTTTCTGCTTTGGGTAAAGTAAAATTCAGTAAGCAGAAGTTATACTAAAGGGGTTGTTTTTCCTTTGTATCATGTAAATTTTACATAATGAGGCAGATGGGAAAAAAAAGAAGCTGCCCGGATTTCCTGAGGACAGCTTCTTTTTTGTTTAGTTGAATATAGTCTATTGTTTTGCCAGAAATGCCGACAATGCAATGGATAGTTTTTTTGTATCCGCCGAATCCGCTCTTGAAGTGAGGATAACCGGTATGGACGCACCGGCTACGATAGCTGCGGATCTTATATCGGGGATGAATTGGTTCATTGTTTTATAAACCGGGTTGGCTGAGTCGAGGTTTGGGAAAATGAGGATGTCCGCATCTCCGCACACATCGCCCTGAACGCCTTTTTCTGCTGCAGCGTGTTTTGAAACCGAAATGTAGAGGTCGAATGGTCCGCCTACGATGCGGTCGGTGCTGTCTTTAAAATGTTCGACAATAGCAGCGGCGTCAACTGTACTCTGAATTTTGGGGTTTACCTTTTCCACAGGGCACACAAGGGCTACTTTCGGTTTTTCAACACCGAGTTTATGGAAGATATCAACCATATTGTCAATAACCCGTATTTTTTCGTTTACATCCGGGTTAATGTTGATGGCAACATCTGAAACTCCAAGGAGTTTATGATATCCGGGAATCTGCATAATAGCAGCGTGGCATAAGAGTCTGCCTTCGGGAACTATATTGTAATCTTTGCTGAGAATGGACTTTAAATAGATCTTTGAATCAAGAACTCCTTTAAGGAGAAAATCCATCTTTGATTCAACCAGCATTTTAACTGCTTCAGTGGCAGCAGTGTTAGGGTCGATAATTTCAACCAGATCGAAATTCTGGAGGTTAAGCTGGATACTGACTGCAATTTCCTTGATTTTTGCCAAATCGCCGATAAGTATGCCGCCTTCGATCCATCCTTCATCCATACCCATTTTTATAGCTTCAAGGGCTTCTTCGTTGTGTGCCATTGGGACCACAATTTTTCCCTTTTTGGTTTTTGCTGTTTCCTCTATCTGCCTGAAATCCAGGATCTTCATTAAACGCCTCCCTTTTTGTGCCTGTTTTGTGCCTGTCCGGTTTATTCTGATGTTTTAGCTTAAATTAGGTCCAGGGTTCATAATCCTGTGGAATTTCCTCGCCGTTGAGTGCTCTGTTTGCTGCATCCCTGAGCGCTCTCATTTCATCGCCGCCGGGGAAAATGAAAATAGGGGCAATCCATTCCACTCTTTCCTTTATCCATTCAACGACAAATTTGTCGTACATTACGCCGCCAGTGAGAACTATGGCGTCAACCTTACCTTTGAATACTGCCGCCAGAGCGCCTATTTCCTTAGCTATCTGATAGCTCATGGCTTCGAGAATTTCTTTTGCCTTTTCAGGTGTAACATTTGCTGTGTTAAGCTGTTCGTCTGTAAAAGGTTCGCCTGTGATATATTTGTCAATTGAAATCAGATCCGAGGTGCCGAGATATGCTCTTAAGCCGCCTTTACGACTGATTTTCAGTTTGATATCGTCTTTGGTGTATTTTCCTGAGAAGCAGAGTTTTGCCAAGCCGCCGGCAGGAACGCCGCCGCTTCTCTGTGGTGTGAAAGGTCCGTCGCCGTCGAGGCCGTTGTTCACATCGATTACTTTTCCGTTTTTGTGCGCACCGCAGCTAATTCCGCCGCCTGCGTGCATAACGATAAGACTGCATTCGCTGTAGTCTTTTCCGAGTTTTGCCGCTGCGAGTCTTGCCACTCTTTTCTGGTTGAGGCAATGAAAGATGGATACGCGGGGATTTTCCGGCATTCCCGAATATCTCGCCAGAGGCTCCATTTCATCCACAACTACCGAGTCGGCAATATAAGCGGGTTTGTTGAAAGTGTTTCCAACTGCTCTTGCAAGTATGGCACCGAGGTTGCTAACATGGTCGCCGTATTTGGCTTCAGCAAGATCGTCCACCATTGCTTCATTTACATTTAAAACTCCGCCTGGTATGGGGTGGAGGAGGCCGCCTCTGCCTATGACTGCATCAATTGTGTTAAGATCGATTCCTTTTTCTGCCAGAGCCTTTTTTATACGGCTCTTTCTGAAATCATACTGGGAAGTTACATTTTTGTCTTCATAAGGCTGAATTTCAGCAACCGAGTATTTTATGGAATCATGGAAAATTTCTTCCTCTCCCTTAAACAGACTGACCTCGTCATGAGTTGACCCCGGATTAATTACAAGGATGATATTTTCTTTTCCCATGAAATCCTCCAGTAAAATATAAAAATAATTGATAGGTTCATTACGGACAGGTAAAATTCTTCCGGTTTATGGAATCTCCTTTTTGGTATTTGCAAAAAATCACTAATTTTTACAACAGTTGTGAAAGGAGAGTTTTTTTTGAAAGCGTAACTCTAATAATTATGAAAAACAGACATCCAAAAGGCAGATCCCTTATATACAATCTTGAGTTTCAAATGGTTATTCTTGTTTCGCTTGCGTTTATTATATTCTGCCATGTCTATCTTTGGTACTACAGGCAGACCAAGCCGAAACAATATATCGCTTCGGGAACCGAAATAAAAAAGGCCCTTGCCCTGTATGCAGGTGATAACTCAGGATTGTTTCCTGATTCACTGCAGAGGCTCGTGCCTTCTTATATTAAACAAATTCCCGAGTGCCCCGTATGCCACAAGGATTCTTTCCGGGCATCATACACAGCGGCAGACGACAGAAAAAGATATTCTTTTTATTGCGGCAACCGGCATAATCCAAACGCCGGAATTAACGACAACACACGGTACTTCAGTTTTCCCTGAGCTATTTTGTAAGGGCTTCGAGCTGTTTGTCGAGACCGTCCATAGGATGGCCTTCCCAAACCACTTTGCCTTCTTTTCCAACGATTACGGCATGAGGAATTCCGTTAACCATATACTCTTTGCCGCTTACGCTGCCGACGCCGACTATATAGTTCATTCCAAGCTCGTTGACCAGTTTGTTAATGGTTGCTTTGTCTTCGTTTGAAAGGCCGATAAATACCACGCCTTTGTCTTTGAACTTGTTGTTCATTTCAATAAGGTGGGGTATCGATTTACGGCAGGGAGGACACCAGGTTGCCCAGAATTCGACAACCACAATCTTGCCTTTAAGGCTGGCAAGAGTAGGAGCCTTGGAAGCATTTATCCATTCAAGGGCTTTAATCTCCGGAGGTTTTTTGCCCACCCAGAAATTTTCTGCTGCAAATGCAGGCACCAGAGCTGTCAGAAGAAATGCTGCCAGCATAACAAGAATCAGGTTCTTTTTCATTAGTGAACTCCTTTCTTTGATATTTTAATGTTTTACCATATAGATAAATTTGACTAATCTGATATTTATCCTCTGATTAATTATTATGTAAATCTCTTTACCGTATTAATATGGTAATTATCGGAGGATTTTTATTTCATCGGGTAAAAAAATAATTCCGACGGGTTAGGCCCAATGCCCATGGATTAAGACATGGATTTGTCTGAACGCTTACGAGAATTGTAACCGTTTGCCCAGCTCCCGGAGAAAACTTTTTGAAAAAAGTTTCCCCGCGCCCACCCTGCTGGCGGGCACCCGCCTTCCCAAAACTTTTGAATTAGGGGACCGACCGGAGGGATTTTGGACTGTGGGGATTTGGGACCGTCAGAGGGAACCACGCTTTTTTGGAAAAGCGAGGTTGTCTCCGAACCTCCTTCCTTGAAAAACAGGAGTATTGGACTGGGGATTGGAGTGGTTTTTGCTGATTCAGTGGTATTGGACCTGATAGGCTGGTAAACCCAATAACCACAAGCGTTCGCCAGCGATCGTAGGAGGGGTTTGCAACCCCGACGCGGACCCGCAAGGGTTCGCCCTCACTGCAAACTCAAAACTCAAAATTCCCTAAAAAAGCGGTAAACTCTCCCCTACAGGAATTCCTATATCGATTGAAAATTGTGCCGGTATGCAGAAAACAGAATGAAGAGAATTGCAGTGCAATATAACTCAGGAGCAGGCGGAGCATGCGATTTGGAAAAGCGAGGTTGCACTCCAATGCCCATAAATTAAGGCATGGATTTGTCTTGTCGCTCACGAGGGTTGTAACCGTTTGCCCAGTTCCCGGAGAAAACTTTTTGAAAAAAGTTTCCTCCGGACCTCCATCCCA